>CANJLI010000029.1 GCA_947475005.1 Deltaproteobacteria bacterium | reverse complement strand
GAGAGATGCGATGCTTGCAT
Organism: Deltaproteobacteria bacterium; assembly: GCA_947475005.1. Classification (GTDB taxonomy): domain Bacteria; phylum Bdellovibrionota_B; class Oligoflexia; order Oligoflexales; family Bog-1112; genus CANIBL01. The sequence continues at coordinate 27,298 of CANJLI010000029.1, read as the reverse complement.
CAGCATCGAGCGTAGCGCCGAGGGAAGGCGCAGCCAAAACTGCGCAGCTGGTTTCCAGAAGAAGAAGAAGAAGAAGAAGAAGAAGAAGAAGAAGAAGAAGAAGAAGAAGAAGCAACTACCTGGGTAGTTACGAAATTCTTGACTTATTGAAAGCGCAGCAGCGCAGATCCCCAGGTAAGCCCTGCACCCACAAGAGTCATCACCACCAGGTCCCCGGAAACAAATCGATCCCAGTTTTGCGAAAGCACAATGGGGCCACCAGCGGCCCCTTGGTTGCCAAATTGGTCAACATTGTACAAGTGTTGATCGTCAGAAATCCCCAATTTGGTGCACACAGATTGCAACATACGCAGGTTGGCTTGGTGACCCACAAAGTATTGCACCTGCGAAAGGTCAAGACTGTTCTGGTTTAAAATATCGAGGGTACTCTCGCAGGTTCTTTTGATGGCAAATCTTTGCACTGCAGCGCCATTTTGATCAAAACATCCTCCCACCGGAATTTGCACACTTTCGTATCCAGAAGCATCGGATTGCATACGTACATCGAGAATTTCGAATCCTTTAGATTTTACTGCTCGCGTGAGATAGGTAGCAGCAGATCCATCTCCAAACAGAAAGGAACTTTTTCGATCCGTATAATCCAATCGAATGGAGTAGCGTTCCGGTGTAAAAATCGCAGCGGTAGAAAAAGCCTTAGAGGAAAGAAGTCCCTTGGCAATGAGAAGATCCGTAAGGAAAGAACTGCATGCCGAGTTGGCATCAAAGCAAAAGCTGCTCAGCTTCAAATGAGCAGCAATGCTGCTTGCATTAGCTGGAATGTCATAGTCTGGAATCGAGGTCCCACAGATCACAACTTCGGGATTCAAGGTTGCGTGCGCTCTTTTCATTGCCATCTGCCAAGGTGCAGTTGCAAATTGAGGGATGGACATCCCAAGGGCAGAGTCTCGCAAAACGTCAACGTACGAGAGCGTTTTGTTTTGGAGCTTGCGAAGAGTGTCTGGATGCAAAACGGAGTAGCGTCGTTCGATGCCTGTACGCTCTACGATCCATTGAGCGGAGGATCCTATTCCCAATTCTTCAAAAAATTCATTGGGAATGGCATGCGGAGGAAATGCATGGCCCATACTAACAAGAAATATTTTTTCTGCTTGGGTGGACATGGGATACTCGCTCCTTTTCCTCGGTTATGTAGGGTACATGCCTCCATTGACATGTAAAGAAGTACCTGTGATATAGGCAGCGTCATCAGAAGCCAAAAAGGCAGCTGCATTCGCAATGTCTTGCGGTGTGCCCAAGCGTTTCATGGGTATACGAGCCAAAATGCTCTCTTGAACTTTTGGATCCAAGGCCATGGTCATATCTGTTTCGATAAATCCAGGGGCAATGCAATTGCATCGGATGCCAAAGGGAGCCAAATCTTGGGCCACAGATTTGGTGAATCCAGTAATCGCACTTTTGGTTGCTGCGTACATGGATTGTCCCGCGTTGCCTTGATACCCAACAACGGAGGAAAGATTCAAAATCACCCCGCTCTTTTTTCGAATCATCAATTTAGAGGCGAGTTTCGTCAGTAAGAATACAGAACGCACATTGACGGAAAGCAAACGATCGAAATCCTCTGGTTTTGCAAATGTGATCACCTGGTCGATGGACATTCCCGCATTGTTTACCAATACGTCGATTCCACCCATGACCTCTTTCACTTCCTTGATCAAGTTTTCGCAAGCAGCAGGATCAGAAAGATCCGCTTGAAATACATGGGACTCAGGTAGCTCAGCTTGCAAAGCCTCCGCTTGTGCACGGCTGTTGCCACAGTGGATGGCAACCCGGTAGCCGCATTCTGTAAATTTTCTTGCACACGCAGCCCCGATGCCACGTGAACTACCTGTTACCAAAGCGATTTTTTTCATTTGCGTTCCTTCAAGTAAAAAGAGGGCGAAATATAGCCCGAACTCCCCAAATTTGCAAGGTGTACCACTATCCAAGAGGGAGCAGAGGCCGTACGATATCTGCTGCTTTTCCATAGTGGATAGGTTCTGTGATGGTAGATAAAGCCATTACAATATTTTCTGTAGGGATACCCCAAAAAATACAAACATCTACCTCGCGACTTACCTCTTCTCCTGTGGGATCCTCTGCACACCCAGAGAGAAAAAAGGCAAGAAGTCGAGGACTGATTTGATATCGCATCCAGATGGGAGGCCATAGTGCATGTAGATCGGAGATGGAACATGTGATCTCTTTTTTCCGCACACTCTCTTCAAGTTCGGCAAGCAAATCTGCCTCCAACTCCTTTTGCAACAGCAGATTGTAGCTCGACTGTTGCAGCCATTGTGGCACGGTGGGCATGAAGGCAAGGAGACGAATTTTTTCAAAAGAAAACCGCATCCACCAGGGGAGCAAATCGGGCACTACGCCAGCAAGGACCTCTTCATATTGTGACAATATAGGTTCATTGGACAAAAAATTAAAATAATAGGTTGAAATTGCATCCATGTATTTTTGATAAAAATGAGTTCGTAAGGATTTTTTAAATAAAAGTCCATGGAGTTGAAGGAGCGAAAAGTCTGTCATTAAAACTCAGCTCCAATATTCAGCTCCAGCTGGTACTTCTTATACCAACGCGTAGATTTGCTGGCTCGTGACAAACAAGCCCCACTTTCTTGACAACCCACAGAGGACGGTTCATGAATGGGCCACGCAATCGCTACGTTGAGGGCCCCTAATGGGGTTAATACTTTAAGGGCAACACCGGAGGAGGCAAAGTTTTTGGTATAGAGTTCTTTTGGATTTTTTGACAAGCTTGATACGTTGTATCGATAATTATCCCCGATGGAAGGGGGGATCTTTTTTTGATTTGTTTTTTCATCAATAGGTTGATTGTCATAAAATTTTTGAAAATCACGTAGTTCCTTTTCAGTAAAGAAAGAATTACCTACATCTAGAAATAGAGCAAGTCCCCAACTGTTGGGTTTTACTTGGTATCTCATTTCAGTTTTAAGTACGACACTTTGGGATCCTCCCAAAATATTGGTGCTATTTTCTGTCCCAGGTGTTTGCACGAAGGCACCGAGTGGTCTAGCAAACCCTCGAACACGATCAGCGCCTCCTGGTTGCAATCTGTTGCCAGAAGGCAAAATATTAGGATCATCACCACTTCGATTGATATTTTGATACAGCGTCATATCCATGCCATAGGCAAGTACCAAATCTGAGAATAGAGGTAGGTAATGACTGCTTTGAAAATTATATCGTTCAAACTGATATTGACTATACAATGCGTAATGAGAAAGCTGAACCTCTGAGGCCAAAAAGACGCCGGAGGTAGGCCAGCCTTTATTATCGCGAGTATCGGTGTGAAATCGAAGTCCAATGGCAGCTACACGGGTATTTCCTGTCAATACCAATTGATCTTCTTGAAGTTGAGAACCCTTGTCTTTTTCATAATGAAGTCGATAGAAGAGATCTACCCAACTAAAAGGCAACATCTCGATAGGATAGCGAAGGGAGCTTTCAAAAATATAGCTGAGTTGCCAGATGTCATCTGCTGTTCCGCTGTGACTGACAGACAGCAAGAGGTCCAAAGGCCCATCTGCTAGATTGGGCTCTAGATATCCGATTCCCACTTTTCGACCTAATAGAGTGTCGCCTTTTGAGCTTTTGGTATCATTGATATCTTGTTGGTGTTTTTCTTCACTGATTCCCCCTCGCAAACTAATGCGTCGACCGGTGCCCCACAGATTGTTGTAGGCAGTTTCACCTGTATAGGCAAATCCACTATAAAGGTTGTAGCCAGGTCCAAAAGAAAAAGTACCGGCATTTCCCTCTATCAGTTGAATATCCACATCGATCACCGGGGATTTTTTGGATTGCTGTTGGATATTGGGAATGATCTGTATGGTGTTAAAAATACCTAAACTCATAAGTGCTGATCTTGATCTTGCGATTTGTTCCTGAGAGAAAACATCCCCGGTCGCAAACAGAAGCTTTCGCTTTACCACTTTTTCGACAGTTTTTTCTAAACCTTGGATGGAAATTTTTCCAAAGTGTACCTGAGGTCCTTCTTGAATGTGGAGTGTGATGAATACCTCCACCTCCGTTGGAGTCGATTGAACCGATAAAAATTCTTTGACATCTATATATAAATATCCTTGGTTGAGGTACAAGGTGCTGATTATTTCTTTTGACTTCACAATCGAAGATTTCGGGATAATTGAACCAGGCTGAATAGAGAGCTTACTAAGGATATCTGTTTCTTGGATGTTTTGATTCCCAGATAAAAATATTTTCCCGACTTGATAGCGAAGTCCTTCTTCGACGAAAAAAGAGAGATGAGCCTTGCCTGTTGTCTTTTCTTTCCCAATGCGAGGCTCTTTGATGTTGACATCCCAGTATCCTGATTCTTGATAGAAGTTACGTAGATTATTTTTTAACCTGTCGATCTCTCCCTCATGCAAGGCAGGACGGGTGTGCAAAAAAGAAGAAACATTTATTTTTTCCAACAGCATGTCTGACGGAAAATTTTTGTTGCCTTGAAAATCGACACTCGAGATTGTATAGCGAATCCCTTTTTTTACTACGAATGTCGTAAGGATACTCCACTCCCCTTTTTTCTCTTGGATCGTCTCATTGATTTGAACTTCGGAGTATCCTTTTTCTTTGTAGTAGCGAATGATATCGGATTCCACGCTGGTAAAGTCTTGGGAAAGAGCCTCTACTTTAATGGGTTGAATATGAAGGAAATCCAAGATTACATTCGAATTTTCCTCTCGAATAACATATCGATGTTGGGTGCCTAAATATCCATCCAGGTACACATGGGCAGAATATTCGTCTTTGCTGTATTCAATCCGATCAATGTCTAGGGTTGCCTGGGAAAATCCATCCGCATGTAGCTCTTCTTTCCTTTCGGCAATTTTTTCTTGCAATGAATCGATGTCACAAATATCGCCTTTTTGCCACTTCCACTTGAATCGTTTTCTTGTTTCCTCTGGAAGGCTGAACTCTTGGATGCGACAAGGCGCACCTTCTTCAATCGAAATCAAATAATTCACTGATTGTCGATCAGATTTTGTATCGATTTTGACAGTGGGATGTGGATATCCTTTTTGTTTAAGTGATTGGGAAATCTGAGTTTTGATTTGTTGCCTGATTTTTTCACTATCCATTTCTTTTGAGAATTTTTTTCCAATCGAAAAAGACAATAAATGTATATCGCGAATGGTGGATTGAACTTCGATTTTGTTGATTCTCTTACCTATTTTTCCTACCAACAAGAGCTTGCCATTATACAGGCCTATGGAGAGATTTCGGAGTATGTTTTTGGCGGAGACTTCTTGTAGTAAGGATTGAATTTCTTCTGCGTTATGGAGAGTTGGATATTTTTTTTTCAATTCTTTTTTTTGTGCTTCTGATAGGAAATCCTCTGATGTGGTCCATTCGTAGGAAAAAGCATACATATGTTGCGGATGGAAAAGGAAAAAACCTGCTAGCATAAGTATAAGATGGTAGTAGATTCGTGTGTTTTTCATTTAAAATTAATCTTAAATTTTACTGTAAAGTTAGGTTGAACCTGGTTGTTTACACTGGTCGCTTGACCGTTGGTTTGCGTACTGGTTTTTTGCTCATTGGATACGTTGCCAGATATAGCGACGGATTCGTTTAAGGGGGCCTCAGCAGAAAATTCTTGTTTGTTAGGGGTGCTACGTATCACTGCATCGATTCCTTCTATGATGTAGATCGGTACATTAAGTCGAGGCGTGGGGACACCGTTTTCATCTGTGGTCATGTCGATGTAGAAATTGAGATATTTTTGGCCCAACAGTTCGTCTACTTGGGTAAAGGGAAGCTGACTGGATACCGCGTTGATGGCTTCGCTCGCTCCAACTCCCCCAGATTGAAACGATTGCTTGCCCGGTTCAGGTAGGTTACCTGTAGAAAGAAGGACCAAGGCATCCAGTTGGGTGATAGCGCTTCCATCGTCTCGTACCATAGGATCTGTAAAGACTCGCATGGTCATGTCGGAGAGAGGCCCATCCACCTCTACACCCACCTGATAGTTACCAACTGTCGCTTGTGCAAGCAAGTTGACCCGAGGATCGAGCTGCACAGGATTATCAAAGGTTGCATGGCCGCGTATTACTGTGAACTCTTTCTTATAGTAAAACTTTCCTCGATCGAGAGTCACTTCTCCTATCACAAGGGGCTTTAGATTGTTGCCACTTAGCTTTAGATCAGCAGAAGCAACCAAATTCACATCTTTGGATTGAATTTTAATGGTTCGGTCGCTCACCAACGAAATGTCATAGTAGATGGATTCGGAGGATTCGAGAGAGGTGGTAGACGTGGTAATTTTTTCGGAACGAAGCGCTTCTATAATTTCTGCTTTCAGATCAAAATTTTTGTTTGAATTGCATTTTGGCAGTTGAAGGGCACCGGAAACAAAATGTTTGCCCTCTTTGTTTGCAATATAAAGGGTTCCTGATACTGCCATATCTAAGTTCTTAATATAGGCGACGGGGAGGATTACCCTAGCATTTTCGAGGGAAACAGTGAGGGAGGCTGCAGACTCGATAGCCGGAGAGGGAATAAAGGATCCCTTGGCTTGAATCCATCCTTCTCCCTTTCGCATGCGCAATTCTTTAACTTCCAAAATTCCGTTGGAAAATAACAAATGAAAATCAATGTCATCCAACCGAGGAGGGGCTTTAGCTAGCAAGACACTGATCGGGGTGTAGGCCCCTTTCCACATGGGCACGCTTTTGGCATCGATCTGGTATTGTAAGTCATCTATACCACCCCATACGCGAGTCTCGATGGAAGCGTATCCAGATGAAGATTCAATGTCTGGAAATAAAATGGACAGTACAGAAAGATTTAAATGAGAGGAAATCGAAGCTTCAATCGTATGGGGAAGCACCACTTTGCCCAACAACAGCTTGGTCTGCAAAGCATCTCCCACCAATTCAAGGGGTTGATCTTCTTTGTAGGTGACCACCCCTTGATTCAACAAGAGGGTAGCGGGTGCAGCCAGATGAAAATCGACAAGGTGATTCCCGTAGGCAATTGCATGATGTGCTTGGGAGAGGGTTAAAAATCCGGAAGTTTTCCAGATATCCACGAGATAACCCGACAATTGTAAGTTGCCGGTGAAATAAAAATAGTTTCTAGGATTTTCTGCATAGGCAGAAGGGAACAGGAACCGAAAATCAAGATTTTCAAAATTGGCAAATCCTTGGTAGGGGAAAGATGGCTTTTTCAGATCCACAGAAAATCTGCCCTGTAGGGTATTGCCTGCATATTCGATATGAGAGTCGAGAATGGATTGTCGGATAAATCCCTTAAGATGAAGAGGGGAGATTCGTTTTCCTTGAATCGCTAAGCGGTGAGTGATGAGGTCAATTTCACCTTGTAGATTGTGAGGGGTACCAGTGAGTTGCAAAGTACCTTGAAGGCTTCCCGTGGCATGAATCCCAGGGAAAAAAGCAGCAAGAAAAGGAAAGGACCCCGATGTCTTGGTGGGGATTGCCTCTTTTTCATTCCCCTCTACCGCGTGTAGAGACAGGTCGATTCGATCCGTGGTGTAGAGCGGAACCCCTGGAAATGGCAATTTTTCGGTTCCCGCTTGTTGGGCAGCCGTCAGGGGTCGACGTTTCATTGAGAGCGTGCCGGCCACTTGTTGGTTTCCCGTGGTAGCCTCGAAGCCCTCCAGGAGAATGCTTCGATCTTTGCCTAGAAATTGAAAGGCAATTGTGGAGTCTATGGGTATTTTTTCTTTCGTGGAAGAGGTGAGTTGGATAGAGCCTTTTCCGTTAAGCTGAAAGAAATCTTCCCAATTTCCTTTGATTTCTCCAGCAAAAGAACGGACTCCGAATGAAATCGGAGGCGTAAGAGAGAAAAGTTGAAACACCTCATTCAGAAAGGAAGGGGTTACATCAGAAATCTTGCCCAAAAATTCATACTGGTGCGTATCAAAATCAAGAGAACCTTTGGGGGATGTAATTTGCATCTTTGCATCCGGTTGAATCTGCAAGGGCCCCCAAGAAAATTTCGAATTTTGAATTTGGAGCAAACCAGTCATATGATCCACTGGTATATTTTTCACGCGAATCTGCTTCAGCGCGAACTGGTTCTTGACGATCACCTTCTCGAAGGGGCCCTCGATGGTGGTGTGCAGTTGACCTTTGCCGGAGAGAGGGAGTTGAAAGGTCGCTTGTGCGAGTTGTAGGTTAAAATCTTGGCTTTGGAAGGATAATGCAATGCGCTCCTCATCCAAGAAGATCATGCCCCCAGTTTGAATTGTGCTTTGCAGAGGATGTGTATCTGTATGAAGGGTGCATACCAGAGGGCGTTGGTGGATTTTTAGGGCCTTTTCGTCGATGGAGAGCTTCAGATCGGCTTGACAGATCGGATCTGGAAAGGATTGAGGAGGGGTAGAGGCTGTCGCCTTCATACGCACTTGAGAAAGCGGGAGCTTTCCGTTCACCTCCATGAGAAAGGGAGTGCCCGTACCAGCCAGGGAAAAACTCCCTTTTCCGATGGAAAAATCCACGGCAGAAAAAGACACCTTCAAGGCATCGAGGAGTTGAACAAATCCCAGTTGGTCTGGTTTTCCTGTAAACCGATACGCCACATCCTCTGCAAAAGAGATGTATCCCTCTCCCGTAGCCAGACGTTTTCCCTGCTGAATCACTTCTAGATTTGAAAGTTCAATGCCTTTTAAGGTGATGAAAAATGCCCCTGTGCTATCAAAAAGTTTGTAGCCATCCAGGGTGGCATTGCGGAGTACTGCATCCCCTTGGAGGGACAAATCAGGTTCCCCGACTGTCGGTACAAAAACACGCAGATCTGTGTTGGCGATTGCGGTGCCTGCAGTATTTTTGAGGTCCAAAAGACCACCCAAAAAGGAAAAGGACGTTTCCACCCGACCTTGGGTGACAATTTCCATCCCGGTATAGATATCATCCGCAGAAAGTAGAGAGAGGCTGCCGGTAGCAGCAAGTGTCAGATCCGGTCCGGGAGACTTGATTTCAGAGAAGAGGAAACTCCCCATCTCATAGCGAATATTAGCTGCAAGTGTAGCTCGAGTCACAATGGGAAGATGCTCGCGGGAGAGAGAGAAGGCGCCGACCTTCATTTGCCCTTTTGGCTCATCTGCGTGGGTATGGAAGGCAAGGTCTGCGCCTTCGATGGAAAATCGGAGCAGGTCCGGTGCCTTTGAGGCGTTTTCACCAAATGGTGTGGAAAAATAGAGGCTTGTATTTCGAAGATCGAGTGCGGAGAGGGGGGAGCTGCGGATCCATTGATCGATCTGGGATACTCGAATGGGAGCGGAAGGAGTTGCATCCTTTTTCTTGAGGAGGGAAGGAAGATCCTGAGGGGAATCCAGACGCAACACCAGATCTTGGGTGGTTAACGAGAATTTCTCTCGAGTATCGAGGAGCAGGCCGAGGAGAGAGGCTCGGAGTTTGATTTCCTTTGCTTTTACCATGGGTGCGGTGGCAAGGGGGCTGTCATAGGCAAGTTGTACATCTTCGAAGCGAAGGGACAAAGGGAGCAGGCTGACCTCAAAATGGGAAAAGGAAAGGGTCAGATACGCCCTTTCTTGGAGATAGCCTTGCAAAAAGGAAAGGGCCCATCGGTTGGACAAGGGGCTTCGAAGTCCCAATACGAGACCTAGGCAGACAAGTGCCACCACCCAGGAAATCTTAATTTTGCGTAAGAACCCAGTAATTGGGCCTTCTTGTATATCCATCTCTCTCAGCTATTAATGACCCTGCTCGGATTAGGCTTATTGCCATTCTTTTATTCTAGCTTTTTTCTAGGTATAACGCCACCTACACAGCGTAGCTGTGTGTGGTTGTTTCTTTTCTTTTCTTTTCTGGAAACCAGCTTTGGTTTTCTAAGGGAAACCAGCTGCGCAGTTTTCCCTTAAACCCTTCCTTGCTACGCAAGGGGAGAACGGTGAAATTCCATTCAGCTACCATGTTAGATGCCAAGGCCGGCGCTCAGGCAGATTCTTCCCGACTCTTGAAATCGCAGAGCCAACCCTCGTCATGGACAGTAAAAACCAGGCTGCGATTTACAACCCGTCGGGACCCTTCTACCTGGCTGCCCTTGGCCCCTCGCATGGTAACCGAAAGAAATCTCACCGCTCTCCCGTAGCTGCAGAGAATTGGTAGCAGCGAGAGAGTGGAGATGTATTCTAGGATGACGCGCCAAGGGCAGCCGCTTGGGGGGACCCTACCCGGGTCGAAAGCGCAGCGGACGTTCTAGATTCCCTGACAAAGATTATCTCTGCGATTGAGAGAGGGTGGGAGGCCCCGAGCGAGCGCCGGCCTTGACGTGTCATCCTAGAATACATCTCCACTCTCCCATTGCGAGGCAAGGAGGGTTTGGGCAACTGCGCAGCTGGTGCCCAAGAAAACAAAAGAAAAAAAGAAAAAGTCCAACTAGTTGGAAGAACCAATAGTACCAATATCAATCAAATACTGTTTATTCAAAACATAAACAGGCTCAGCAATCGGACAATTGGCCAAAACTTTGGATGGACACGATTGTGCATAGAACAGATTACCACCTGCAAAGCCCGTGGCATCTTGGGGAACGATGGAATAAACCACCAACGTTTTATCCGCACTTTGAAAGAGGACTTCCCCCTGCTTACCCGGAGAAACATAGCTCTTGTTGACACAGTACATAGCAGATACGGTAATGTTTGGGTTGAGAGAGGTACCGAGTCCGTTAAACTGTTGATTTACATCCAATTCGGTAACGGGCATGTTGCCTTGCCCATTGCTTGTGATATGCCCCAAACATTGAAAGCCTCCATAAGGGACAGGTTTCCAAAAGAAGACGCCCAGAATATCAAAGAGCTGTTGGTATTTGAAAGCGGTGGTGCCAAAGGAGGAGGATACAGCTTCCCCCAGTCCTTGGCATTTGATGGTGGCAGCGGTGTCCGTAATCCCTGTGTGGGACAAGGCTCCGCATTGTGTAAAGAGAGTATTATAATTTTGAGTTTGCTCCTCTGTCCAAATGCGGGTGTAGGTCTTTGGTGGCGCCAAGACAGAGGCATCGCTCTGGTAGGCGATCATCATGGTGGTGTGATCGGGGTAGGCCAATTGGGTACTATAGGCATGGCCTGCAATGTAATAGGAGTCAATTTGCCCGCTACTTGAGCCTGTCCGTACTTGCCTAATGGGCATGGGCTGGTAGATCGCAAAGTTCTCTGGCTTATCGAGGAGGTTTAAGAAAACGGGGCGATAGTAGTTGGTATGCAGCACACGTAGCATGACATTGGCAGGATCTGAGCCTGTTTCTTTAGCGCCTGGCGCGCTGTTAAAGCCAGGCTGCAGATTGGCTGTATCGAATGATGGTGGTGCTGAGGGAACTGTGGTTGTGGTGGTAGTGGTAGCCCCGTGGACAGCTGCTGCCGTCGTAGAGGGGTCAGTCGCTGTAGAATCAGCGCCTTTTTTATTACAGGCAGGTAGACAGAAGCCCATCACTAGAAAAATACGCAGTTGAAACAAACCCATCGGACGGCCCCCCATTCGAGAGAAATATAGACCCTTTGGGTTTCGGTCAATTGCCAGAAATGGGTTACCCCAATGTAAAATGACCTGGAATTTCAGCTGTTTGAGTTTCAACTATGGTATAGGTTTTTCCGCTTTGGGTCTTTTTCTCCAGCGCAGCCTCGGCTTCCTCCCGCGTCGCATACCAACGGGTATGGGCCCATTCCCAGATCCCTTCCCCGTTCCAGCTGGGATTTTCATGCCAGCGCTTCAGGGCATAGGCGGGGGTGGCGCCATTGGCGCGCAACAATTCCTCGGTCTTGCCCTTGCGCCATAGCTGCAAACGCAAAATAGCGGCCTGTTCGTTGGCACATCGGGTACGGCGGAGGGTGCCGGTTTGCAAATCCCGCTCCTCCATAACCCACGAAAGTCCTTGTTTGAATATAGAAGAAGTAATCTCTACGATGGTACTGGCTTCTTGCTTGGATAGTGCTCGCATTTACCCTTTCCAACTTACCTGTCTGTTCGTATAGAAGATACATACCCCAAATGGAGTCGAGCTGATCTATTTAGTAAAATCAGAGGGAAAGTCAATGAATTTCCAGGAGGCAGCGTAAATCATGGCTGAATTATTCCCATTTATGGACGTTGCAGGTGCCTTTGAAGCTAGATTTTGGCAAGCCATATCCCACGAAAGAGGGGTGGTGCACATCTTGCACGGTATGGCGGAACATAGTGCGCGTTATGAAGAAGTGGCTGAAATTTTGGCTCTCCGCGGCTTCAGCGTCTATGCTCACAACCATCCGGGACACGGCGCACAAGCTGTTGATTTACTCGGGCATTTTGGCGATGAGCGCGGTTGGGAGTTCGTGTTGCAACGGGTGGCTGAGGTGCGCGCTTGGATCCAAGGGCGGCACCCAAAGCAGCCCCATATTATCTTAGGGCACAGCATGGGATCCTTCATCGCCCTTGCTTATCTCGCCTCCAAGGCGGAACCTCTCGCCAGCCTCTGGCTTTCGGGCTCCACATTCCCCAATTTGGTGGAGGTATGGGGCGGGCGGCTTGCTGCACGTTTCGAAGCCATACGCCAAGGTAAGTGCGGCAAGAGCTGGTTACTCGAGAAACTTTCTTTCTCCAGCTATAACAACGCATTTTCTCCCGCGAGAACCCCTTTTGACTGGCTCAGCCGTGATCCTCGTGCGGTGGATCTTTATATCGCAGATCCCCTTTGCGGATTTCGGTGTACCAACCAGCTGTGGGTCGATCTGCTGGATGGGCTCTGGGACTTGTTTGCCAAAGGGGGCTTGTCTCGCCTCCCCTCTGAGTTGCCGATTCTACTTATGAGCGGATCTAAAGACCCAGTGGGGGGTACAAAAGGGGTGGCTCGATTGGAGAGGGGCTTGAAAAAAGCGGGGCTGCGCATGGTACAGGCCAAGTTGTTTGCTGACTGTCGGCATGAACTTTTCCATGAACTTACTCGATTGGAGGTATTTGGCTTCCTGCAGGAACAGCTTGAGGCGTGTTTACTTCCACGCACAGGGGCCATGGCATCAGGGGAGACAATAGCGAGGTCGTAGAGACAAACTGTACGCCTGATTCTACCAAAATCGGCACATCCTCCGGAAATCGAAATGGCTTCACCCACTCTACCCAAACCCGACGCTGACAGGTTCTTACAGCCAATTTGATTTCTGCCAGGGACATATCTTGGAGCAAGAGCATGTGGCTCCCCGCTTCGATGGCTTCCTGTACCTGGCCCAAGGAGGTCACCTCAGTTTCGATCTTAATCGTAGGGGGCAGAGCTTCCAGGAGGAGGTTCACCGCTTCGGTCAAACTGCCCATCCACTGGTAATGCAGTGCATGCAGCCGCACACCATCCGTAAGAAACAAACGATGATTGCGAGCGCCTCCCGCTAAAGCCGCCTGTTTTTCCAGGGCACAATAGGGGGAGAGCGCAAAAGGGGCTCGATAGAGAATGCGAATGCCGTGGGGGGAAAGCACCTCCTCCCATTGAGAGATTTGGGTGGTAATAGCGCTTAAGGTTTCCATGAGGGGACGCAGCCAAGCTTCTGCAAGGAGAAAGGATCCCATCGGGGCTTGCACATGTAAAAGCGGGCTATGAGCCAGCAGTAGGCTTCCATCTGGATGCAAAGCCTGGCATTGGATGCGAGGGTCGATACGGGGGAGGAGATATTGAGCTGCCTCTACGCCCATAAGCCGACCCGGTAACCGGTTGTAAAAGCACAGGGAGGTGGTGATCTCACTCTGGCTCCCCAATCGTTGCAACCAATGGGTAGACGGATTTCCCGCCTGGGTCTTCAAGATTTCATCTAGCTGTAGGGTAAGCGTCTCATTCATATCCTGGTGGTTCGCCTCCTGCTCTCTACGGATGTGCCAATGGGGGAAATTGGAGTTGTTTCTTGTACGGGTGCTTCCAAGGGAGTCGCACGTAGTACTTCTATCGAGGTTACCGGTGGAATGGCAAGTAGTACTTCTTCTTCAGCCGCAGATGCATTTTTTTTCTCTCGAATTTCTTTGGCTATTCTTTGTTGTTCTTGTATTTGTTCGCACTTATCTATGCATACCTGGGCGTGTTCGCGTTGGATCGAAATCGTAGAGACATTCTCTTCGAGAGAGGTGTATATGGTTTGAAGAAAAGCATAAAAAGATTCTTCATATAGAGGTGTAAAGGGTCGAAGGGAGGCCTGCTTTTCTTTCCATTTGTACTCAGCCCACTTGGGATAAACTTCCTCCGCTGTGGCGTTGATCTGATACGTTTGCGCATTCACCAACGCGATGAGAACTGTCGAGCAGAATTCTCCATTCTCAAATCCCATTTTGCTGGTCTTGTGATATCGGAGAAAATCTTGATATCGATCACGGACATACGTCTTCAGATTTACAGGTTCAAACTGAGGAACCGAGTGATGCCGAAAAAAATGGCTCTTCACTTTGATTGTGCCTGTGTGCTGGAAAAGAGGCAAATTCAAGCAGGCTCGTCCCAATGCTGCCATTACATTCAGTTTGGTATCTGCAGAGGTTCCAAGGGAATATCCATCGGTTAGTGTGTTAGCGGGTGTCTTTTCAGGGTTGTTGAGGGTGCTTTTCGCAAATTTTTCTTCTGCAGAGGGTGACATTTGTTGCAGCAAGGGAAGGGAGTTGAGTACATCGAAAGTGGACATTTTTGGATCTACAATGCGTGTGGTTCGCAGTTGAAATCGTTGAGGTGCGATTTGTTGAGTAGTTTCCCATTCTTCTGGGGTGATCCAGGGTAATCGATGTGTAAATCGCGCCTTTGCATCCAATCCGGAGGAGGAAATGCCTAAAAGCTGGGGCTGATATAATCCCAATGTTATCATCCCGCTGAGTAGATACCGAGAGGGTCCCATGGAGTGGTCCTTATTTTTTCTTTAGAGGCAAACTGGAAAAGAATGCTGATTTTTCAACCGTTCTGCATAATTTCTGTCATGCCCAGGCCGCCTCGGCCGTATGGGCATCTCCCGCGATCGAGGGGGATCCCCGACGCGCCCTTCAGGCGCTGGGGATGACGGATACAGATAGATTGCTCGAAAAATCAGTATTCTTTTCCAGTTTGCCTCTTATGTTGTGTGATCTATAGTTTCTTAAATCAAATTCACCATTGGCTTGTCAAGCATGGGCTTGCTTCAACGAAAGGAATGTAAAAAATGTCTGGTAATTGTGGTTCTTTTATTGCCGATATGCTATACAAGAGTCTGCGTACAAAATAGTACATGATTGTATAGCTGCTGCAGGAGGTTGCGATGAAGATTTTGTTTGCCACAGACGGCTCGGCTCAGTCTGAACATGCTTGTCAATTTTTACAACGGGGTCCCTTTTATGCAGGATCAGAAATTCATGTAATCAGCATATTTGAACCGATTCCCTTTTGTAATCCGCTGACACCTGAACTCAATTTTCCAAGCTATACTGAATATCAAAAAATGGCTCGTGATCATGCGAGTGCCTTACTGAGTCAAACTAAGAGTCAATTGAATCGATTTCAGCATGTACGGGGTGTTTTTCTTGAAGGACAACCTGCAGATGAAATTGTAAATTATGCAAAAACCCATGAGATCGACTTGATTGTGATTGGTTCGAGAGGGCTCAATCCCTTGCAAAAATGGTATCTGGGGAGTGTCTCTGCCCAAGTGGTGGACCATTCACCTTGTGCAGTATTGGTCTATAAAGATAGCCCCGAATTTATGCAGCACACAGGTCCATTTCGAGTGGTCACGGGATTTGATGATTCAAAATCCTCTCAACACTCTCTCGATTTTTTCTTTACCCAATTTGATTCGTCTCAAGTGAAAGAATTGCATATCCTTACGGTCATGGAACTTGCCTATCATTATGGCATGACGAGTACCGCTTTGCTGGCGCAAGCGTGGGATTCCATGCGAGATCAGGTGGAGGTGAGTTTGACCACCATTAAAGCTCGATGTGGCAAGCAATTTCCATCGGAGAAAGTTCATACCTATATTGTGGAAGAGGTCGGAGATATTGCCCATGGGCTTCTCGAGTTCTCGAAGAAACATGATGCGGATTTGTTGGTCATTGGAAAGAAAGGAAAGAGCCTTCTCGAGAGACTCTTGATTGGGAGCGTGACAGAGCGGCTCTTGCACCATGCTCACATTCCGGTTTTGATCACACATTTATAGAAAGGGACTGCATGCCCGCATTGAGACTGGAGTCTGTTCGCTCTTCTGCAGGATGGAACGTGCGCAAGTTGCTGGTGAGCTTGTTTCTTTTTTCTGGCCTCATGCTCAGTGTTCGCTGGTCCTTTTTAGCACCCTATTTTGTGACCACGGTGTCTATGGAGCCTACTTTATTTCCGGGAGATTTGCTGATGGTCCACAAGGCAAGTTATCGGATTTGGATTCCCTTTACCCATGTGGAGGTGGGCAACCAAACTCCCATTGCTCGAGGTGATATTGTTGTCTTTCGCTATCCCAACGATCTTCAATCAGAATATGTGAAACGGGTCGTTGCAATTGCAGGGGATCGCTTGCAGGTGCGACGACATTCGGTGATCTTGAATGGGGTGACAGTACCGCAAGAATCGATTCTGATTCTGCCTGATGGAAGCACTTTTCGCCGGGAGACTTTTGGAGAGGCCCTGCATTTTTTGCAGTATTCTCTTATCAGTGAATCGGAGAACGGGGCTGGCATGTGGTCACCGGATACAGAGTATATTGTGCCACCGGAGAGTGTGTTTGTGATGGGGGATCATCGAGATGCCTCGACGGATTCTCGTGAATGGGGGCATGTACCGGTCAGTTACGTTCGCGGTAAGGTGATTTCCCTGCTTTGGAAGCAAACCAGGCCGACGAATTTGAAGTTTTTTGATAAGATGGAAGAAGGTCATTTCTTTCAAAAGGTCGATCCGGAAAGAGGAAACACAAATCCATGACAAACGAAATCATCTTTGCCAAAGAGTATTGGACAGGGGATTCCAGAGACGGTGTGATCGTCAATGGGGATGGGTTTCATTATTTTCGAATGAAGCCCACAGGCCTTATCTTAGAGGCCTACGAAGTGTATGAGGGTGAGGATGGGGAAGAAGTAGTGACCCCCTTGCCTGAAATGAAGCATGTAGATTGGATTGCAGATTTGGGATTTGAGGATCTCGAGGCTCTCGATTTGGTCGAAGAGTTGGAATTTATGGATGTTTGCGAACGGCTCAAAAACGGACTACAAAGTTAGCTCTCGTCTTCTGTATTTATTACACCATATATACATACCCATCTTTAAATCAAATGGTTACCGCTAATATTGCGGTGACCATTTTCTCACTTTCTTCTTTTCCCTAACCCACCAAAAAATATATAGACAATCGGATCTTATGGAATGTTCCATACAAACAATGGTTGGAGAAAAGAATGAAGCGAACGATGCTAGCCCTGATCCTCGGCACCTCAGTAGTCACGTCGAATCTGCATGCTTTGATTGTAATGGACACCATTCGAAAGTGTGATGAATGCCCTCAGCAAGACAATGCAGAACTTGGTTTTATTATGTCATTAGCTGGATTTGCGGGGAGTATTGTATTTGGGGGAGTCCATTCAGCCCGTTCAGATAGGGGTACTTCGGATGGAACATCGCTATTGTTATGGGCTGCCTCTGGTATTACCATGTTTGTTGGATGGGTATACTCACCTGCAATTCAAGCAAAAGAAGCCGTAAGCTTTGATGGTGTTAAAAGTTTCGAACGTATCGACCAACGCAAAATTAAAGAAGAAATTGCAACACGTGGCCTCGACATCTCTGATGAGAAGTTGTCTGACTACTTTACAAACCAAGATCTGTTTGTTCAAGCGCTAGGAAAAACTACCTCCATCTCTGATGTTGAAGCACGCACAGAAGCCATCGAAGCATTCGGTGTTTCTCGTGACCTACAAAAAGTAGGGGCTACCATTTTTGCACTGCGTTCTCACCCTCATTTGTTTTAATAAAACGAAAGGAATCGATTGTGAAGCTTACACCCTATATCATTTCCATTTGTCTCGCGTCTTTTTCTCTTTTGGGGGCGGAGTCAGTTCAAAAATCTCCTAGTTCTCCAAGCAACGCGGGGATTCTGTTTAACAAGCACTGGGCCCGATTCGATCCGGCACTCTTGAGCATGGGTGGAAATGGGAGTGGGGGGCAAGCAACTCAATCTCCTGTGATATGGAAAGGAATCCAAGGAAAATATAAGTATACCCTTAAGCGAGACCCTGCCATACAAGACGGTAGCATCCATGTTGTCGATTTTACATATTCTTCAGGGACAGAGGAGGGCAATCAGCTAATTAGCTGCGAGCTAAAAGAACGGTGGAGAGGCTTACCACTCCAGTTGGACTATTTCTATTCCTATACCTACTGCTTAGATTTGGTCACAGCTGCGGTTCCTACTCCATTTGAGAGCGTTAAAATCCATGTTGATAATAACAATCCAAAGGCTCTTTATTTGGAAGTAATATATAAAACAGAAACAGGGGAAAAAACACCAAAAGTCATCTATACCATTTTGAAGCCAACTCTAGAAAATGAATCCCGTGTATAAGTGGTTGCACTTTCTTGTTGGGCTATTCTTCTCCTTCTCCCTTCAAGGCAGCACTCTTACTGTTCTAGTGGGGATGGAGGAGCGAGACCTGGAACCCCGTGTGTTGGGCTGTCTTTGCAAAAGGCACATCAATCATCAAATCGAGGCCAGCTGTAGCGCACTTGCTCGAGATCTAGGGCTTGGCTTGAACCTTCGGTTTGGGGCGTCTATTTGTGACCTTTGGCAGGCACGTCATAATCCGACGATCAAAGGGCTGATGGTGATCGCCCACGGTTACCATGAAAAAAAATCAGGATCCATCCTTCACGATACTGATCGTATCAACATGGCTGAGGTCTTCATGGGCTCATTCTGTGAGGATGTAGATTTTATCGGGCTTGTGAGTTGCTTTGCCACAGAAATTGCGGGTGAGTATTCCACATTTTCTACGCAGAAAATCCCCCTTTATTTTCCGACACTTTCTTCTTGGTGGCCGCTTGCAGAATTGGGGGGAGGGACCACGCAGGTTTGTGGAAAAATCAGAGAGGAGTTTCCCACGCGAATCGAAGAAAGAAGGAATAAGGCTTTGCAAGAGGCTCAATCCCCGGGCATTACCATCACAGCTACTCTCGGTCCCCATCCGATACAAGTCACCGATGGGACCGATATCATTTTAATTCTACCTCCCGGTACAGGTGCACGCACACAAGAGGTGCACAGCCGCTATGCGCAACAGGTTCGTCGTGCAACTACTATTACCTTTCGAGCGCTGCCATTGAAAAAAGGCTTTCTCTTATCTGATGCGGATTTTCATATTGCTGATAACGGCGCTGCTTGGGAGGTTTTTCTTCCAAGTGATGAGCCTAGGGCACAAGTGACATTTATTCGGTAGGTGGACCCGATCCCCCGTAGGTGGACCCGATCCCCCGATCTTCATCCCCTAAATCGAATCATCTCTCGTATCCACAATCCCTCTAGCAGGCTGCACCTTCGTAGCCACCCAAGCGGGATAGATCCCTGCAATGGAAGCGATGACGAGACTGGCCCCAAAAATAACCCCATAGGTAACGGGATTAAATTGCACAGGCAAGGTTGTGAGCAGGTAAATATCGGGCAATTTAATAATTTCAAATCGACGCAACACAAAAGACAAAACGAGAGCCAAAGAGACACCGATGGTGCCACCGACAGCGCCCATAAAAAGACTTTGCTGCAAAAAGGTAGCCAGAATATTGCGATTGGTTGCCCCTAGTGCTTTAAGGATGGCAATGTCTCTACGCTTTTGGGTTACGGAGATAAAAAGCGTGGTCAAGATGTTGAAGCTCGCAACGAAGGCCACCAAAAACACGATCCATCCGATCACCGTGCGTTCGTTGTGCATGGCTTCGAAGATGTTGCTGTTGTAGGATTGCCACTCTTTCACAGAAACCTGAAACTGTTCACTCAGCTTCTCTGCAAATTGTGGGCTTTCGTTTGGATCTTTGAGCCCGATTTCAAGCCCCGTAACGACGGAGCCCATCTGAAAGAGAGCCTGGGCTGCAGGAATGCTCACGATTCCCAGTCGACTATCGTAGTGCTGCAGACCGGAGTCGTAGACACCGAGGACTCGGAATTTTTTTGATTCTTCCTCTGGGGCGCCCTGAGTGGCGGAAGGGGCTACCACCTCGATGACATCTCCTACTTGAGCTTCCATGGAGCTGAGCACCCCTTTGCCCAAAATAATTCCAGGAATGGGAGGCAACGGTTTACCAGCCGCCACCAGATCGAGTTCCGCCTGCAATTGGTCCATGGCGCTAGTTGGGCGGATGATGGTATCGAGGGACTGCACATTTTTGCGAAGGGTAGGGGAAATACCGCGGATCAACAAGGAGTGGATCAGGTAGCTTTTTCGTCCCATGGTTTCAGAATGGACAAAAGGAGAGATCCCCGTAATTTCGGATCCGTATTTTGCTTCGATGGTTTTCGCCCATTCCTCTGGATTGGAAATTCCGGTGGGGAAGCGGTACAGCAAGACATGAGCGTTGGCTGAGAGAAAGCGATTGCGCAGTTCTTCCTCAAATCCGTCGATGACAGCCAAGACCACAATCATGGCTGCCACACTGATGGAGATGCCAATGATGGTGAGGCCAGAAATCCAAGAGAAAAACCGATTCTTTCCCTGCATGCGCAGGTAGCGAAGGGCAACAAATCTGGTGAAATACATAGGTCGGGTTTCCTACAACTCGCGTACGAAATTCAGTAGCGATACGGGCAAAATGATGCTGCCATCATGGCATATTCTCCTGTGCCCGCCTAGGCGAAAAATCAAGGAGATCCGAGGATGAAAATTTTGGGTATCGATCCCGGGTCTCGCATTGTGGGCTATGCGTTCATTGTTGCCAAAATCCCCCGGCCTTTGCGGGTTACCGATTTTCATATCCTCGACGTTGGCGTGGTGAAGGCGAATCTAACCGGCAGTTTTTTAACTCGAATTGGGGATCTTCACGAGGCCCTCTTTACCTTGGCCCAGCAGCATGCCCCGACTTTGTGTGTATTGGAATCCGCGTTTATGGGAAAAAATGCCCAGTCAGCCCTCAAGCTGGGGCAAGCGCGCGGGGCGATGATTGCAGCTATGAGCCGGTGCCAGGTCCCCATGGTGGAGCTTTCCCCTACCGAGGTGAAGCAGTTCATTACGGGAAAGGGGAATGCGGACAAACAAACCGTGCGCGCCATGTTGGAGACTTTGGTTCAATTTCAAGCGGGAAATTTGCCCTTGGATGCTACAGATGCCCTTGCCTTGGCACTGGGATATGCCTCGCGTAATTTGTGGGGCTAGCCCTTTTTCTTTCTTTTCTGGAAACCAGCTGCGCAGTTTTGGCTTCCAGAAAAGAAAGAACCTACCTGGGTAGGCTGTTGCTGTCTCGATTTTCTAGCGTGAGCCCAGAAACATAAGGACGAGGAGGAGGGAGCAGATGGTGGTGAGAGTACGGCGCTCGCTCTTCAAAGCAGCGCTGTAAGAAACCGGCCACTCGATGTCTGCGAGAGCTGGCAATTTTTTTGGGATCCAAGCGGGTACTTGCATCTGGTAGTCCACGTAGGTTTGGCCAAATTTTGTGACCAAAAGCCCTTCTTCGTATTCCACGATCCAGTAATACTGGAAAGCAAAGAGCAACACGGAGAAGATAACCAATCCAACACTAGCGGACAGCACAGCAAATCCAAATAAAATGAAAAAATTTCCTACATACAGTGGGTTGCGCACATAAGCGAAAGGCCCAGAGGTAACCAAGGCACCACCGAGGGAGCCTTTTCGGGTGCGAGAGATGCTGCCAATAAAGGCAACGCTGTAGATGCGAAACAATTCGCCCATGACCACCAACAGGGTACCGATAATGGCACTGCAAGCGGTGGGTCTTCCGACAAGTAACATCAAAATAATCAACGGGATCGGCGTGTAATCTCGAAATTTAAAAAAGATCTCTCCGAGGGATTTTCCGGTTCCGTTTTCTCCAGTGTTCACGATAGGTTCCTCATAATAGGGCGGCATGGTGTAAAGTTCACGCCGAATTGGCGGAAAGTAACTCTTGTTCTATTCTACCGAGAGAAGGAAAGGCAAGCAAAACCTATACAAGCGGCGGATTTTAGGTAGAGAAATTAAGGGGACACTCGCATCGGGTGTCTCCTTACGGGGGATCGGGTCCACCTACCGAATTAAGGGAGCAGGGGGAATTCCCCTGCTCCCTTAATTCGGTAGGTGGACCCGATCCCATCCCTATTTCCACTTCGATACAAAATCATCCACCAAGCGAGAAGCCTCTCCCGTATACAGCCCAGGTGTGAGTTTCAAAAGCTGGGCCTGGGTTTCTTTGGATAACTCCGCACAACTGCGCACCCACTGTTGAAAATCAGCCTGGGTAATGGGCCCTTTGCCCCGTGTCCAGTCTTTGACTCTTTCGTAGGCATCCAAGACTCCCTCTTTACGCAAGCAGGTCTGCAAGGCTTCTCCCAACACTTCCCACTTGTTCTCGAGTTCCTGCTTCATGACCTCGGGCTGCAGCTCGATCTTCCCCAGTCCTTTCAGGAGTGCGCGTTGTGCAAGGGAGTGGTGGGCAAATACAGTGCCGAGATTTCGCAAAGTGGTGGAGTCCGTAAGATCTCGTTGTAATCGAGAGATTGGTAGCTTGCGTCCCATGTGCTCGATGAGGCCTGAGGAAATGCCAAAGTTGCCTTCGGCATTTTCAAAGTCAATGGGGTTCACCTTGTGAGGCATAACGGAGGAGCCCACTTGGGTGTCCTTTACTTGTTGACCGAAGTAACCAAAACTGATGTACCACCAGATATGTTGGCACAGGTCCAAACTGATTCCATTGTAGCGTTTGAGGGCGTCCAAGTGTTCGATGAGATTGTCATGGCTCTCAATTTGAGTGGTCCATGGATTTTGAGTAAGCCCCAAGGTATCGGTGATAAAATGATGGGTCAACTCGGGCCAATTTGCCTCGGCTACTGCAATAGCAAGTCCGTGGTAGTCGCCTACGGCCCCATTGAGTTTGCCCAAAATTTCCAAGCTAGCAAGTTGATCTCGCTGTCGCTGCAATCGATGGGCATGCACGGTGAGGGCTTTGCCCATAGTCGTAGGAGAGGCCACCTGACCGTGGGTACGACTCACCATGGCACAGTCTTTGTACAAGCTCGCTTTTTCTGTGAGCGCTGCAACCACACGATCCATGGTAGGCAAAAGTTCTTGGGTGCGAAATTGGGACAGCATGCATCCATAGGCCAAGTTGTTTACATCTTCGGAGGTGAGCCCAAAGTGAAGCAGTGCCAAAACCTGAGATGGGTATCCCTCTCGTTGTAAGGTTTCTCGCAGAAAATATTCCACGGCCTTTACATCGTGCCCCGTCTCGCATTCAATTTCCTTGACCCGCAACACCGCAGCTTCTGTCTCATAGACGCCCGAAAGCCAGTTATCGGAAGTAAACGTCTGTCCGCGAAATAAAGTCGGCACATGCAGGTACAAAAATCGTACCCAATGTAACTCCACGCGAATGCGAGCGCGGATCAACGCCCCTTCACTCCATCCCGCCGCCACCGTATCCAGGGAGGCGCGATATCTGCCGTCTAAGGGAGAAATAGCCTCTACGCTTTTATGGTTCACTGTGAGTTCCTTTTCGTATAAGGGGGCGCTCCAACGGGGTGTCCCCTTTTAACACAAGTTCGAATATCCTTTATCGCATGCTCAGATTGGGATATCACCTTTTCTCCATAAAGATAAAGGGAGGAACTTCAGTGGGTAACTATACGGTACTAATCGGGGCGCAATGGGGCGATGAGGGAAAAGGCAAATGGGCGGATACACTCGCCAGCCAATTCGACTGGGTCGCTCGGTACCAAGGGGGCAATAATGCAGGCCATACCCTGTACTACCAAGGGAAAAAGGTCGTGGCCCATCAGGTTCCGAGTGGAGCGTTGCACCCCACTTGTACCTTGGCGCTTCTCTCCGGTGTTGTGCTTAATCCCGTACAGTTGATCCAAGAAATTGAAGAAATCGAATCCTTCGGCATCGATGTGCGAAGTCGCCTTCTGCTCTCCGATAAAGCCGCGGTGATTACCCCTTGGCACCCGCATCTTGATCAGCAAAGCGAATCCAACACCGAAACCCCCATCGGTACCACCCGCAAGGGTATCGGTCCTACCTACGCGGATCAAGCCTTGCGTATCGGGCTTCGACTCGGCGCGTACATTGATCCCCAGGCCCAGCAAGCGTGGGTGCGAAAGATGTGTCAGCAGGTAGACGGGTTTGAAGCGTTTTATCAGAGTCACGCCAGCGAGTGGAAAGCCTTTTTTGAGCTGTCCACCCAGTTGGCACCGTGGGTTGGTCCTGCGGAAGATCTCTGTCGTCAAGCGGCATCTGCGGGGAAGAAAATTCTGCTGGAAGGCGCGCAAGGTACCTTGCTCGATCTTTCTCACGGAAGTTACCCCTTTGTAACTTCGAGCTGCACGTTGGCTGCTGGTGCTGCGGTGAGTTTGGGTATCGATCCACGTAAAATTTCTGGGATCTATGGAATTGGCAAGGCCTACCTCACTCGCGTGGGAGCAGGTCCCTTTCCGACGGAGCTGGACGATGAGCAGGGTGAATGGCTCCGTGCCAAGGGGCAGGAATTTGGGGCTACTACGGGTCGTCCGCGTCGATGTGGCTGGTTTGATGCGGTGGCTATGCGCTACGCGCAGGCACTCAATGGCTTTGATGGAATTTATCTGAACAAGCTAGATATCTTGAGTGGCCTGGACGAAGTTAAAATTGCAGTGGCGTACTCTCATCCTACCTTGGGTCGGCTTGAGACTTATCCTGCAGATCCTGCGATTTTAAACGAGGTAACTCCGATCTATGAATCGTATGAGGGTTGGATGGAAAATTTGGAGACTTGCAAGTCAAGAGAAAGCTTGCCGCTTGCGGCTCAGCAATTCTTACAAGCGGTTGAGAGGACCAGTGGGATACGCCTGGCAGCGATTGGGGTGGGACCTCGGCCTGAGCATTTTATTTTGTTTTCCTAGGGCGGGGTGCGGTAACAGGGACAATCGCATCGGGTGTGCCCTTTAGGAGCTGCTGGGAGGTCCCCCTCTGGAGACTTCAGACAGCCTCTTAAGGCTTAAAAATTCTAGGTCGAAATGTTTTCTCTTTTACTTGATTCATCAGCGTATAAGCTTCCTCAGCGCTAGGTCGAGTAGCTGGATTTGGGTCCAGCATTCGGTAGACAACACTGTTATAGGTGATTTCATTTGGATCGGGCAATGCTAGCTCATCAAGGCCAAGCACTTCCTTTAGTAAAGATACATAATCTTTTCCACCCGACTTCTCAATCTGATCAATTCGATTCATCAGCTCTTCTTGGTCCACCTCTGGTATTTGCTGTGCTTTTCCCCCACCAAGAAATTGAGTATATTTGAATTCATAGAGAACAAGACCCAGCTGCCATATATCCAGTTTTACTGAATGAACTTCTTTTGTTATTCTCGTTTTTATCTCCTTGAATTCATCACTCTCTTTGTAAGCATTCGCAGCCGCCCTAAGGTCCTTTCCTGTAAGCCCTTCTGCTTTTTTTACGTCACTAAAGGCGGTCTTTTTATTTGACTCTTCTATCATAGTGGACAGGGGTGCCAATTGATACTCCGGGGACTTATAAGCCTGATTCCCTCCAAATTCCAAAGCGTTTGGTGTCAGACGTCCATTTATGTCCCATGCCGTCCCAAAGTCGATAATGACGGCTTTAGGTAAATCATCTATTTCATCCTTCTGAGTCATAATATTGTCTATTTTTATATCTCTGTGAACAATCCCTTTATTGTGAACAAAAGAGAGGCCCTGCAGTATTTCTGCGGCTACTTTTGCTCGTACCCATTCAACCGGATATCCCTCAAAATATTTTTGTCCGTTTCTCAATGTTTTACCAAGCTTTTCTAGCTGACCGTCGTAAAAAGGTTGGATCAAAGTAAGAACATTCTCGCGAGTATGGGCAATATAATCAATCTGCCCAATTCCGTCTGTGCCGGCAAATATTTTAGTTAAATTGGCTTCTTGAATTATCGATTCATTTTCGTTGGGGTTCATTATCTGAGCCGTAACTTTTTTTTCTCCTGTCTCTAAATCAAGAGAAGGATATACTATTTTGTATGTACCTTTACCCACTTGGTCTACCTGAAATATTTTGTCACCCACAGAAAACTGATTCAAAGTAGCGATTACCTCGCTATTCTTGCCTTTTGAAAGATCACATGGCAATTTTACTCTATCGATCACTTCTCCCATTGAATATATCTTTCCCAGCTGTAGTTTTGAACGAACAGAATCGGCGGCTGAATTGACAGAAAGCAAGAAATGAACCAACTCTTCATCGGTTGGCACAGGTGCAGTTTTATATTTTACAGAATCATAAATAACAGCCCCTTGATTTAAAATTTTATTTTTAAGAGCATTTGATACGGATGGATTTATTTTTTCAAAAGCTGTTTGTAACTCTTTCCGATGTACTGACTGAGCCCTTTTGTTTTTTACAGATGAATAATTGGCTTGAACGTACTTTCCCAATTCGCAAAAAGTGGTCGATTTTTGATCACCTCCAACTACATGTGAACAATCACCATCATCCAATCCTAGCGCAAAAGCCCCGCAAATATCTTTTTGGTCAACGTCGCAAGTTAAACCGTCAATCACAGCTCTGGCTGCTGAACAGAACTTACAACTCTCATTGCAGCTCTTGTTTTCCTTCGCTTTTAAACAAGCGTCAGATGTGATTGCTTTTTCCACCCCCAAGCACATATTTAAATCTTTTCCTGCACAAAAACCAAAAACTGTTCCGGAGTGAAGACTCCCTAAAAAGAGTGTAAACATCATTGCATTTTTCATATTATTCCCTTTGTTAATATGATGTAGATGGTTGATCGACAGACTGTGGGTCAAACTTTAGCTCTAAAAATGCGTGGATGGATTTAAGGAAAGAAAAGACTAAAAAGAACAAGAGGATAGTACGTTGGCTCTCCGCTCATCTATCAAGGCAGGAAAATGAGTAAATGTTGTCTGAAGTCTCCAGCTGGAGTCTTCAGTCAGCTTCTAAAGGTTTTTAATTTTTCAACCGTTCTGCATAATTTCTGTCATGCCCAGGCCGCCTCGGCCGTATGGGCATCTCCCACGATCGAGGGGGATCCCCGACGCGCCCTTCAGGCGCTGGGGATGACGGATACAGATAGATTGCTCGAAAAATCAGTATTCTTT
>CANJLI010000028.1 GCA_947475005.1 Deltaproteobacteria bacterium | reverse complement strand
TTGTGTTTGCGTTTTGAGAGAGACGGGGGGATCCGACCGTCGCGCCGGCCTTCCCGCTGCCATCTTTGCCTTCATGCACGGTTCTCCCATTGCGAGGCAAGGAGGGTTTGGGCAACTGCGCAGCTGGTGCCCAAGAAAAGAAAAGAAAAGAAAAGAAAAGAAAAGAAAAAACAACTACCTGGGTAGGTGCAGTATTTGTTCTATATCGAGAATATCAACCTCTCGACTAATGGCAGTTTTATAGAAGATCAGTTTATCGAGGGGCAAAACTGGAAGTCTTCTGCCATATAGAACTTTCATTTCAGGAGAAGAAAAATCGGTTGGATAGGCTTCCCACTGATTGGTGTTCTTATTGAAGAGTTTGAAGTTACATCCACCACTGATATCAATAAGTTGATCATCAAACTTTGCTGCCAGGAGTAGAAGAGACATGTGTTCATCTTCAAATCGATCCGGCCCCCAAATCAGGTAGGGGTGAATTTCGGACTTCAATTTTTCAAAGCAATCATCTGGAATATCAATGTCGATATCGTAGAGTTTTCTTTTGGAGCCATAGGCAATCGCTGCCAGACCACCCGTAATTTGAAACGGGATCTCCAGCCTATCAAGAAGGCTTGTGATCCATAAAAGCGCTTTTTTCTCCTTATCTACCAAAATAGATCCCCTCGAATGATAGCCACCAACACCCCCATAGTATACCATTTATTATACATCAGGGCGGAGGATCTACATAACAACCCATAATAAAATCAACTGATTATGCTGCATATGTGAACACTGAGACGTACTGATCTATAAAATCTGTGGTAATTTTGTAGAGGAATAGGCTCAAAAAAGTTACATCGTGCTAGATACTAAATCCTTTTGAGGCTGAGGGCTGCTTACTTGAAACGGTACCAAATAATATGATTGATTCAAAAATTACCCAAACTGTTTGGGAAAATATCGGAGTTTGGTGGGACGATAAGGTTGGTGACGGTGATGCATTTCACAGGACATTTATCTTTCCGATTATCAAGAGACTGATTGAAATAGAGAAGGGACAAAAGATCTTAGACCTAGGCTGCGGCAATGGTTCTCTTATAAGGGAACTGTATAGTGAGAATGTCGATTTCTTAGGCATTGATTTCAGCTCTAGCTTGCTCGACAAAGCTAAAGAGAGGACACCTCACGTCCAGTTTGAGCTTGGCGATCTTACTGATGATAACTTATATCAAAATTTGAAAAATAGGGGGCCGTGGGACTCTATATTATGCTCAATGGTTTTGCATGATTGTCCTGATCTCAAACCACTTTCGGAAAATATCTCACGTTTGCTTCGAATCGATGGTGAATTTATTTTTTCCATCCCCCATCCATGTTTTAATATGCCACTATATATGAGTTTGGTTCATAAAGACGGCAAGCTGATCGCGGATGGAGGCACAATCACATTAACTGGTTATTCGCAGAGTCAACATTTTGTAGGCAAGGGGAAGCCAAATCAACCTATTGAACATCATAATTTCCATCGCCCTATAGGAACATTATTAAAAACATTCTTTGACCAAGGCCTTGTTTTAACTGCTTACGAAGAGCCTGTATTGCGAGATCTTGAGCACAATTACCTTACCCCAGAGAATCTTTGGTCTAAACTTTCGGAATTCCCTCCTGCTCTTATCTGCAAATTCAAACGAATTAAATAAAATAAGGAAGGAACTATCTCTACGGAATTAAGAATTAAGGGACACCCGAATTGAGTAAAAAAAAGGCAATTCGGGTCCAGTCGGGTGCAATGGCATTCGGGTGTCCCTTTAATTTTGTAATTTCCGTCATCCCAAGGTCCCGAAGGGACCGTATGGGATCCCTGCATTTTTATCGAGATCCCATACGGCTGCTACGCAGCCTTGGGATGACGGACGAGTTGCCATCTTGAATGTAAGCAAAAGATGACAATTATATCCTTAAGGAAGCACCATTCTCGGGTGTCCCTTAATTACCTTCTACAAAAAAGCCTCTTTTTATCAGACCCGCTAAAAACAAGCTTGGGGCAACAACGTGTTTAGCAGCCTCCATTACTTGTTTATATTCATCTGAGCTGAGAGGTTGGAAATCAATATCATCCCCTGCTGAATTTTTTAATATCAGTATGCGGTACGCTTTCGAATAATACTCTTTCCACATAGGGAGAGTTGAGGCCTCAAAACGAGCTTCTAGCGATAAATGAACACTCATGATGGAGCGTTTCATCCCTCCCACCTGATCAAGAATCGACTGCTCCAACTGTAAAATAGCATTTTTAGAAAAAGGCAGGTGAGTATTCCCTATATCATCAGGGTGTTTGGAAACTACCGTTTGAAAGGTGGGATTTTTCTCTAGGAAATCCAATGCTACAAAATAAAGTTGGCTTTTAACCGATTGAATTATTTCCGCAGCCTCGATAAAAAACCTATGTTCTTTGCCTCGATAATGGCCCCACAAAATATCCAAATCTGTCGCATCCCAAGAGATTTTATTTCCTGCCGTTGTATCAATTTTCTGAATCGTAAGTAAAAAATCTTCCAGATTAAACCCAAGCTGCTCTAACACCCACCATGAAAGATTATTTTCAAGAGCAGACACGTAATCCGCTAAAAGCGTCCAAATTCCATCTCCACCTTCGGTAAAACAAAAAAAAGTAGAGCAAATGCCATTGCGAAACTTATGAATCGTACAACCCACTTCTTGCTTCCAGTAGTGGCAAACCAGAGGATCAGAGCGCATTGCATCGCGATTGAATTGATGAGGTGTCTGGAGGGTGGCCAGTGGTAAATAAACACCTTTTTGCAAAAGATCTTTAAATTTTGCAGTGGGGAGGTCTCCACTTTGAAGCGCCAATCCAGTAAGAAAATTCCCAATCTGGGGCCGGTATGTACAACACCTCGCTGGATGGGTGTAATGATTAAGTTTAACCGGACATTTAGCACAATTTACCCACGCCTCCTGCGGATACGGAGAATGGCGTATTCTTTCTCCCAAAAGCCACTCCCAATGGGCCGGCATCCGTTGAGAATTAAAAATAAAGTATGTATGATTCACGTAGTAAAACACCCTCCAATTCCTTGATTCAATTAATTTTTTTATTCCACTCGTTATGTAGATGCTACGAATACATCTCTATTCTCTGTATACAGACCTAGAGTTATACCTACAGTATCAAGATTTCCCTATCCCATCCGATGAGTCCATGCAAGCGAGCTCTTAACAAAGGTCACAGCATGAGAAAAATAACACAGCCGCGATTTTTCCTCTTTTCTCCTTTTCTATTATGCCTTTCTATCGGTTGCGAAAAAGAAAGTTCAGATACCGTCGCGACTGCACCTCTAAAAGAAACAACAACCACTGAAACTGTCGTAACGGATGTAACGATTCCACCTTCGGGTTCTATCCGATTTACAACCAATGCAACCCAAACACACTCCAGCGCACTTTCCTTGTCACTTGACTCAACAGATGCTACTCAAATGTACATTACAAATACCGCCAATTGTGCATCAGACGGGACATGGGAGTCTTTTTCTGCGTTAAAAAGTTGGGCCATTCCGACTACAAGTGGCGGCCAGTCGGTGTATGCAAAATTCGCTGATGCACTGGGCACTCCCAGTGAATGTGTCAGCAGCTCCATCCAGTATGCGCCATGGGAGATTGGATCCTACATAAAAGCCTCTAACACCAGTGTGGGCGATAACTTTGGCTGGGCAAGCGCACTATCCTCAGATGGCCTTACCTTAGCCGTAGCTGCAATTTATGAAAACTCCGACGCACCAGGCATCAACAACGACCAAACCGATCACAGTAGTCATTCAGGTGCTGTGTATATTTTTACCCGTAGCAGCTTGAGTGCAACTTGGGCTCAACAGGCACATATAAAACCCTCTACAATCCAGTTCAATGAAGGATTTGGGTACTCTGTCTCTTTATCTGCCGATGGCTCTCTCTTGGCTGTTGGTACCCCTTATGAAGATTCAAATGCAACAGGAATTGGAGGAGATGAATCAAATACTAGCGCAAATGATGCCGGAGCGATCTATACCTTTACTCGGAACGGTACAACTTGGAGCCAGCAAGCCTATATAAAAGCTTCCACCACACATACAGGCTATTATTTAGGATATACGGTCGCAGTATCAGCTGATGGATCTACCCTGGCAGCTAGCGCAATGGGGGATGCCTCCAATGCAACAGGCATTGGAGGGGATCAAACCAATACCTTGGCAAGTAACTCCGGAGCTGTATATGTTTTTACCCAAGAAAATGGGTCTTGGAGCCAACAAGCCTATATTAAAGCCTCTAACACAGCAGCAAACTATGGATTTGGCGTTTCAGCTGTCGCCTTGTCCTCCGATGGATCTACTTTAGCTGTTGGATCTTACGGCGAAAATTCCGGAGCAAAAGGGAGCAACGGCAACCAATCCGATACTTCTGCTGCAGCCTCAGGTGCCGCCTACGTCTTTACCAGAGCAGACAGCACCTGGAGTCAGGAGGCCTACATCAAAGCCTCCAATACAACCGCACAGGCAAATTTTGGCGGCTCACTCGCCCTGTCTGGATCTGGCACTACTTTGGTTGTATCTGCTCAAGGGGACTCCTCCTCTGCCACAGGAATCAATGGCGATCAAAGCGACACAAGTATGACTGGAGCAGGGGCTGCCTATGTATTTACAAAAAGCGAAAACACATGGAGTCAGCAAGCGTATCTTAAAGCCTCGAACACTGCGACTAACATCTATTTTGGCGTTACTGCCGCGCTCTCTAGTGATGGAACCACGTTGGCTATCTCCGCAACAGGAGAAAACTCAGCCGCCACTGGAAACGGAGGCGATCAAGCCAACACCGGGGCATCTGGCTCTGGTGCTGTCTATATGTTCAATTGGGACGGCAGCAATTGGAGCCAACAAGCCTATCTAAAAGCATCCAATACCCATACAAACGATAATTTTGGTATAAGTATTGGGATTTCTTCCGATGGCGTCAGTATGATAGTGGGAGCCAACAATGAGTCTTCGGCTGCCACAGGCATCAATGGGGATCAATCCGATGCAACGGCTACCTCCTCTGGCGCTGTGTACGGATATTAAA
Source organism: Deltaproteobacteria bacterium (assembly GCA_947475005.1). Classification (GTDB taxonomy): domain Bacteria; phylum Bdellovibrionota_B; class Oligoflexia; order Oligoflexales; family Bog-1112; genus CANIBL01. The sequence goes on along the minus strand of CANJLI010000028.1, from coordinate 22,815 downwards.
TAAAAAATCGCCCCTGTGCAGCTGCCTTTCCCACCTATTTATGGGATGGGATCGGGTCCACCTGGGATCGGGTCCACCTACCGAATGAAGAGAGTAGGGGGGAATCCCCCCTACTCTCTTCATTCGGTAGGTGGACCCGATCCCCAGAATAACAGACACATAAGATTCCTTAGCCAAATCCCATTGCAGTCGGGTGTCCCTTGGTTCCCCTTAAATAGCTCGGCGGAAATGGAATTATTCCAAGAATATCAATTGGCCTCCGATCAAGTGGCTGCTGGCACGCATAAGCTTGTGGAGTTGATGGGCACTACCAGCTGATTGTGGGGAAAATTTATGCTACAATGCCACCCTCCATAAAAATCATAGGGGCAAAAGCCCACTCTCAGAGCCAAGTTAGCTGAAGGCACAACGTGAATCCAATTCCACTTGAACATTTAAATCCCGAGCAGCGCGAAGCGGTACTCTGCTATCAGGGACCCTTGCAAATCATCGCGGGAGCTGGCACTGGAAAAACCCGTGTGATTACTACACGGATCGCTTACATGCTCGCTAAAGGGATTGCACCCCGCGGGATTGCGGCTATGACATTTACCAATAAAGCTGCCAAAGAGATGCGAGAGCGCTTGCAAGGGCTCGTACACAAGCAGGATCAAAAGCTTGCTGCAAAAGTGTTTATGGGAACCTTTCACAAGTTTTGTATTATGTTGTTGCGAGAGTGGCATGAAACCATCCAGCTGGATCGTCGATTTAAAATCATCAATCAAAATGATCAGCTAGAATTTATTCGCAAAGCGTATGCGGAAGCAAACCTTCCCTGTGCGGGCAAGCCAGAAGATACCCTGGCCCAAATTAGCCTCTTCAAAGGTAATTTAAAAACGCCGGCAGATGTGCTTTCCATGCCCAGTATCGAAAAACGGGAGGAATTACATATTGTTTATTCTTTTTACAATCGATACTTGCAACTTAATCATGCCATTGATTTTGACGATTGCATTTTCAAAACTGTCGAGCTTCTGCGCGACCATCCAGAGGTCTGCGCCCAGATTCGAGCGAAATATCCATATATCCTTGTGGATGAATATCAAGACACCAGCCTCAGCCAGCTAACGATTCTCGAGTGTTTGGTTCCTCGGGAGGGAAACATCTGTGTAGTCGGGGATGATGATCAGTCCATCTATAGTTGGCGTGGGGCCATGTATGAGACTATTGCCCGATTTGGGCGTTCGTTTCCTACCTTTCGGATGATTAAACTGGAACAAAACTATCGTTCCACATCACCCATTCTCGATGCAGCGAATGCTGTCATCCGCAACAATGCAAAGCGGCAAAGTAAAAGCCTTTGGTCGAGCCGAGCCGATAAGGCACCTATCGAGCTTTATAGTTTTGCCAATCCAGAAGAAGAAGCAGCAATGGTGGCTCGACGATGTCGAGACCTACAAGCCTCGGGTGTCGCGCTTTCAGATATTGTGATTTTGTACCGAACCAACGGTCAAAGTCGAGAGATCGAACAGGCACTCATGGAAAAACGTTTACCTTGCAAGGTATATGGGGGGAAAAGCTTTTTTGGGCGTCGAGAGGTGCAGGACTATATTGCATATCTACGAACGTTAAGTAACCCGCAAGACAACATGGCCTTTTGGCGCATTATCAACACTCCACCCCGAGGGATTGGAATTCGCTCCCAGGAAAAGCTCGAGGCTAGCGCAAAAGAAGCTGGGCTCTCTCCTCTTCGATATTTATTACATCAGCATGAACAGAAGACTCTTGAACATACAGCATTGAGTAACTTTGCAGATAAAATTTCTACCCTATCGAGAGAGCGCCTCCATGCCCCTGATGAAGTCAGGCAATTTTGCGGACGCATTTTGGACGAATTTGACTTGAGCGGCTATTATCGAAGCCAAAGCAAAAATGAAAAAGTAAATTTAGATCGAATTCAACGATTGAATTCAATCCCGACCTGGCTCGAACGTTATTCACTTGAGTGGTTTGGGGAGGGAAAAAGTATTTCTGTCCAGCAGTTGGTAGACGCGGTAAGTTTAGAAGATCCTTCTGACCAAGAAGAGGAAAAAAATCACATTTCATTAATGACAGTTCATGCAGCAAAAGGGCTCGAGTATCAGTACGTATTTTTGGTCGGTCTGGAAGACGGAGTTTTGCCTCACAAAAACAGCCTGAAGGGAGAGGCCTTGGATGAAGAGCGCCGTCTCTTTTATGTGGGTATTACCCGCGCCAAAAAGCATCTTATTCTGTCTTACTCACAGGGAAAAACACTCCATAACACCAATCATGCCCAACAACCCTCTCGGTTTCTTGTCGAACTTCCCGAGACGGATCTAGAACGTCACATCTATGATAGTGAACAAGAGATCAACAAGCGTCGAAGTAAAACGCTCTCCTGTCTCTCGTCATTGAGGCAGGAGCTAACGAACGGGTGAGTGTTTTGTTCCTTAATGGAGGCAATTCGGGTCCAGTCGGGTGCCCATTAATTCTAAAACGTCCTACAGCTTTTTATTGGTTCATTTCCTTGCAAAATATGGCAAAGTGGGCTTTTGAATTCTGAATAGAAAAAGGATCTCATATGCCAAATAACGAAGACTCTTTTTATCAACCAGAAAATATTAAAATTTTTGAAGCTATATATGACAAAGGATTAATCTCCCTTGGTGGATTTTCTGCTGTCGAGAGAATGTTTGAGGGTTTGCAACTACAAGAAAAAAACCTTCTTGATATTGGCTTCGGCCTAGGGGGCATGGCGCATCATCTGGCAAAAACCCGAGATGCATGGGTTACAGGTATCGAAATATACCCGTGGATGACCGAGTATGCAGCGAAAATGTCTCCCCTTTCGATCAAAGATCGAGTCAAATTTGTTGTATACAACCCAGACAACACCATCCCCCTTGCTTCTGCAAGCATGGACTTAGTTTACAGCAAAGGGGTGTTGACCAACGTTCAGGACAAAAAATCCCTCTTTTGCGAAATAGCCCGAGTTTTGAAAGTGGGGGGGCAGATTTGCTTGATCGATTGGCTCGCGCCCTCTGCCCCAAAGACAGAAAAATTGCATCTAGGGGATCTTTCGTACAAAGAAAGTCAAGCCTCTTACTGCGATATTTTGACCGCTTGTGGATTTCGCGATATCACTTTTCATAATGAAAGCAGTGTCTATCTCGACTATGCCCAAGAACTGGATCGTAAGCTACGCTCTGCATCTCATATCTCTCAATTTTCTGGCATCATTTCACCAGAGCTACGGCAAGAAATAATTACGGCAAACACAAAGCTCATAGAATCGATCAATTCCGGTGCGCAATTGTCCTATTTGATACGAGCGACACTGAATTGAAAGCAATTTGTGAAAAGTGCCATTTACTCCCAAGAATTTGTATATGCAACCTGATTGTCCCTATTGCAACCAGAAATCGTGTCAGTCTCATCATAACTAAAGGTGAATTCGCAAAAATGACCAATACGGGTCGGCTGGCACATTTACTCCTACGCAACAGTCAGATCAAAGTTTTTGGCTTACCTGAAAAACCTTTGATCAAAGAGGATTTCTTGCAAAATGGATACCGCAACCTGCTTCTTTATCCTGGGAGTCAAAACCATCTTGAGAATTTTTTACAACTAGAAGAGCCAATCAATTTAATCGTTCCTGATGGAAACTGGGGCCAAGCGAAAAAAATGGTACAAAAAATAGCGCAGCTAACTCCCGTTACCTGCGTAAGCTTACCTCTCGGAGCTATGAGTGAGTATATGCTCCGCACACATCCGGATCCGCATCGGATTTGCACGATTGAAGCCATTTACCGATCCTTATGCATTCTCGAAAACAATCCGGAACTCGAGCAGTTGCTAAAAGTGTTCCGGATCATGCGTGACCGGCTTGTCGCTATGCGCGAAAAACCGGCCTCTGTCTTTTTTAAAAGAAAATGAGAATTCCAAGGCTATTCTTAGATGATTGTATACGAATTTTTTAACCAGTTTCTAAGAAAAAAAACTACAGATAATAATCAAACTCTTCTGTTAAGATTTCATACATTTCATATAGAAGCTCTCCTAATTGTTTTCTATGCTCAGGATGGGATTTCTCCCAATACAGAGGATTCCATGATCCCCAATATGCATATTGCTCCTCACCAGAAAGATACGTAGTAGTAAGGTAAACTCTTTCATAAAACTGAAATATTTGTTTAATAGATTTTTTTTCTTCAACGATAATTTTAGTCCCACCATCAATTACTACCCAAAAATTCCCATTAAAAATCAAATTGTCAGGATGTATATCAAAAAACTGACTCTTCTCCTGAATGAGATGTGATATAAGAGAAACCAATTGATTTCGCGCTTTTTTTGCCTCGTCATCATCTAAAAATAGCCTACCTGACCAAATCCACGTTCGTAAAGTATCCCCTTGTATAAATGGCTTTATCATGAAAAACTCACCAACCTCTTTAGGAAGATAGTCTATTTTTGTAACGTGTGAAACACCTTCAGTAATTTCCCTCTCAAATTCTATGGTGTCCGCATTTAACTTGTTAAAAATCTTAGCCACATATAGTAGTTTAGTTGTATTGTCTTCTACCAGATAGACTTGTGCATTTGCACCAGCAGCTAAATATTTTATCAAATTATATTTTTCTCTTAAAGAGTTCATGCTGGCTTCATTTTTTTTCGTTAGTGTATGGTTTGAAAAGAAATCATTAACATGTTCTGGCTTAAATTTTATATCTGAAAGAGTTAGTTTAGGAAGATGCCTCATCATTTGAGGGTAGCTAAAATCACCTGAAAAATATTTTCTATCTTCGCTTGTTTTTTTTGCAAAAACACTTGGATCAATATATCCTAAAGGGGATCCTATGTTGGTAGATTCCAAACCAACATAGGTATTCATAGAAAGTGACATACGGTGCAATTTCCAGATTGCTACAAAAAATTTTGAGACATTATTTAAAAAATCAGAATTCTGCATATCTAATATTTCTGCTATTTTTTTCCTATTTTTTCTATGGAAAGTAAGGAAAAATTCGTCTGAGGTAAATTCAGAATCTGGCGTATCAAGTAAAAACTTGGTTTTATTTAGCTCACCCGATGAGAGAAGGTAACGCTTTTGATAGGCTAACTTATAGATAGTAGCTAGAACTACTTTTTTAGTAATGGTTTTTAGATTTGGATTTGAGTTATCACAATTCGCTTGTATTTGAACATAAGTAGAAGCATTTTTACAAAGCTTAATCATATCTGAAAGAGGATCCAGAGACTTCATAAAATGGTCGATAAAATCCGTTAAATGATCTACTTCTTTTTCAAGAAAATCTCTAATTAAAGAAATTTGTTTCATATCTTCTGTTAGCTCTTGGGAAAGATATGGATATGCAAATTCAAAAGAAATACTAGCAAGAGTTATATTGATTGGACTTTCCAGAGAATAAATCAAATTATGGAGTTGCCAGAGGTCTATTGCGAGGATTAATAGATAATCACTGTTGACTTTACCACCATAATCTATACTTTTGATATTAAATTTTTTTGCAATTCTGTGAACAGACATTACATACCAATCTTGAAATAGGCTGCCTTCAACGCCAGAAAGAAGATGTATTGAATCTGACATATATCGGATGTAATGCTCTTTTTTCGTCAACGGGGTAATATGTAGACCAAAAGTTGGAGAATCAAAATTTTCATAGAAACTATGATAAATTTTTTTGCACGTATCTATATCACCTTTGCCCATGGGGGCATCTTTATCTTCTTTGAAATTTTCACAATATCTTTTAAGCTCCCCATTGATTCTCTGTACAAGAGGGAATATTTTTTTCATTTTTTCAAGATCAGAAGAAATTGCAATGGAGGGATAAAAAATGATCAAAAAAAAACCCTAATTCCCATTCGCATTTTATCTCCTTTTTGTAGTTAAATTAACTTGTATATTATTATCCCATATCTTTTTAGAATTACCAAGAATGAAGGGACACCTAATATACGGACGCTGCAAATGAAGCTAATTCCCTATATTATACTAATTGCTGGGCATGGGATATCCGCGCAAGCTAATCCTATGGTATGGCGAGATTTTTGGCGCGCACCACCCAGTGCGGTGAATTTTGCCAAAACGGCAGAAGTAGAAATCACAGCAGCAGTCGATAGCAACACACCCAGCATACGTACGGGAGGGGGCGAAGGGGAGGGGGCCTGTGGCGGCATGCACCCCACTACAAACATATTTTTGAACGATTGGCCCAAGAAAATCGCATTCTATTTGCTTGTAGACTACGTAGACTACACAGAAGAGGACAGGAGCAATTAAGGGACACCCGACTGCAATGGCACCCGACTGGACCCGAATTGAGTAAAAAAAAGGTAATTCGGGTGTCCCTTAATTCCGTCCTATCGCAGCATGGAAGCCTTACCGGTAAACACCTGGGCCATTTTCCAATTGCGAATCCAGATGCTCTCTTGCAGGTAGGGGACGTTGTACTGATGGCATAGCGCTTTCAGCTTGGGGGCTACTAGCTGGTACTGTTTCAAGGTCAAATCAGGCCAGAGATGGTGCTCAATTTGATAATTGAGCCACCCGTGTAGAAAATCATTGAGATCCCCTCCACAGCGATAGTTTGACGTTCCGTAGAATTGCCGAACATAAAACTCTTTCTTATCTTGAGTCGGCGTATCAAACCGGTGAATATCCGACCCAGTATGATTGGGTACAATCATCATAAAAGAATGAATATTGGTAAGCCACTCGGCCAGCAGAGAGGTGCCTAGCACACGTAGATAATACTCCACCCCCAAAGGTAAGAAACAAGCGGGGAGCACACCGAAGGTGATCACTGCATAGGGAATCCAACACCGCAGCCAGACCCCTCGATATTTTTTTCCGATCAAAGTGAAAAACAAATCTTCGATTTTATACTGACGATCCAATTTTCGATCTTGGGGTTTAAACAGCAGTTGTTTATAAGTAGAGATCGCATAGTAGGTCATCTTCCAGGTAGAAGCTGCCACAAACAAGATCACGTACTTGAGGATCTTTGGCATCTTCCGGTCTCGCACAAAGGAAAAGTTAGCCTCCGGCACATCGGGATCCAACCTCTCGCCCAGGTGGTAATGGTGCATCTGGTTGTGCTCCACCTTCCAGGCCTTCACATCGATCCAATCGTACCAATGAAATAACTTCCAAATCCCCTTCGTGCATCCCTTGCGGGTGTAGCAACTTGGCATGCCATGAATCGAGTCATAGCCCCCATGGAGCACATGATGCGCTAGAATCGTCCAACTTGAAAATCGTCCGAGACTGATAAGAAGAATGGAAATCGGATTCAGGTAGATCCAAGCCGTTCCATACCCCACAAGATAACAGAGCACTCTCCAAGCTTCGATTTTGAAAAAATGGGAACGGCTCTCCGCGTAAGCTATCTGGTGCGCTTCTTTCCCTAGGACATCGAGATCTTCCAAGAACGGATCCAATGGAAGTAGAAGCTTTTGCATCATCGGCTCGCACTCCTACCTTGAGGTGAATCGCAAGCACTATCATAATAAACAACGCAAGACCAAGAAGAAAAGAAATGAGTATCCAATAGAAGTGGGGCGGGAGGTGGTACAGTACAATCACACCCGCTCCTACGACATGAAATTTGCGGGCAGTGGCATCTGTCCCCAAATGCTTGACTCATTGAGGGCTGCAGGGGCACTCAACTAGAAAATGGCCAATGCCTATCCCATGTTCTTCTCTGTTGGAAAAAATCCTTGAAATATATGGTAGGAGTTCTTATTTTCCAGATGAACTATTTATAAAATAATTACTTACAATAATAACAAGACCCCCTACCAGCATCCACAAATCAGGCACATGATCAAAAAAAATGAAGCCGATTGGGATGGCAAATAAAAGTCTTGAATATTCAAAAGGAGCCAAAAATGTAGGAGTCGTTACTTTTAATGCACTCAGATAGAAAAACTGGGAGCTTACTCCGCAAACCCCCATCACAAAGAGATAGAGCAAATCTGCTGCATTTGGCTTTACCCAGACAGGTATCGCCACAATCCCTGCAAGGAAAAAGGAGATGAGGTTCGAATAAAAAAGCATCGTGGAGGTTGAGTCTATACGGCTTATTTTTTTTGCGAGTAGGATACCGATACTAGCCAGCGCATTAGCCGTCAAACTAGCGACTACGCCTTTATCCAACCCAGAGACATCTGGGCGTATGACAATGAGGACCCCCACATACCCCACGCATAACCATAGGACCTTTTGCAAACCGAGCCGCTCTTTTAAAAACAAACCGGATAATAAAAAGGTAAAAAAGGGCCCAGAAAAACCAAGTGAAGTCGCAGTGGTAAGTGGTAGATTTGCATATGCGTAATAAGTACAGAGCATAGCGCTGAGGGTGATACCAGCTCTTACGAGATGCAGAGGCATCATCGTGCTTCGTACCGTGAAAGAACGGTCACGCAGCATAAAAGGCACATAGGCTATGAAGCCAAACCCGAGCCGTATAAAGACCTTCATGGAGGTAGGAATCTCAGTACTCACAAGTTTCGATAAAGAAAACAATATATTAAGAGAAATACCCCAACTTATGATCAAAAGTATTGGGTAGACACGCGTTTCTTTGAATGGTTTTTTTTGTTCCAAAATATTGACCAAATGTAATTTGTTTATTGAACAGATCGCTCTATAAGGATCTCCCAACTTTGTAGTCTATAACGGGTCCGTCATCCCAAGGTCCCGAAGGGACCGTATGGGATCCCTGCATTTTTATCGAGATCCCATACGGCTGCTACGCAACCTTGGGATGACAGGGATTACTTGGCGATCTTCAATGTCTTGGGAGATAACGCTTCTGTTGAGCTCGTCTCTTGAACGCTCGGAGGGGCCTTGATAATACCGTCGGTGAATATCTGGTTGAGGCCGTTAAAAGCTGCAATACGAAACCCTTCTGCCAAGGTGGGGTAGTTGAAAATCAGGTTAATCAAGTCCTGGGCATGACCGTTCTTTCCCATGTATCCCAATCCGATATGAATCAGGTTACATGCATCGGCCCCTACGATGTGGATGCCAAGAATCTCGTGGGTCTTCTTGGAAATGAGGAGCTTCAAAAGTCCGAAGCTATCGCCTCGAATGTATCCCCTCGCAATCTCGCTGTAACTCGCTCGCCCCACCACATATTCGACGTTATCCTGCTTGAGCTCCTCCTCGGTTTTGCCAATCATGGACAACTCGGGGATGGTGTATACCCCGATCGGATACAGACTGGGGAAAGCCCCGATGCTGGATCCGAAGGCATGACACGCTACGTAGCGACCTTGTTGGGAGGCCGTAGCAGCCAAGGCAGGGGGGCCGATGGCATCGCCTGCTGCGTAGATATTCGGAAGGGAGGTTTGAAAGTGCTCGTTGACTTCAATGGCGCCTCGATCGTTCATAGAAATACCCAATCGTTCCAGCCCGATTTTATCTGTGGTAGAGACACGACCTGCTGCGTAGAAAAAGACCTCCACACTGATGTGGTAATCGTCTGATTCCACAACCACTTGGGGGCCCTTGACGTGGACCTTTTGCAGGGTTTTATCCAGAACAAAGGTTACACCCATGGCTTCCATGGATTTCTTGAGTTCATTGGCAACTTCGAGATCCAGATACTGCAAGATGCGGGACCGGGAGTCGATCATGGTCACCTTCACACCCAGTGCGGCAAAAATACATGCATACTCACAACCGATGACACCGGCTCCGTAAATTACCATAGAGCTAGGCACTTGTTCCAGTTGCAGCACATCATCTGAATCTACGACGCGCCAGCCGTCGAAAGGGATTTCGTTGGGGCGACGGGGTTTGGAGCCAGTTGCGATAAGAATGTTGCGGCCCGTCAATACGTATGGCTCGTCTTTGGTGCTTACCACTCGTACGGAGAATCGATCCTCAATGGTTCCGTATCCTTCTGCAATCACAACGGAATTGCTTGCCAAGTGCTTGCGAACCAGCTCTTCCTCGAGATAGGACACTTTAAAGGCGCGTCCAAAAAGGGTCCCGATATTGAGATCTTGGATGATACGGTCCACCCATTTGCTGCCTACGTGGTAGCGAATGCTGTGAATTTGTTCGAGACTTTCCCGCAGAGTCTTTGAGGGAAGCGTCCCCGTGTGGATCCAACTGCCTCCGATTTTGCCAGGCATTTTCTCCACGATACAAACTTTTTTACCTAATTTTGCGGCTTGTACAGCAGCATGAATACCAGTCGGACCGCTGCCTACGATGAGGAGGTCGTATTGAAACCCTTGATCTGGTTGCTTTTTTGATGTCATAGCGGCCACTTTTCCAATTCGGGGTGGATCTGCTGACACGTATCGGTGCAAAGGAGGGAGAACTTGATAAAAAAAGTGGACACCCGCATCGGGTGTCCACTTTAGGGCTAGGGAAAAACAGAAAAAGGAGACGGGGGCATGTGTACCTTTTTTTCTACTGGCGGTACAACCCGATGTCTGAGGTGCCCAACCAAAACTTCCAACCTTGCCATCCGCGTAGCTTGTACACACCGTCTGGATGAGCAGGAATGCTTGCAGGTTTAGGTGGCTTATCGGTCAGCTCGCCTTTTACATATTGTCTCCACTCTTTTCTTGTCGTGAAGTTCAAGGCCTGGGCAAACTCTCTCGCTTCTAGAAAGGGCAGGTATCCTTTTGGAACTTTGCTGTCCAGAATTCTACCCACTCCGGTTTCTGTGCCGCTGACTGCCTGTTCCATCATCGATATATCCTTCTCAAAAAATAAAGTGGTCTAAATCTCGCCACGGCATTCTCTAACAGACAATTTCACCCGGCTCAATAGTTTTAACTTAAAGAACAGGGGGGGTGTAACCGATGAAACGCAGAGAATTCAGAACTTTCTCTTTGATTTCAGATGGAAGGGTGTTTGGATCTGCTACAAAACCGGCATATTTTTTTGTAAGAGTGGGTTGCACCATCCAGGGGCTTACGCTGTGCGCGGCGGTATTATCTCGGCGGATGAGTTCCATGGAGGTTTTAACCAGGTCTGGGGCATCCAAACGAGCAATGTAGAGTCGATGGGTGGCCATACCAAGCATGGCATAATCATTTTGGCTATCGCCTGCCACAAGATACGGTGGGGCAGAAGTGATTTTTCGAATGTGCATGGCCTTTCCCTCATACGTAGAAAGGGGGAAGGTTAACAAGGGGGTTACGCGCAATTGAGCAAGTGAAAATGGATGATTCATGTTGGCATAGACAGAGTCTTTGTGCACGAGGGAATCATCTTGGAATAGGTTCCCCTTTTGGTCTTGCAGCACGGTACTGAGGCCGATGATATGGTCAGGAGACAAGGTCTTGCCGCCGCCTTGCTTGCGCAGAAGCGGGTTTAGGTGGTGCAGCAGAAGCCACCGCACCGACCATACGTTACTCGCAGACAGAATGCGTACCTCGTAGTCTTTTTCCAGCAAGGTGGCAATCAGGGAGACCATTTCGGGGTAGAAAAAAGGGTATTCCACCTCGACGGATTTCTCTTGGGGGATCTCGAGAAGGGTGGTCTGATTCTTATGCAGATCCTGAATCCCTCGTCCATCCTGGTAAGCCTTGCGAGTGGCCTCCACAAGCTCTTCCACAGTGAGGCCTTGCATCATCTGCATGAGCCACACATAACCCACGTCGCTGGTGGAGGCGTTGGGGTAGCGAGAAGTGGCACGCAGCATCTGCTCGTAGTAGGCAAAGACACCATCTTCGGGGCGTACCGAGGTGGTGCCATGGTGAATAGCGGAAGGGGACGCCAGCTTGCGAATGCTTTCCGGTGTGAGCAGCTTCTCGCGTATCAGCATACCCAAGGTGGCATGACCGATATCTCGACACAAGATGGTGTTATCGAGATCGAAGAAAACAGTGTGTTTTTTACCAGCCCCAGCGTCGATTACCTGTTGCAAGCGAGTTGCAGTTTCGGGTAGCCAGCTTGCTTGTTGTGCAGGGGCAGAAGAAAAAGTCGATACCATCAATAGAATTCCTAGGATAATGCGTGTCACTCGAACCTCCTTGTCAGAAAAATTCTAAAAAAAGGTTAGAGCCACGTTTTAAATTTCACCGCAGAACGAGGGCGGTCCCGAGCAGCAACCGGGATTGTCGCTGGTTTTTTACGAAGCAGGGTCAGGGTAACTGAATCGCCTGATCTCGTAAATAAGTCAACCATATCATCATGAGTCAAGTGTGCAATGTTTGTTCCATTGATTTCATCTATCACATCGCCAACTTTACATAACTTTTGTTTGCTTTGAGTGACGAGAAGAGGATGATCGTTTTCATAGCTCATGATGGAAAGTTTAAAAAACCCGTCGTCGATTCGAGACAAGGTGATCTCTTTGCGTTCGAAATCCTGCGGCGCATCTTGAAGGGTTTTGATAATCGTGTACAAAACCTGCTCTGCTGCTGTGCTCTCAGGATATGTCAGGGGTGGAAGGGTCTCTTGCGGGGCAGGGCGGATTGCTTCTTCCACAGTGGGAGTTAGTTCTGCGACAGGAGCTGTTCCTCTGCGAATGAGAATATATATCGCCTTTTCTGGATTCTCTTTAAATAATCTCCATGAGAATTCTTCTCCAGTTGGAATTTCTTCATAGTTCACACCATCTGTTGATAGACCTACAATCACATCACCCAAAAAAAGTCCGGCCTTTTGTGCAGAAGAACCTTTTCTTACATTTATAATTTGATGGCTTCCATTGATTATGAGGCCAAAAGATGCGCCGTCACCTCTCTGAACCTGACTGTGAAAAAAAGCACCCCTCTCAAGGGGAATTCGTTTTTTTTTTCGGTACCAGCTTTTCCCTGTTGTTACAAATAGCCTTCTGGATGAAGTGATCTCAGAAGTTTGTTCAGTGCCAAAGTGTTGCAACTTGATCTTCTGATAGACCAAGCCATAAGCAACCAACTTGGCAGCCGACAGCCTCGGGCTATTCTCTATATAGGCAGGTGGTGGATTCTCCTTTTCAGAAGCGAGGCTTACAGGCCCGATCCAGCCGAGTAATACGGAAATGCTGCCATACAAAAACATTCGAGTGGTCATGTGATTTCTCCTTCGTGAGTTCGAAGAAAGTATCGCAGCAACTGGTTGAAATCTATTTGTATTTTGTTTATTCCAAGTCTGGCTTTTTGCGAAGCAGGGTCAGGGTAATCGAATCGCCTGAGGTAGCAAATAATTCAATCAGTTTTGTAAGGGTCGAGTATACAATAAGGGTTCCATTGGCTTGAATGATTACATCGCCTTCTTGGCACAGAGGTTGGTTGCTGGTGACGATGATAAAAGGGGGATCCTCCTGATTTGATACGAGATTCATCCCAAAACTTCCATCGCGAAGTCGAGACAAGGTGATCTCTTTGGTTTCGAAATCTTGCGGTGAATTTTTAAGGTGGCCGGTTATCTTATCCAGCAACGGATCGTTTTCTGGCATGGTTGGGTGAGTGTCCCAGTAAGTAGGTAAAAGGGCGTTTTCAGCTGCGAGGCCCATAGGTGCGATCCATCCCATCAGCATCACAATGCCGCCATACAAAAATACTCGAGTGGTCATGTGAATTCTCCTTCGTGAGTTTGAAAAAGGTAGCTGTCGCCAATCCCGATTAAAGAGCAAGTAGTTCCCAAATCTTCTTGTCCACAGCAGGAAGTGGATAAGTAGAAATTTCCACAGGGGGCACCCATTTAACCTGGGTATATCCCAGCGCACTGGCTGATCCCTTAGTGAGGTGACACAGATACGCATGCACCCGAATGGTAAAGTGCGTAAACGCATGATCCACCGTATGGAGCTTCTGTCCCACGCTAACATGTACCCCAGTGGAGATTTTAACTTTACGCAACACTGTCTCTTCGAGGGTTTCTTCTCCCAGTTGCTTGCCACCGGGGAATTCCCACAATCCACCTAACATCTGGGTTTCTCGTCGTTGTGCGAGCAGGATCTGTTGGTTCTCATTCCACACGATGCCGATGCCGACCTCGTAGTGAGGCACGGGGGCTTTTTTCTTTTTCACCGGAAGTAGGGACACTATATCCGTTTGAAAAGCCACACAGCCCTTCTGCAACGGACACGAGGTGCAGGAGGGAGATTTGGGTGTGCACACCATAGCTCCCAGCTCGATCATGCCTTGAGTAAAAGCAGAGGGATCTTTGCTCGATCGAATTGCGGGGAGTAAGAGTTGAAACAAATCCGTGCGCGCTACAGGTTTTGTAATATCCGTGTAGATACCAAAAAACCGAGAGGCTGCACGCAGTACATTGCCATCAATCGCTGGTACTGGAATGCCAAAGGCAATGCTCGCAATGGCAGCTCCACAGTAGGGGCCAATCCCCGGTAACGTGAGCAATTCTTCGTAGGTACCTGGGATCGTTCCCCCAAATTCACTCACGATCTGTTTGGCACAGCGATGGAGATTGCGAGCTCGGGAGTAATATCCCAATCCCTCCCAGCATTTGAGCACGGCTTGAAGATCACTCTCTGCGAGGGATTCTACCGTGGGAAAATGGATCATGAATCGTTCAAAATACGGGATCACCGCAGAGACACGAGTCTGCTGTAGCATAATCTCGCTAATCCATACCGCATAGGGCGTTGGATTGTCTCTCCACGGCATGGTACGACGTTGTGCATAGTACCAACGGAGTAGGGAACGGGGCCAACTTTTCAACATAAAGACCTTCTACTTCTTCTACGCAACAGCATGGGGATGCTGATCAGGATGGGCACGTTGACAAGCATCTGTGAGCAAGGCACGCTGATAAATTCCGTTCAAGGTGGGATACGCATCGAGGTCTATACCCACACGCAATGCGTTGTAGCACTGGGGGACCAAACACAGATCCGCAAAAGAGAGCTCACTTGCGCAGCTAAACGTACCGCTACGGCCCTGGCTAAGAAGCAAGGTTTCGTAAGTGCGAAGGCCTCGGTGGATCCAATGTTGCATCCATTCTTTCCGTCCTTCAGGCGTTTCGCGTGCATAGTTCATGGCCGAAAGATTTTGCAGAGGCTGCGTACCCGCAAGCAACGTGAGGGCCAATTGACGCACGTACATCCGGCTATCGGGATCTACGGGCAAGAGGGCTGGAGAAGGATAGCGTTCCTCCAACCACTCGAGAATTGCAAAGGATTCAGAGAAATATCCAGTTGGGGTTTGCAAAGTAGGCACTGTCCCCGACGGATTTTTGAGCAAAAAGTCTGGATGGTTCTGTTCATTTTTCAGCAGATGGATATGCACCGAAGTATAAGGCACCGATTTGAGAAGCAAGGCCCATCTTATGCGCCAGGAGCAAGAGGAGCGCCAATATTCATAAAGGATATAGGGAGATGGCATGGGTGGGCCCCAGAGAAAGGTTATTCTGAGCGAAATTCGCTAGCCAAAAGGGTAGACGACTCTCCCTAAACTCGCAAGAAATTATCTCGCATTTTTAGGATGCTATCCAATAAATGCCTTATGGAGACTGGATTTTCCTGTGTTTTTTAGACACATATGGTAGTCTTCGCCATTCTATCAGCCACATTACGATTGGACCCTACTATGTATTTCCCGCAAGTCATGCTTTTTTTACTTAGCATGCTACTTCCTGTGGCACCCCTTCGCGCAGCAGAGGCTGCACCTGAGGCAGCAGCTGAAATTGACGGGAATTTATCTCTCGTAGATCAGATACATGCAGCTGAACAGTTTGCATTCGAAGATATTGATCACGATGAAATGATCCTCCTTCAGGAGGGAACAATCCATGCTCAGGATATCTATGAGTGGATTTCGCGTTTGGCGACAGCTTCTCAGCTTGCTTATCAGCTCCCTGACTGCACCACTGGTGTAAAAATTGAGGATCAAGACTGGGCGGTTTCCTTTTGTGCACGACAAAGTGGGGCTCGAGTTCAAGGTAAGCCCGCATTGCTTCTTACCAAAGCGGCAACGCAGACGATGATCATTTCCGTTCCGGGTACCATCGGGGCAAATGATTGGATTTCCAATAGCTATGGATCTACAGAACGCGTTTCTGATACAAAATTATTCGGGCAACAAAGTGATGACGGTATCCTCGTCAAGAATGCAGCTCTTTCTGTGCATAGTGGTTTCTTACTCGTCGCGGAAAGTATCATTGAAGGCCTCCTTCGCAGAGTGGAGAATGATCCAGCCTTATTTGCTTCGAAGACTAGTCTCTATTTTACAGGGCACAGTCAAGGGGGTGCAGTGACAAGTTTGTTGGCATTGTATGCTGCAACACATCGAACCAAACTCGGTATTTCCCCTGATTGCAAAATTCGATGCATGACCTTTGCTTCTCCCCGGGTATATACAAAAGCAACCTATGCTTTTTATAAGAGGAAAGTGCCGGAGACCTATCGTATTTTTAATCCCCTCGATATTGTCCCACGTGTGCCTTTTGGTAAGTTCGGTTTCCGACATGTAGGACATCCCCTTAAGATGGAGTCCTCTTTGCTGGCAGATGCTGTGACCACGACAATTACCGAGGATCTTTCTGCAGCTGTATTTCGCTTGGATATGGATGCAAGTTGCAGAGTGGTGAGAGCTGCTTCCTGTCTACTCAATCCCTCTGCCTTACTCGCTCGATTGGCAGAGCCTCATTCCATGGATCACTATCATTCGATGGTACATGAGGAAAGGGGTGGGGCCCACATTAGGTGTTTGCTTCAAATTCAAATACATGCCTCTCTGGTTGAGCCGATGCAAATGGCAGAGAGAGCCGCTACAGCTCAAGACCCAAGCGGTAGCGTTATTCGATACGCACCTCATACGAATATTATGGAATCTTCGATTTTTATCGAACTAGGGGACGAGGGATATAAACGATCTCTTTGAAGTATATTTTTGTACAGATTCTCGTGCTCAGCAGCTCCTAATTCATTGACAGATTTTCATCTAAGAATTGTTTGGGGGTCTTTCCTCTCAGGCTTTGGTGCGGGTATATCTCATTGTAATGAGGGCTCGACCTTTCCATTTTTCCCTGGATCCCAGTCCTGGCCAGGTAAACAGTCTTTTATTCGGTCCCACTGCTCATCAGAAAGGGAAAATCTACGCATCAGTTATCTCCCGTAACAGGGAGGATATAGATTAGAAGCTAAAAAATTCCTACAAGATTAGCTGAATTCAATGATGGCAGAAGTAAATGAAGGTAGGCCCTAAGATAAACTCTCACGCCGCGTGTATAATTATAATATAACTTACACATCCCATCCAAGACGAGAGGCCAGCATGAAACAAATTTATCTCGGACTTTTACTCTTTGCCATTGGTGGCACAGTCAATGCATTTTTGCCGGCAGAAAGGTTTAAAAACCTCAATCTGGCTGCAGATGATGACCTAAATCCTTTGCATGGAGTGCCTTGGGCAGAAGGCATTCTGGAAAATCACGCTGAATTGATGAATTATAATGATCCGTTGCGCGCACTCATAGAAAAATTGTTTCATCGGACGGGGCTTTTTGAACCAACTACTGTAGTCGGCACTTTTGGAAGAGAGGCCACACCAGAGTTGATTGGTAAACTACTTGGCGCTATGAAAGCGAAAGTACATTTAGCGAAGACACAATATAAAGGGGGAATACCCAAGAGTCTTAGCAGTCTAGTGGTGGGAGACGTTTACCCCTCAGTGGTGTACCGAACGTTCTTGACTTTATTACGGTACAAAGCACATACGCGTGAAGACTATAAAGCCTATTATGAAGGCATTCACTCAACCTACCCAGCAGGCGTTCACATGCCTCCTAATTGGGATGTGTGGCTGGAAGAAAAATTCACCCCAGACATCGCTCTCTCCCCTGCTGTTCCTGATCTTGAAACGCATTATGATGCTTATTTGTTTTGGGTTTTAGATAAACTCGTCAAGGCACCTCCTCTTGAGAAGACGAATGATGCTATAAATACTAAATTCGGTACGTTTCCGGATTGTGGAGAAACATCGTTACGTAATTTTATAAAACTGATTCTAGATGATGGTGGGGTTTACAACCTATCTGTTCTCAAGGAGTTGGGTGCAGGCCATGAACTTGTTGCATTCTTTGAAAAATTCAAGACAAGGAAAAGTCAAGCAGATACGCAAGCAAGAGAAAGCCCAGAAAATGCAGCAAGAAACGAGTGGTCTAATTTTACTGTCGATCATAAGAAAGTTCGTTACTATCCGGATCGCCATGATATGAACGCTGGTGCAGACAATATGTTGATTCTTTTGAAAATCCTCCTGCCTGGGCTTAAGAGCGCAGACTGGGGAGGTGTTTTTAAAGAAATTGAACAAGCCAGGCAAAAAAACAAGCTCGGCAGTTTCGCTCTAGAAGAGCATAAATTAATAAAAAACGAGTTTGGCACTCTTTCTTTTCAGGTTGGAAATCTGGGGAGATTTGTTTGGCATTTTAAAGAGTTACATTTCTATATCGAGCCACTTCCTGGTCAGAGTTTGGGAGCGTATCCATTTACAGATAAAAAAGAACAAATATTTAACGACGTAGCGATTTTTTATCCTGGGAAAAGTTTGCCGAATAATTTTGAAAATATCCCATGGTATTTATATACATCGTTAAGATCCGATGAAAAAATTGAAGACCTCATTACGAATGCCTCATTGCCGATTAGCGCAGTCACAGGGTTGGCGAATCGTCTATCAACCCAAGATGCCAGGTCGAGGGTTTTTTTAAAAATTGCTAAAGAGTTCAAACCAGATAGACTTCGTGCGTTTATCTCCGATGAACATTTAACGCTACATAAAGAATACCCTTCTGCTTTTAGTGAGGCAAAAGAAACTGCTGCCGCTCGATTTTTAGCTGGAACTAAGCGATTTAAAGAAAAATTTGGCGTCTACCTCTTCGGCCACTCTTCTTCTGTCAAGAACCTTGCCTTGAGCTCCGACGGACATACCCTTTATTCAGGATCAGGGGATAATACGATTGGCATTTGGGACCTTGGACATTTAGAGAGTGAACCCCGCCGCCTTGGCCCTCTAAGAAACTGGAAGGCCCCTTACGGAACCGTTCAGGAACTCAATGTCGATGGCATTGCTTTGAGCCCGGATGGGCGTACCCTTTACTCTTTGGGATTTGACGATGAGGCTGTCCAAATCTGGGATTTACCAAAAGCAGAGCTAACTGCCCGCTTATCCCGCTTCGGCGACCCCTTACACAGTCTCCCAGCCCCCAAAAAAAACTTAGTAAATGGAGGCATCTTTGCATTAAGCCCGGATGGGCATACTCTTTATTTGTCGGAACCCGATCTGACTCAAATCGGAGTGTGGGATCTCACGAAAAGAGAAAAGGTCAACGTACTCCAAAGCTCCGGCGAGGTGTATGCGTTGAGCCCGAACGGGCATACCCTTTATACGGGAAAAACCTATAAAAAGGAGATCCACGTTTGGGACCTTCTGCAGCCAGAAAAAGCGCCCCCCCGCGTTCTTAATGTACCTTGGTGGCGCGGGAGCGGGGCCCTTGCCTTGAGTCGAGATGGGGAGAGCCTTTATTTGGGGTCATACCACGATGGGGAGGTCAAGATTTTAGACCTTCGGAACCCAGAGAAGGAATATACCCTTCGAACCGATGGGCCCGGTGGTATTACGGCCTTTGCCTTGAGCCTCGATGGGCATACTCTTTATGCGGGCAGAGATAAGGGGGACATCCAAGTCTGGGACCTTCGGCAGCCAGATAAAACCCCCCTTGTTCTCGTAGGCCACGAGAAGAAGATCTCGGCGCTTGTCTTGAGCCCAGATGGGCATACCCTTTATTCGGGATCATGGGATTCTACCATCCGAGTCTGGGATCTCGAGAAGGAGATGAAGAAGGCGGTAGTTGCGGATCCTGATAGATGAAATAGGGACTGTAGCAAGGAGTCATTTATTTTTTCGAATATACCTCGATCAGTGAGGCTTCTGAAAGATCGCAACAGAATAAAGCGCCATTCTTATTTAGCAAAACCGGCTCTCAGGCTTCAGCTATTCAGCTATAATGAAAAAAAGATACATTTACTCAGATTCTAGGGGATAAGCATGATGCGATGTTGTTTTGGTCTTTTACTAGTGGCTATTGGGGCAACAGCCCACGCTTTTCTCCCTCCAGAAAGATTTAAGCATCTAAACCTGGCCACAGATGATGACCTAAATCCCTTACATGCAGTGCCTTGGGCAGAAGGCATTCTGGAAAATCACGCTGAATTGATGAATTATAATGATCCGTTGCGCGAGTTCATACGTAACCTTTTCAATCGAACAGGGGCCTTTGAGCCAACTACTGCACAAGGGCGTTTTGGGAGGATAGCCACACCAAAGGTGATCGGTCAACTGCTGGGAGCTATGAAAAAAAATGTATATTTAGCTAAGACGAAATATAAAGGGGGCATTACTTTGGCTCTTGCCAAGGTAAAGAATCAGGATGGAGTTACCTACTCCCCTTTGGTGTATCGAACATTATTGACATTATTGCAGTACAAAAGCAATACACGCGCAGACTATAAAGAGTATTATGAGGGCATTCTTGAGACCTATCCAGGAGGTGTTCACGTTCCTCCTAACTGGGATGCGTGGCTAGAAGAAAAATTTACCCCAGACCTCGCTAACTCCCCAGCTCCAGCTAATATTAACGTGCACTATGATGAGTATTTATTTTGGATTATGAAGAAAATATCACTGGCACCACCTCTTGAGACTACCAATTATGCTATAAGTGAAATCGGTACATTTCCCGATTGTGGGGAAACCTCGTTACGTAATTTTCTGAAACTGATTCTAGACAAGGATGGAAATTACTATTTAAGAATTCTTGAAGATTTGGGAGCGGTCCCTGAATTGCTTGCCTTCTTTAAAGACTTCAATACAAGAGAAAGCCAACAAGATAAAACAAAAGACACAAGTACGGAAAATACAGCAAGGAACGCATGGGCTAATTTGACAGCTGGTCAAAAAGGTGTTCGCTACATTCCAGAAACGCATGACATGGATTCTGGAGCGGACAATATGTTTATACTCTTGAAAAGCCTCTTGCCTGGACTCAAAATGGCACCCAGTTGGGAAGCTGTTTTTACAGAAATCGAAAAAGTCAGGATTGTTCACGGGCTCGGCCAATTTGTTCTAGAGAGTAATAAAGTAAAGGACAATTTAGGTGAGATTCTTTTTCGGGTTGAAAAATTGGGTGGATTTTCTTGGTATTTTCAAAGCCTACATTTTTATATTGCTCCGGCTCCAGCTCAAGAAATTGGAGTGTACCCATTTACAGAAGAAAAAGAGCAAGTATTTAAGGATGTCGCAATTTTTTATCCTGCTACGAGCCTGCCGATGGATTTTAAAGAATTCCCCTGGTATTTATATACTTGGTTAAGATCCGAGGAAAAAATTGAAACTCTCATAAAAAATCCTTCCTTGCCAATTCCTGCTGTGACTGGATTGCTGAATCGTCTGCGGACTTACGACGCTCGGGTGAGACTGATTCCTATGGTTGGGGAAAACTCTGCCTTAGGTATAGATAGGATGAAAATGATTGTATCCGATGAAAATTTATCTCTGCACAAGGAGTATTTAGTTGCACTTATTCACTACGGTCAATACGATGCAGCTCAATGTTTGGCGGCAACTCCTCGGTTCAAAGAAAAATTCGGCCATTATCTCCCAGGCGGTCCCGGTCCCATTGTTTTGAGTTCGGACGGGCGTACCCTATATTCGGGATCAAAGTCAGGGGTTCTTCGAATTTGGGACCTGATACGGCCAGAACAAAAACCTTATGTTTTCGCAAACTCTGGGATTGCTACCTCCCTTGCCTTGAGTGCAGACGGGCATACTCTTTATTCTGGGGGGTGGGGCGCGATCCGAGTTTGGGATCTTAAAAACCGAGATAAGGCTCCCCAAGTTCTTACAACTCAGGACGATTATGGTAAGTGGGAACCTAAAGCGCTTGCCTTGAGCTCCGACGGGCAGAGCCTTTATGCAGGATCAGCGGAAAGTACAAATGTTTGGAATCTTAAACTGTTGGGAAAGTTAGACTCAATTCAACCAAAATGGCTCCACGATTCTTCGGATCGAATGATATCGGGCATTGCCCTTGCCATGAGCTCAAACGGGCAGCTCCTTTATATAGGGGGCAAGCCCCATAGGGGCAATGCAATTTGGAATATTCAAAAAGAAAAGATGGAACGCGATGTTTTCTCTGATATTCCACTAACTGGAGCTAATGGTTTTGCTTTGAGTTCGGACGAGCACCTTTATTATTCGATCAATAGAGATATCAAATCCTGGAATTTCCGGGACTCCAAAAATTCAGAGATCGGCCAGGCACCTTCTGTTGTCAGTTCTCTCGTATTGAGTTCGGATGGCCGAACTCTTTATTCAGGATTGAATGATTCCACCATCTTAATCTGGGATATTCAACACCTAGATAAAAAACCTCATATTCTCAAAGGTCATGAAAATGGCATTCACTCGCTTGTCTTGAGTTCGGATGGGCGCACTCTTTATTCGTCATCGTATGATGGCACCATCCGAATCTGGAACCTCGAGGAAGAGCTCAGGCGAGCTCCAGCTCCAGCTGCGGTTCCGTAGAAGGGTAGCTACCCCTCAAAAAACGGACAGTGGATTTAGGCAGCTTTTTCCATATTTTTTTGTTCAAAGCAAGCGGGAGAATATATCCTAAGAGGCCGTTTAAAGTATTTTTGTACCTACCCAGGTAGTTGTTTTTTCTTTTCTTTTCTTTTCTTTTCTTTTCTTTTCTTTTCTTTTCTTTTCTTTTCTTTTCTTTTCTTTTCTTTTCTTTTCTTTTCTTGGGCACCAGCTGCGCAGTTGCCCAAACCCTCCTTGCCTCGCAATGGGAGAACCGTGCATGAA
>CANJLI010000027.1 GCA_947475005.1 Deltaproteobacteria bacterium | reverse complement strand
CCGCTTGGGGGGACCCTACCCGGGTCGAAAGCGCAGCGGACATTCTGGGTTCTCTGACGAGGGTTGGCTCTGCGATTGAGAGAGGGTGGGAGGCCCCGAGCGAGCGCCGGCCTTGACGTGTCATCTTGGAAATGGATCCCCGTTCTCCCATTGCGAGGCAAGGAGGGTTTGGGCAACTGCGCAGCTGGGGCCCAAGACAAGAAAAGACAAGAAAAGACAAGAAAAGACAAGAAAACTACCTGGGTAGTTACAAAAAGGGACACCCGGTGCGAGTGTCCCTTTTTTATTGCGCCTGGTGCGGGAGCCTCCTTTCTGTTGCCTCTTTCACCGAAGGTGCGAGCCCCCAATTCGTATCATCTTTCATCCTCCACCCTACTTTTTGCCTGCAAGTTGGATTTTTTCTCCGATTTTCTTCCACAAACATCCTTTTGGGTATCTCGGAGAGTGAAAGTAGCTTCCAAAATCTGGAAAAAGGTTTTTTTTCTTCAATTTTGAAGACAATTCTGGGCAGATTCTATCTACAAAGGATCTCAATGATAGAAATACCCTCTGTTTTGTAGAAGAAAGATGTTTTTTAGGCAAAAAAGAAGGAAAATGGGGGGTAAATGTGCCTCGAGGAACAACTTTATTTGGGGATAAGTCAAAAAATGAATGAATATCAGGTGGTTAGCGAAAACTTGATCGATACCAATCCAGGTCAGCCGCGGAAAGTCTTCTCGGAGGATGAGCTGGACTCCCTCACGAATAGCATAAAGAAATATGGTGTTTTACAGCCCATGGTGGTGGTGCAAAAAGAAGGGACGGATCGATTTCTTTTGGTTGCGGGAGAGCGGCGTCTTCGTGCGTGTCGGCGAGCGGGTGTAGAAGAGGTGCCCGTGGTCTTGCGAAATGAAAAAAACGAAAGGGAAAATTTAATTCTTGCCATGGTAGAAAATTTACAAAGAGCGAACCTCAATCCCATTGAAGAGGCGCTTGCGTATGAGGTTCTGCTGGAAGAGTATGGGTGCAGTCAGGAGGAATTGGCTCACCAGGTTGGTAAAGATCGCTCCACCCTTTCTAATTATTTGCGCGTGTTGCGTTTGCCTGCTGGGATCAAAACATCCATCTCTCAAGGTAAGTTGAGCATGGCACATGCCAAGCAGCTCTTGGTGTTAACGGAGATAAGTGATCTTGAAAAGGTGCATGCCCTTGTTTTGTCCAAAGGGTTGTCTGTGCGCCAAACACAACAGTTGGTCGAAAAAATAACCAAAAACCCAGACAAAAAATCGGGGCATCGTATCAACTCTGATTTGGAATATCTAGCGGATGGCTTGCGAAACTTGCTACAGACCAAGGTCAAGATTTCTGGAGATGGCAAGCGAGGCAAAATTGAAATCGCCTATTTTTCTTCTGTGGAGCTCGAGAGAGTTTTTGGAAAATTGATGCCACGCAGGTAAAACGCCTCGTCTTGCCTCGAATTCCGGGTTCTGCTTGTCTAAAAGATTCAGATGAGATATCAAAATTGTCCAGTCTTATCCATTTTCCATAGTGAGGGTAGAAAATGGCAGCGTTAAATCTAACCCCAGATTTTGTGATTATTGCAGGCCAAGCGGTCTTGTTTTCTGTAAATCTGTGTGTGGTTTCCAAGCTGTGGGTGCAGCCCTATCTAGAGCTGCGCAAGAAGCACACCCTTTTTACGGCGGATGTACAAACCAGGGCAGAGGCGCTATTGGCTTCTTCTCAAAGTAAATTGCGCGTGATTGAAGATCGGTTACAAGAGGAACGAAATACGCTTCATCACTGGATGGAGCAGGAGCGACAGAAGGCGTTACATGTAGAAAAAGAGCAGCTTGAAAAGAGTCGACGCGAGTCGGTGGCTCAAGTCGAGAGGTTTCGCCTGGAGCTCCGAAGTCATTTACAAGAAGAGGCGGATAAGATTCCTCTGTATGTATCTGAACTTTCTCAACGGTGTATGACAGCTGTGTTACAGGGATAGGAAGGGGTGCCCATGCATACAGAGATAGTCTTTCCTTTTCTGAATTTTTTTCTGTTTTTGTTTTTGCTCTTTTGGTTTTCGAGAAAACCCGTGCGAGCGATGTTGGAGAAAAAACGTCTTCTTTCCCAGCTTCAATTGGAGGCTGCTGAGCTTGCTGCAAGGGCCGCTGAAGCTGCTTCTCTCGAGTTGCAAGAAAAGACGAAGTCCCTAGAGGGAGAGTTGCAAAAACTAAGAGGAGAGGCCGACGCTCGTTCTCGTGTTTTTACAGAGGAAGCTCTTGCGAGGGGGGCTTTGCTTTCTCAAAAAATAGCGAAAGAAACCCAAGAAATGATGGATGCTGAGTTCTTGCGTGCTCAAGCCCAGCTGCAAACCGACCTTCTTTCCTTGGTGGAGGTGGCCGTAGTAGAAAAAATTCGAAATCAACAGGGAAATGAGCAGCAAAAAAAGGAGTTTAGCCACAACATGCAGACCGTAGCCGGGCTTTTGGCGGAGGGGAAATTATGAGGGCAGAGTTCATAGCCACCCGATATATAAAGGCTTTCCTGGATAATACCGGTGTGGACCCTGAAAAGACATCAAAATACCTCGCTACCTTTGTTTTGCTTGAACGCCTTTCTGTGCAAAAAATAATCAGCCGTTTTTTCTCTTGTCCGGTGGTTCGGGTGCAAGAAAAGAGGGAGGTGTTACAGCTTTTGTTTGCAGAGACACAAGTAGAGGCAGAAATGCAGCATTTTCTTTCGGCTTTATTGGATGCAGATCGTGCGTCTCTCTTGCCTTTTTTGCGCGCTGTCTATCAGGAAGAGTTACAAAAGAAATTGGAAATAATTCCCATTCGCATTGTGTCTGCTTTTGTTCTCTCTGACACAGAAAGGCAGGAATCTGCGCAGATGATACAAAAAGGGATGTCTAAAAAAAGTCAAATTTTCTTTGAAACCGATGAGTCCCTGATAGGTGGAACCGTTGTGTTTGTGGGGCATTTGAAGGTCGACTTAAGTCTTCAAAATAAGATTAAGCAAGTGGTCAACAGCGTTCGAGCTTGAAGGGTTTGCTCAAAATGAAGGAACTTAGAGCGGAAGAGATAAGTAGAATTATCAGCAAAAAAATTCAGGGGTATCAGTCTCACTCTGAAGTCGAAGAAACCGGAACGGTGTTGTCCGTCGGGGATGGTATTGCGCGCGTGTATGGCTTGCAAAACGTCATGGCTGGTGAGTTGGTGGAGTTTGCTTCTGGGGTGCGCGGTGTTGCGTTAAACCTAGAAATGGACAACGTCGGTATTTCCATCTTGGGAAATTGCTCTCAAGTGGAAGAGGGCGACTCGGTCAAACGTTTGAAAGAGATTAACTCCGTTCCTCTTGGAGAGGGTCTTTTGGGGCGTGTAGTTGACGCTCTTGGCAATCCTATCGATGGAAAAGGCCCTCTTGCCTGTACGGAAAGAGGACCGGTCGAAGTGAAGGCCCCTGGGATTATTTCTCGTAAATCTGTGCAAGAGCCCCTTCAAACTGGGCTTAAATGCGTCGATATCATGACACCGATCGGAAAAGGGCAGCGGGAGTTGATTATCGGAGATCGACAGACTGGCAAAACAGCCATCGCTATCGATACGATTATCAACCAAAAAGGCAAAGATGTAATTTGCATCTATGTTGCTATCGGACAAAAAGCCTCTACGGTGGCTCAAATTGTCAGTCGCCTCTCACTTGCCGGTGCGCTGGAATATACGATCGTGGTGAGCGCAACGGCTTTAGATCCAGCGCCGATGCAGTTTTTGGCCCCGTATTCGGGCTGTCGAATGGCGGAGTATTTTCTGTGGAAAGGCCGTCACGTTTGTATTGTGTACGATGATTTATCGAAGCAAGCGGCAGCATACAGAGAGCTTTCGTTGTTGCTCCGTCGACCGCCGGGTCGAGAAGCATTTCCTGGGGATGTTTTTTATCTTCACAGTCGACTGCTGGAGCGTGCTTGCAAGTTGAATGATTCGTTGGGTGGGGGATCCATTACGGCATTTCCTATCATTGAAACCCAGGCGGGTGATATTTCTGCTTACATTCCTACCAACGTAATTTCCATTACGGATGGACAGATTTTCTTAGAGTCGGATCTTTTCTTTAGTGGAATTCGACCCGCTATGAACGCAGGGCTCTCTGTTTCTCGCGTGGGGGGGGCGGCTCAAATTCCTGCGATGAAAGCGATATCTGGTAAGGTGCGATTGGAGCTGGCTCAGTATAACGAATTGAAGGCTTTTGCTCAGTTTGGTTCTGACTTGGATGAATTGACGCAACGGACGCTTCGTCGTGGGCAGGTGTTGGTCGAGGTGTTGAAGCAGAATCAGTATCAGCCTATGGATGTAGCTCTACAGGTTGCCATGATTTTTGCAGCTACCAACGGATACTTGGATGCGACACCGGTAGAGAAAATTTCCGAGTGGGAAGAGGGAGCGATTCGGGCTTTGTCGAAGGACAAAGCGGCTGTCTTAGAAAAAATTCGATCTGGAAGTAAGTTAAAGGATGTAGAAGGCGAGTTGGCTGAGTTTCTCACTGCTTACAACAAAAGGTTTCTTCTCTTATGATGAGCTTGAAGGACACCAAAAGACGAATCACTGGGGTAAAGAACACGCAAAAAATTACGCGTGCGATGAAAATGGTTTCGTCTGCAAAATTTGCGCGAGCCATTCATGCCTTTACAAATTCCCAAGCCTATCGAACCTCTTTTGCTTCAGTATTGTCTCGTCTTATCGGCCAAGCGGAGTTGGTGCATCCGCTTTTGACAGTACGGGAAGAAAAAAAAAATCTCTGTATTGTTTTAACTACAGACCGGGGATTTTGTGGAGGCTTGAACTCCAATCTGCTTAAATTTACAGCTGCTTTTCTTCGGGAAAAAAAAGAAAACAGTTGTGAGCTTGAGTTGTGGGGAAAGAAGGCTAAAGCTGTTGAAAAAAACGGCTTGGTAACGGTGGTGGGTAGGGTCGAAAAAGTATTGGAGCGCCCAGACTACAGCTTTTGTATGGATACCGTTCAGAGGATCTCTCGGTTATATGCGGCTGAGCAGATAGATTCTGTCTATATTGTCTATCCTTCGTTTAAAAATGCAGTGGTACAGACTCCCGCGATTAAAAGGATTCTTCCTTTCGTGCGAGAGGATTTTCCTGCAGAAAAAGAAGCTCCTTCTACAACGGGGTTGTTGCTAGAGCCTCAAGCGCAAGAGATTTTTCCGGGGATGCTAGAGAAATATTTAGCCGTGCAATTATATCAGATTTTGTTAGAGAGCGCAGTTTCCGAACATGCCGCTCGTATGTCTGCAATGGACAGTGCGACCAACAATGCAGATGAAGTGATTCAGAAGTTGACGCTCAATTACAATCGAGCACGTCAAGCAGCGATTACCAAAGAATTGATTGAAATTACAAGTGGAGCAGAGGCTCTATAAGGTGAGAGAGAGGAGAGGATACGATGCAAGAGGTAGTGGGAAAAATTGTACAGGTGATGGGCCCTGTCGTAGATGTTGTGTTTGAAGGGGGAAAACTACCCGCGATTTATCATGCGTTAAAATTATCGAATCCATCGATTAATGACACAAAAGACAACCTGACTCTAGAAGTGGCCCTGCATTTGGGTGACAATGTAGTGCGTGCCATCGCAATGGATAGTACGGAAGGATTGCAGCGTGGGCAGGTGGTCACGGACACGGGTGAGCAGATAACTGTTCCTGTTGGAAAGAATGTCTTGGGTCGCATTTTGAACGTCATCGGAGAGCCGGTGGATGAGCAGGGCCCCGTTGTTTGTGAGAAAAGATACCCCATCCATCGTGCGGCACCCCCTTTGACAGAGTTGGATTCCAAGCTTGATATTCTCTCTACAGGTATCAAGGTAATCGATCTGATGGCCCCTTTCCTTAAAGGGGGTAAAATCGGTTTGTTTGGAGGTGCTGGAGTTGGTAAGACGGTTATCATCCAAGAATTGATTCACAACATTGCGACCCACCACGGGGGCTATTCTGTTTTTGCTGGTGTAGGGGAGAGAACCCGAGAAGGTAACGATCTCTATTTTGAAATGAAAGAATCTGGGGTTTTGGACAAAACCGCCTTGATTTACGGTCAAATGAACGAGCCTCCAGGGGCCCGTGCCCGAGTGGCTTTGACCGCTTTGTCTGTTGCTGAATTTTTCCGGGATGAAGAAAATCAGGACGTTCTTTTGTTCGTCGATAACGTGTTTCGTTTCACCCAAGCGGGTGCTGAGGTTTCAGCTTTGCTCGGACGGATTCCTTCTGCAGTAGGGTATCAGCCGACGTTGGCTTCTGAAATGGGAGAGCTACAGGAGCGTATTACGTCGACGAAGAATGGTTCTATTACCTCCATTCAAGCGATTTACGTACCTGCAGATGACTATACCGACCCTGCCCCTGCCACTACGTTCTCTCACTTGGACGCTTCCATTGTGCTGGAGCGTTCCATTGCATCTTTGGGGATTTATCCTGCCGTGGATCCTTTGGCTAGTAGCTCTCGTATCTTGGACGCTGCCATCGTGGGTAAAGATCACTATGATGTTGCCGTTCGGGTACAAAAAGTGATCCAGGGCTATAAGGATTTAAAGGACATCATTGCTATTTTGGGTATGGATGAACTTTCTGAAGATCAAAAATTAACGGTTGCACGAGCTAGAAAAATTGAGCGTTTTTTCAGTCAGCCTTTCTTTGTGGCTGAGCAATTTACAGGTACACCCGGTGTGTTTTGTGATTTGCAAGACACCATCAAGGGCTTCAAAGAAATTCTCGATGGAAAGTGCGACTCGATTCCAGAGCAAGCTTT
The DNA here is from genome assembly GCA_947475005.1 of Deltaproteobacteria bacterium. Classification (GTDB taxonomy): domain Bacteria; phylum Bdellovibrionota_B; class Oligoflexia; order Oligoflexales; family Bog-1112; genus CANIBL01. The sequence continues at coordinate 21,814 of CANJLI010000027.1, read as the reverse complement.
CTTGTATGTGGGTTCTATCGAAGAAGTACGTAAGAAGGCTGCGCAGCTGGCCAAGTAGTCTTTCTTTCTTTTCTGGGAAACCAGCTGCGCAGTTTTCCCAGACCCTTCCTTGCTACGCAAGGGGAGAGTGGTCGATTCCTTACGGTTAACATCTTAGATGCCAAGGCCGGCGCTCGCTCGGGGCCTCCCACCCTCTCAAAATCGCAGACAGTATTCTAGTCAGGGACAGTCGGCTCTTGGCTGCGATTTGTGACCCGGGTAGGTCCTCCCAAGCGGCTGCCCTTGGCCCCTCAAATGTTAACCGTAAGGAATCCAACCTCTCTCTCCCGCAGCTACCAGAATGTTGTAGCCGCGGGAGAGCCGTGCATGAAGGCAAAGAAAAGGCCTATAAGGCCTCTTTTACAACCGCTTCTTTGGGAATCGTAAAGGTTGCTGCAGGAAGAGAGCGTGTGTCTGGTGCAGAAAAATCAAAGATCGTGTGGTTTTTTCCAACAAAATCAAGTCGGACCTGAGAAATAAAATTTTTCTGCGTATCGAGTTGCAGAGTTGCGCTTTGAAGATCGGAGGCCACCAGGGGAAGTAATAGGATGGTGACCCGATCTTTTTCTTTTGTGACTTGCTTAAGTGTATATTTTTTCATCAGCTGGTCAAAGTTAATCACCATATCTACTACCTGTTGAATTTCTTTTCCGATAGTGCCTGTGACGCGGTAGCGGGTAAAGATCGCGTTCTTGTGGGAAAATAATTCGGTGCCTGTAAAGATCCATTCTTCTGCTTGGGCCACCGGTTTTTGTGTGGACCAACGAAATTGATTGGGGCGGTGAAAGGATGCGGTACCTTGGCTTTTCACGGTGTTTTTTCGCAGATCTTTGTAGGTGGTTTGCGTGAAAGCAACGGTCAAATCGATTCTATTCTTGAGTTTGTCTTGGTAGGTCTTGAGTTCTTTTTCTAGAGACTCAGGTTGCGCTACAGCCTCTTTTTTTGCTGGGATTGGTTTTTTATCGGTGGACACAGGCAATTTGGATTTGGACGCTGCTAGGAGTGTTACGAAAAAAAGAAGGGTTAACGTACGTTTCATGGAGATCCTCGTTTTAGAATGCACACCCGTCTGGGGCTTATGGGGGATAGGGTAGATGAGTTTGGGGCTCTACTCAATTAAATTTTATAGGATTGTTTTTAAATTTTTGGTATAAAGTCCCTATAAATAAAAGGGTTGAGAATACATGGGTTCGATAGATGAGTTGCGTGTATCCACACAGGAACAGTATGCTCGTCTCTTGGGTGGAACGTCAAAAATCAGTGTTGCCTGTTCAGGTGGAGTGGACTCCACCGTTCTTTTTCATATGATATTCAGCATGATAGAGGACAAAGGCCGTCTCTCCATCTGTCATGTGAACTATGGCCTGCGTGTGGAGGAAAACTACCGAGAGGTAGCTTTGTTGCAGCGCTTGGCGGATTCTCATGGGGTTGCCTTTTTTCTCCATACCGTAGAAGAGTCAGAACGCCTGGAGCGTCGAGAAAAAAACACTCAAATTTGGGCTCGTTTGGTGCGGTACGAGTTTTTTCAAGAGTTACGGGCCAATGGGTGGGTGATCGCCCTCGGGCATCATATGGATGATGCAGCGGAAAATGTGGTGTTGCGTCTGGCAAGAGGCACACGTCCGGTGGGGCTTTTGGGAATGTCTGTCTGGAAAAGCCCCTATTGGCGGCCTTTTCTTTTTACCCGGAAGGAGACAATTCTGGCTTGGGCACAGGGCAAGAACCTCCTATATTGGGAAGATAGTAGCAATGCTACAATGGAATATAGTAGAAACTCGATTCGGCATCAGGTCCTGCCGGTGCTAGAACGTTTGTTTCCAGGCGCAAAGCGGCGATTGGTTCGGTGTGCAGATGAGGTTCGGGATCTTTCCGCCTATGTGCGAGAAGGGTTTCGCAACGAGGGTATTGCGGCCCAACCGTCGTTGGGGCTCGATTTTCTCTCTCGTCTGCCGGTTGGGGTTGCCAAGGAGGCCATCGAGGTATGGCTGGAAGCAAAAACCGACCAAATTCCCCGGCTATCCGATGCGTTATATGAAGAATTATTTCACTGGATCCGATCTTACCGTCGAGGCGAGACTTGTAGTTGGAAGAGGATGTTGTCTCAAGACCTGTGTATTTATATTGAGCATGAGTCCCTTTGGTTTCTGTATACTGAAAAGAAATAAAGGAAATATAGATGTCCGTACAAAAAAAACAAAACCAATCTAAAATTTTATTTCTCGTGCTGGCCGTCATTGTGATGGTGGGCTTATTGGCAAACATTTTGTCTACCAACCAGGAAACCACCACAGAGGTAAAGTTTTCTGAATTTAAGAAAGAAATTGAAGCTCCCGCCAGTTCGGATGATCAGATTGTAGAGGCTACCTTTCAAGAAAATCATCTGATCGGTATTCGAAAAGACAAGAGTAAGGTGCGAACCTACGTACCCAATGATGAATCGACCCGAAAATACCTAGAGACTAAAGGTATTACACTTAATTATATGGAGCCAGAGTCAGACAATTTGCTCAAAAGCATTTTGGTCAATATTGTGCCCATGATTGTGATTTTGATATTTATATTTCTTATTATGCGATCCGCTCAAGTGGGGGGTGGAAAAGCGCTCTCTTTCGGAAAGAGCAAGGCCAAGCTGCTCAGTGACAAGCCCAAAATTACGTTTAAAGATATTGCGGGCATTGAGGAAGCGAAGACGGAACTTCTTGAGATTGTGGAATTTCTGCGAGAACCCAAGAAATTTACGAAATTGGGTGGACGCATTCCAAAAGGGGTGTTGTTGATCGGTTCTCCGGGAACGGGGAAGACGATTTTGGCCAAAGGTGTTGCCGGTGAATCGGGTGTTCCTTTCTTTAGTATTTCAGGTTCTGACTTCGTTGAAATGTTTGTGGGTGTCGGTGCCAGTCGGGTGCGAGACCTCTTTGAGCAAGCGAAGAAAAGCGCCCCTTGTATTGTGTTTATTGATGAGATCGATGCGGTGGGTCGGCACCGAGGTGCAGGCCTGGGTGGTGGGCATGATGAAAGAGAGCAAACTCTCAATCAGTTGTTGGTGGAAATGGATGGGTTTGAACCCAATGAGGGCGTCATCGTAATCGCAGCTACCAACCGTGCGGATGTTTTGGATCCTGCCTTGTTGCGCCCAGGACGATTTGACCGTCGTGTGCATGTACCGGCTCCTGATATTAAAGGACGGCGGGAGATTTTGCGGGTTCATACGAGAAAAACTCCCTTGGGAGCTGATGTTGATTTGGCATTGCTTGCTCAAGCAACCCCTGGATTTACAGGGGCTGATTTGGAAAATTTAATCAATGAGGCAGCTTTGTTGGCAGCTAGGTCCAATGCCAAAGAAATTGCCATGCTGCACTGTGAGCAAGCCAAAGACAAGGTGCTCATGGGATCAGAGCGCAAGAGTATGATCATGAGTGAAGCGGATAAAAAGATAACTGCGTACCATGAAGCGGGTCATGCGTTGGTCGGTCTTTTAACGCAGGCTTGTGATCCCATCCACAAGGTGACCATTATTCCGAGAGGCCATGCCTTGGGTGTCACGGTGATGTTACCGAGTGAGGACCGTCTTAATTTATCAAAGGACTATGCCAAAGGCTTTATTGTGTATGCCATGGGAGGTCGTGTTGCTGAGGAGCTTGAGTTTCAAAGCATTACCTCGGGTGCAAGTGATGACATTAATAAGGCCACCGATATTGCAAGACGCATGGTGTGCAATTGGGGAATGAGCGAAAAGCTGGGGCCTGTGGCAATTGGGCGCAAAGAGGGAGAAGAGGTCTTTATGGGAAGAGGTACGCCTTCTCGAGATTTCTTCTCTGAAAATCTAGCTGAATCTGTAGACGCAGAAATTCATCGTTTTGTCCATGAAGGCTATGAGACAGCGAAGAAAGTCTTGAGTGAAAATCACGATCTATTAAAGGCGCTTGCAGAGGCTCTCTTGATCAAAGAAACGCTGAATGCAAGTGAGATGCAGCGTATTTTGAAAAGAGAAAATATTATCGGAGAAGAGGAGCTTGCTGAATATCAAGCTCGTGTAGAGAAGGCGAAAAACTGGAGACATGAGTTGCCAGTGGAAGAATCAGAGGTTTTTGTGCAAATGCAGAAAGAATCGGACTCTGCAGAATCTCCCCCCGCACCTGTGAACAGTTGATTGGAAATCACAAATGGATGCAATCTGGCGTTCTTTTACTGTGTGGAGTGTTCTGGACATCCTGATATTGTCCGTTTTGATTTATAATATACTTAAACTCGTAAAAAGAACAAAATCTGCCCAGGTGATTGCTGGAGTGGGCATTGTTGTGGTTGTGGTTCTTGCCTCTTCAGCCTTCCCCTTAACAGCTATCCATTGGTTGTTTCAAAAATTCTATTCTTCCATTTTATTAATTCTGGTCATTCTTTTTCAGGAAGAAATTCGCCTTGCCTTAAGTAAAATTGGAAATCGTCCCGTGGGCGGTCGAGGTGGAAAGTCATCTTCCTTTGCGGATGCAGGGGTGCACGAAGTGTCTCGTGTGGCCTTTGAGTTGTCGAAGAAGAAAATCGGCGCGCTGATGGTGATGGAGCGCAATATTATCCTCAATCGATATTTGGATATCGGTATCTCTTTGGATAGCAAGATTAGCAAGGAGCTGTTGTTAGCCATTTTTCATCCAACCTCTCCGATTCATGATGGGGCAGTTGTGATTCAAAAAGGGCGCATTGCTGCCGCAGGATGCTTCTTGCCTTTGACTAAAACAAAAAATTTGCAGCAGGAATATGGGACTCGTCACCGAGCGGCCATTGGCATTAGCGAAGAAACCGATGCAGTGGTTGTGGTGGTGTCAGAAGAAAAAGGTACGGTTTTATTGGTCACAGATGGAACCATTGTGTTGCAGAAAGATGCAGAAATGTTGCAGCTTGCCTTAAAGAATGCGTTATTCATAAGCAAACCTGATTTTGGTGATCCGGTGCAGGGAGTTGCTGGATGAGAAATTTTTTACCTCTTATTTTTCATAATTTCTTCTATAAACTTCTCTCCCTCTTGTTGGCTTTTTTAATCTGGTTTTTGGTGCAAGAAGAAGAAACAGAAAATTACCAATATCGGGAAATTGAGAGAATGCAGGAGATAGAAAAATGAGCACAAAGAAGCAGACTCGAAGACTCTTTGGTACAGATGGGATTCGGGGCAAAGCCAACGAGTATCCCATGCTGCCAGACTTGATGCTGCGTCTAGGGCAGGCTCTTGGTCTCTATTTCAAAAAAAATTATAGCAAGCCTCGTATTGCCATTGGGAAAGATACCCGCATTAGTGGGTATATGTTAGAGCAGGCCTTGTCTTCCGGCATTTGCAGTGTGGGTGTTGATACCTTGTTTCTAGGACCGGTGCCAACTCCTGGAATTGCGTACCTCACGCGAGGTCTTCGAACCAATGCTGGAGTTGTGATTTCTGCTTCCCATAATTCTTTCCAAGACAATGGGGTAAAAATTTTCTCTGCAGATGGATACAAACTTCCTGATCATATTGAGCTGGAAATCGAAGAGATGGTTTTTGCTGGGGTAGATCCCTCTGCGCTCTCTCTTGGAGATGCGGTGGGGCGCACCCGTCGGGTGGACGATGCGCTTGGGCAGTATGCGGTGTTTTTAAAAGAGCAATTTCCAAAAGAATTGAGCTTGGATGGGCTTCGTATTGTTCTTGATTGTGCCAATGGGGCTTCTTATCGGGTAGCGCCAAAGGTATTTAAAGAGTTGGGCGCCGAAGTTTTCCTTGTTGGAGTCGAGCCCAATGGATCAAACATTAATGATCAGTGTGGGGCACTCTATCCACAGAAGTTGGCAGAATTGGTTAGCTTGTATAAGGCTAATATTGGGTTTGCCTTTGATGGAGATGCGGACCGACTGATCGTGGTAGATGATAAAGGCGAAGTGCTGGATGGGGATGAAATTATGGCCATCTGTGGACTGAGCTACTTGGAACGAGGCTTGTTGAAGGGCAACACAGTGGTGGCTACCCTCATGAGCAATATGGGGCTGGAACTTGCCTTGAAGAAAAAGGGAGCCAGCCTGTTGCGCACCCAAGTGGGGGATCGCTACGTAGTCGAGCAAATGCGCAAAGGGGGCTATACGCTGGGGGGAGAACAATCGGGGCATTTGATTTTCCGAGACAGTTCCACCACGGGTGATGGCATTCTTGCCGCCTTAAAACTCCTTGCGGTGATGTTGGAGAAAGGCCGCTCTGCCAGTGAATTGAAGCTGTGCATGGAAAAATTTCCTCAAGTGACCCAAAGCGTGCTGGTGAAAGAAAAAGTAGCGTTGGAAGATTTACCAGAAGCTACGAAAGTGTTGCAATCCATCGAAAAGAAAATTGGTGAAAAAGGCCGCGTTCTTTTCCGATATTCAGGCACAGAAAACAAAGCTCGTTTGATGTTGGAAGGTCCTCATCAGGATGAGTTAAAGAAGATGGCTGATCATTTTATAGAAGTGCTGGCCGCTTCTATAACAAGTTATTTGAAGCAGAAATCGAAATGAAACTCTTGTGGGAACGAAAGTTTGAATTGTCTGAGCTCGCAGATGTGGCGCTGCAGATTGCAGGGGAGCTCACAAAAAAAACGCCTTTTTGCCTATGGTTGCAGGGGAATTTAGGTGCTGGGAAAACTGCATTGACGCGAGAAATTCTCTATGCCATGGGCTTACCTCGCAGTGAGCTGGTAACGTCACCTACTTTTACGTTGTTAAACGATTATGAAATTGAAGGGGTGTGGTATGCCCACTTGGACTTATACCGTTTGTCTTCGATGGAAGATTTTGATTTGAGTTACCGAGATTTTCGTGGGTATTTTGTAGAATGGCCCAAAGAAGCTGTTTCTACCAGTGAATTTAGGCCGACTCATCTTCTGCAATTGTTTTCAGTCCCAAGTTCCACTGTGGAGCGTTGCGTACGTTTTTCTTCCGTGTGACGATATCCCCCCACTTTTGAATGAGTGGTGTTTCTTCTCTCAAATTTTGAAGTAAGAGCATGTAATTTTTTTCTTTTCCTGTATTCAATTTATCTTGTAACTGTATCTGCTCACACTGTTTTTGTATTCGTGTGCCCCGGGTAACCTGAATCGGTTTAAAACAGGAGAAACAGCTTTCTTTCATTCTTCTTTCTCTTTTTATAATTGCGTCGATCTCTATCTGGTAGTCCCCTAGTTGTTTCTCAGTCAACTCGATAGAATCGGAGATTCTTTTTTCTAATTCCCTTTTTTTTTCTTTCGTCCATGAAGGTATCTTCACTGTTCTTGTGAGGGGGTTGATTTCTACAACATAGGTAAGAGGGAGCCAAGGCAGGGTGATGATAAAGCCCATATCATTGGAGTCGCAATACTGCAAAGTTACATAAGAAGGATTCGATATATTTTCTGCAAGTAAAGAAATTCTTGACTGGGTAGGAAAGGCAAACTCTTCACTTGCGTGTTTTTCTTCTTCCGTCCAATTATATTTCACAACAACCGATTCTGTAGACGGAGTCGGTTGTTCCTTTTTAGGGTAGAAATCTTTTAGGGTAAATTTTTTTTCTCGTTTGTCGAGAGAGGGTAGCTCAAGTTCCCATTTGTATTTCATTGGTCGCATTTTTCCTATGCAGCTTCGAAAAGGAATTTCAAAGGGCTGTGAGGCTTGTGCGGCGGCCTCTTTCTGCTGCTCAGCGGAGTGTGCAGACCATGAAGCAATACTCAAAATACCATATAAAAAAATCAGTGGAATTTTCATGACATCCTCTCTTTCATGCAAGCCAAAAATCCGAATTGGAGTATAAATACAGTTGTAAGAACATGATAGAGGAATTCATTTTATGGCCCGTCATCCCAATGCTGTTCGTTTAAGGCTGAAGAGCTTGCGCTGCAAGTTTCACAGCCTTTTTTCTCTGAAACTCCCTCCCTAGATCTTCTGATGTAATTTCCGTCATCCCAAGGTCCCGAAGGGACCGTATGGGATCCCTGCGTTTTTATCGAGATCCCATACGGCTGCTACGCAGCCTTGGGATGGCAGGGGCAGCGCGTCCATGTAAGCTGGAACAGCTTACACTGCAAGGATTCCAACCTTAAACGAACAGCATTGTCCGTCATCCTGAGCGGTAGCAAAGGATCTCCCAACTTTGTAAGCATATAAGCCCTAGAGAATCTCTAAAAAAAAGGAGGCCATCTTCCGAAGAAGAGGCCTCCTTTATCTCAAGCATAAGCTGTTCGGCTTATCCTTTTACTTCAGTTTCTTCTGCACCCGGAGATTTCTCCTTGGTGGCCAAGTTGAAGGCATCTGCAAATGCAGTTTGCGGCTCTTTTACGGTGCAGAGGTACTCTTTTAGGGAGTCTCCCTCTAGACCTTTAATGTGGGCTTTGCGAGACAGAGAGAAGCGTCGCTCAGCAGCATCACAAGAGAGTACAACAAACTGTACAGAGTCTCCTTCTTTGACTACTTGCTCAGGCTTCTCTACAGTTTCTGCATCGAGCTCACTGATGTGAATCATACCTTCAACACCAGCAACGAGCTGTACGAACACACCGAAATCGGTAAGCTTCGTTACTTTGCCTTCGCCTTTGGTGCCCGGTGTAAAGTCACGAGCAGCAGCTACCCAAGGATCCTCAGTGAGTTGCTTAATTCCCAAGGAGAACTTCTCACCTTCAGAGTCGATCTGTAGAATCTTGGCTTCGACTTCGTCGCCTTTTTTGTACAAATCACCTGGGTGCTTAATACGCTCGGTCCAGCTGATATCTGAGATGTGGATCAAACCGTCGATGTTCTCTTCGATTCCCACAAACACACCGAAATCAGTGATGTTGCGTACTTTGCCGCGGATGATGTCGCCCGGTTGGTACTTCTCTTTAATCAGCTCCCAAGGATTTGGCTCCATCTGCTTCATGCCCAAGCTGATGCGTCGAGCTTCGAGGTCGATAGCCAATACGATCACTTCGACTTCATCTCCGATGGAAACCAACTTAGAAGGATGGCGTACGCGACGGGACCAAGACATTTCGCTGATGTGGATGAGGCCTTCGATGCCGTCTTCCAATTCTACGAATGCGCCGTAATCCGTAAGGCTTACAACAGTTCCTTTTGTCTTGATGCTCACTGCATATTTACTTGCAGCTTGTGCCCATGGATCAGCTTGCAGTTGCTTGTAGCCCAAAGATACCCGTTGACGTGCTTCGTCGTAGGTCAATACTTTGGTTTCAACTTCTTGTCCCACTTCGAAAAGCTGAGACGGATGATTGATACGGCCCCAAGACATATCGGTGATGTGCAGAAGACCATCAATACCGCCCAGATCTACGAATGCGCCGTAGTCGGTGATATTTTTGATGATCCCGCGAAGGATGGCACCCTCTTTGAGGTTGTGCAGGGTTTCGCTACGCATCTTCTCACGATCTTGCTCCAAGAGAACGCGACGGCTCAATACGATGTTGCCACGTTTCTTGTTGAACTTGATGATGCGGAACGAGAAGCTGTTGTTGATCAACTTGTCCAAGTTACGAACGGGGCGAAGGTCAACCTGAGATCCAGGTAAGAAAGCCTTCACGCCGATGTCTACGGACAGGCCACCCTTAACGCGGGCCATGATCATACCTTGAACTTCTTCGTTGTTCTCGTAGGCATCAGAGATGCGGTCCCATGCACGTAGCATTTCTGCACGTTCACGGCTTAGCACCATCTCGCCTTCGTTGTCTTCGAAGCTGTCGAGGTAAACTTCAACTTTGTCGCCCACTTGAATGGTGAGTTCACCGTCCGGTTTGCGAAACTCAGCCAAAGGCACTTCGCCGTCTGCTTTATGTCCGATATCGATGCGGACTACATCATCTCCGATGCCAACGACGGTCCCTTGTACGATGGTCCCTTCTTTAATTCCAGACCCTACAGAGCTTTGCTCTAAAAGCTCTGCAAACTCTTGATTTTCGTGACCTTCGAGATTGAAATCGGTATCTTCATCTTCCCACGTGACTTTTCCGATTCCAGCTAGTTTTGCTCCTGATAAACTCATAATACTGTGACGACTCCTGTTATGCCCCAATTGGCTTGACATCAATGCTAGGGATAATCCCCATTTATTGATAAAATACGACGGTCCTCGCTACCATGGCGGAAGGGAAAGATCAACCTTTATTGCGGTCGGTGCAGGGGGATTTATGCAAAATAAGACGAGTAACCTTGAAACGAGATCTTACATGAACAAGGCAAGTAAATTCAAGAAGCTGTGTGTTTTTTCTTCCGTTTTTTTATGTTGGGTGTCAGCTTCTTTATTCGCGGAAGCGGCGGCAACCCCGCTGCCAGTCTGCCCCCCGCCAGCGCCAGCTGGGGGAAAAAGAATTTTAAAATCAGAGGTATATAAGGGCATGCCCTATGGGACAGGTGAAGTCGCGCATTATACGGCCCATTGGTCTGGAATTCACGCAGGTGATCATACGATGCGGGTTTTGGAACCCGTTTTGCGTGAAGGGTCTTGGCACCAAGTCTTTACCTCGGAGGCAATAACGGGGGATTGGTTCAAAGGGATCTATACCGCTCGGTATCTGACCAAGGCCTACTGTTTTCCTGTGACCTTTGGGGCTTCCTGGTTTCACGGGTCCGAGTATCGAAAGCCCCCGTTGTTTTCAGAATTTAAAGAAGAAAAGAGTTTTTCCTTTTTACAACAGGTATGTAGCGTCAAAGAAGAGATTCAAACCAACGATAAAAAGAAGGAGTACGAGGAGCATTTCCTCGAAAGAGGGGCGACGGATGTACTCAGTGGGTTTTACAAGTTGCGCACTGCTACCTTTGAACTGCACAAGTCCATCGAGATCTTGGCCTACTCTTCGGCAAAAAATTGGACGCTACAGGCAGAGCCGGTTTTGTTTGAGACTCTCGCTCTTCCCATTGGAAAGATTGAGGCTGTAAAGCTCAAGATGCATACCTATATGGGTAAGGAGCTGCAGCAGAAGGGGGATGTGTATACGTGGATTGCGACGAAGCACCCCAACCATCCCTTGTTGCAAGTAGAGGGTAAGGTGAAGTGGGGTAGCGTTCGCATGGTCTTGGATAAATACACTCCTGGGGTTACGAAATAGGCAGGAAGGCCTGTTGCAGTGTCCCTGACTCGTTTGTCTTCTATCAGCGATGTGCGATAGAATGTAGGTGCATCTCTACTTACTGTTGCGAGGCCCTATATGTATCGTCCTAAGACTGCGGTCTATTTTCTTGTCTGCATCCTGAGTCTCGCTACAGCTTGTCAAAAGCCTAAGACCGATGATGATCGAGTTGCAGCGGGAACAGCGGGAACAGCGGGAACAGCGGGAACAGCGGGAACAGCGGGAACAGCGGGAACAGCGGGCGCAGCGGGAACAGCGGGAACAGAAGAAGCAACTGTGCCTAATGATTCATTCACTGATACACAGCTCGATGCGGTAAGTTTCTATCTTGCTTCTGACGCAACAGGGATTTTTTCAGATCCTGTCTTGTTTGCTGCCATAACCAGCTGCAAAGCAAAGGGCTCGAGCGATACGAGTACCACGACCAGCCGTTGGGTGTATGACCCGATAGATGGGTGTGCGTTGCAACAAACGAATGCAGACAAACAAGACTGTCATGCAGACCAATGGAGTGATTTATTGGGATGTGTGCCGCCTACCACACCCGGAGATACCGAATCTTCCTTTGAAAAAGCATGTAAAGAAAATCCGACTTTCTATTGGCTCGATAACGGATGCTATCGAGCTCGAGATTTGACAGAGGCCCAGTGTGCGACGCTCAAACTTTCCTTTTACAATAATACCTGCTTTTCAAGTTCGGCGGAAGTATCTTGCTTCGAAGCTGGAAATTATTGGTTTGCTGCTGCTAGCACCAGTAAGAACTGCCGTGCGGCTGCAAAGCTATCGGAGCCATTTTGTAATCTCTATGCACCGACATTAACCTGGAATACGACGACCAAGCGTTGCGCCACGGCTGCTCCTCTTGTACTTACCCAGATTGGTGTTGGAACAATCAATCCGCCTGTGTCGGTTTCTGCCTTGTCACTTGGATGTTTGCCCGGGGAGATTCCAGATTCAGATCCAAATTTTTGTAAAGCGGTTGATAATTTGGCCTTATTTAAAGGCCCTCCCGGAGGAGCAACCCCAGATTGGGCTTGTCCAACCCCAAGTCCAACATTTGAAATGACATTTAATACGTGTTCGACGTCACCTACTAGAGGACCTAAGAGTTTCTATGTGACCTGTGGTAGTCCAGCAAAGCCAAGTGGGCTCTATACAGTTGATGCCTCCTGTGCGACGCCTGACGCCACCCCGATTAGATCGGGGCCCTACACGCCTGTTCCAGGCTTAGCGCTTCTTTCCTATTACAATCGTGGCGTGAATAATAGCGACTTGGTACACTTTCAATATTATATGGTGACTAGCGCGAGCGGAACATATGGTAATGTTAACCTTAACGGTCAGCCTACGGATGATAGCTCTTCTATAGGGTTGAAAGGATCTATACACGCTCGATGGCCCTACTCCTGCCCAACCGTCAATAATGGGTATATGCAATATTTGCTGGGTGTTTCTAACGCAGGCGCTTTAGTTTGTGGCGATTTATCTAAATATGTCCATATGCCAAAATGTAATCCAATGGCTTCACGAAATTATGCAGATCCAGATCATGGCTGCAACCCCATTGATCCAACGAAAGCTAGCAGCTACAATGGAAGCATTGACTCTACAACCCTCTTTTTAGGTTTTATGGGGTGTTTAGCAGGAGAGACTCTTAATGTAGATGGCGTAACGTGTGATGCAGTGGATGATCTGAGTCAATCTAAGGCGCCTAAGCTTGCGCCAACAGTGGCAATGTCCGCGACTTGCCCCTCTCCAAGTCCGACATTTGAAATGTCATTTACTCCGACTGTCAAGATTACTAGCACGGCTATTAATTCTACTTGCCCCACAACTGGAGGATATAGGTCATTTAAGCTAATCTGCACTGGGCAGGGGTTCCCCTTTCCTGGGCCTCAGTCGTCATGTGCCCCATGGGGCGCTATTCCTCCCGATATTAAATCGGGGCTTTACACTCCAGTTCCGGGCCTCAATCTTACTTTTTCTCCTGTCAGTCTTACCGGTTCTTCATACTTAGGTGGCACGCCCTATACAACTTATTATGGATCCTATGCTGTGAATAGTATTGGGGGTACTACAGCTGGCTGGACGGCCCCCACAGGGGCGGTTGGCACTACACTCACCTCCTTTCCCTATTCGTGTCCTGCAGCCCCTAATAACTACACTCAGTATGTATTAGGCCTTTCTGCAGCGGGCACGTTGGTATGTGGCAATTTTTCTGCCTACACGAAAATGCCCGAATGTCACTCCTTAGAAACCCGAAATTATGCAGATCCAAATCATGGCTGCATTGCCCCTACAAGTGCGGTACTCCGCGCCGCCTATCCTGCCAATCAGATTACGACGACCAATATGGTGGGTGTTCTGGATACCGGGGCGTCCATTCTCAGTACAAAATGTGCCGTAGACCAAATTCAAAATTTTGTTATAGATTCGGGGGTCCCTACCTCTGCCTTTGGTATACAGTGCAAGGGGGTCCCTACCTCTGTTCATTTCGGACAGACAAGTTCAGCTTTATCTCCATTCACCTGCTCGACGGGGACATTTTCTTCTCTCGATGTGTATTCTTCCTCCACTCAAATTGTGGGATATATTCTGAACTGTTCAGATCGGTCTTTCTTTTCCCATGGGGATGTATTAGGGGGAGGGGCGCAAACCCTCAGTTGTCCATCCTCTACCCCATACGTGGTAGGTTTGAATGTGCAACAAAATGCGGATAAATCAGCCGTAACCGAACTGGGACTCATTTGCGGGCAATGGGTTCTATAAGCCTACGTCTTGCAGACGTAAAACAGCCTCATGTTGGGAAGCATCAAGGCTACTTGGTAGAGTCACTTCTACGATGGCGTAAAAATCCCCTTTGTCGTGTGTTTTGCCAACCTTAGGAAACCCAAGGCCCTTGAGGCGAATCTTGGTCCCTGCTTTTACCCCTGCGGGAACTTTGACCTGCTTGTCCCCCTCTAAGGTCTGGACCTCCTTGCTGGCCCCCAAGAGGGCCTCTGAGATCTTGAGCTGAAGATTACCGTAGATGTCATCTCCCTCGCGTGTAAAGAGCGGGTGGCTCGCTACTTGTACCTGCACAAAAAGATCCCCTGGTTCACCCCCATGAGGAGAGGCGACCCCTTTGCCAGCGACCCGAAGTTTGCCCCCGTCTTTCATGCCAGCCGGGATTTTGACCCGAAGGCTTTGGCGGGTGCCGTCGGAGAGCTGGAAATCTACCTGGCGTTGGGAGCCGCGATAGGCCTCTTCGAAGCCGATCTGGAGGGCGTATTCCACATCTTGCCCTTTGGTGGAGCGTTGAGGTTGCCCCCCTCCCCCACGTCGACCGCCGCCGCCAAACATGCCTCCGAAGAGGTGTTCAAATCCGCCGCCGCCCATGCCAAACTCAGAAAAGATAGAGTTAAAATCGGCCCCGCGGAAAATATCGTCGGTGGAATATCGCTGGTGGAAACCGGATTCTCCAAACGTGTCGTATTGCTTGCGTTTTTCTTTATCAGAAAGCACGGCATAGGCTTCGCTAATTTCTTTAAATTTGGCCTCTGCCTGGGCATCACCCTTGTTACGGTCTGGATGATATTGGAGCGCTAGCTTGCGATAGGCTTTTTTAATTTCATCGTCGCTAGCTGTTTTGGAAACACCTAATTTTGAATAGTACTCAGAAGACACGGTGGTTGCCTTTCAATCTGAAATCCGAGTAAATCGATCTACTTGTTGCCCGTCAACTTCGATTTTACCGAAAAACATTGCTTCGGGACGCACCCAAAATTTCGATACCGGGTTGTCATATAGAGCTTCGTACAATACCAGTGGTTCTAAGGTTTCGCTATGGCTTACCCGCTCGAGGACTCGGTACAGGGTCTCTTTTTTATAGTGTCGATAGAGACCGGGTAGAAAAGGAGCTGCAGCAGCTGTATTCATGTTTTGTATTTTCCATATGGCTTTGTGGAAGAGACGTTGCAGAGAGGTTTCGGGCGCAAGGGCAAAGGCCTCCTCAAAAGAGAACCATTTTACGTCCTTAGATTCAGAGGACACAGAAAGAGTTGCTTCTTTCGTATGCAGTAGAAACCGCACATCGAAGTGAAAATGGGCGGGTTCTGTGCCGATTGCAGGTAACGCATGAATATCAATATCGAGAGGCAGTTGCGCGTCAGGGCCCGAAAAGGGCTCGCAGTCGCTACATCCAGACTCTTCTCGGGTTTCTCGTTTTGCTGCTTCAAGCAAGGAGGGGTCCTCGGGATCGATATGCCCCCCAAACTGCAGCCACATTCCCAGTTTGCTGTGATGGGTAAGGGCTACCCTCTCTCCCTTTTCGTCTACCAACAGTGCAGAAGCTGTGAGATGTCCCACCCATGCGTTGCGAGCTAGAACCTCAGATTGGGTGCTCAGCAGATGATAAAAACGCGTTAAAATTTCTTTTTCTTCAGCGAGTTGAAGCCAAGGCGCTCCAGTAAAAGAGGCGAGCACTTGCTCTTCATACTTTTGAATGACTGGTAAGAGAGATGTAGGGTCCATGACATGCTCGTATGAATTTAAAGACGGGGCTGATGGTCTGACTTCCAATGACAGGGTTTATAATGGGAGAAATACCAAAAGGAAACCCCCATGAGAAATTCTTTTCTCCTTCTTCTCGCCTTTTTTGTTTTTCCAGACTGCAACAAGACGGACTCCCCAGAGCCAGCGACTTCCCAGGCCACCCTCTCAGATGCTACGTGTACGCAGATTGCTAAAAAGCAAAATGCGGCTGGAGGTGGTGCCTCCACGTTGGCTTTGGCCGGGGGTGTTGGGGGGGGATTTATTGCAGAGGCGACAGCTGCCCTTGCCAGTAAGATCAAAACCCCATGGCTCCAAATTGTGCAGGAGCCGGATAGCTATACGATAAATCCCTATCGGGAGCGGGTGCATTTTACGTTTCAGACCGCCAGTGGCATGCCCCTGTGCCCCTACTCGGCGTACGCGCAGAGCTTTGCGGATCAGCTGCGAATTTCTGAAACCATGACAAAATCTGTGCCTGCGAATACAGCCGCACCTGATCCAGAGGCTTTGCTGCAACCAGAGTTAGCGCAGTCCCTGGAGCGTTTGTATGAAAAAGCAACTCTCTCGCTGTCAGATACGCAGAAGGCGCAGATCCTTGCCAAGGTGCAAAGCAATACACAAGGTGGGTTCTCAGCGACGCCTTGCTTGGCGTGGGTAGAGGGGCAATGGAGCAAGGCTTGGGATGTGGAGTTTATGTCCAACGCGCCTTCCAATGGGGGATTTAGCGAGGCCGAGACTGAGACGGATACAGCGAGCTTCGAGGGCTTGCCTTTGGCTGACTCTGGGGGCTCTGCTCCTCATCGCTATACGGGTGTGGCAACAGATGCGCACGCGCTGTCCATTCATGCGCGTTTCTTTGCGCTGACTGGCAGTGTAAGCACGACGGAAATGAGTCAAGCCTTCCCGGCTTCGGTTACGGTGGCGTCGCGATCCCTCGCCAATATGAGCGATGGAGGTACCCTGTGTAACCCTGACTTTGCGACGGTATATGACAATGGGCAAGCGCGGGCTTACAGCCCCAATGGGGTGTTTCAGCTGACCCAGCTGGGAACCTACTCCCTGTCTGATTTTTTATCTCGTCAGGGTGCTTATCAGGCGGAGGCTTCTCTGTTTACCAATGCGAACAATATGCTAGCGTACTTTAAAACCATTGGGGCCGATGCTTCGCTTATTAAGGATCAGATTCAAGTTGTGCTGGTGACAGGGTCAGATGCTCAAAGTAAAAATACCGCATATTTTATGCCCAAAACCAGCACGACCCCTGCGGGGATTTTTGTGGGGCCTGGAGATGGCAGCTCTCTTGTTTATTTACAATTTTCTCAGTGGGTGGCGGCCCATGAGCTAGCTCATCATGTGATTTATCAATTTTTGACACAGGTGGTACGGGGAGAGCCGTCGAGTGTAATCCATGAAGGGATTGCAGATTTGTTTGTCATGCTGAGGTTAGGGGATCCTTGCTTTGGGCAAGGAATTTGTCCAGCTGGAGGCCGAGTTTGTAATTCTCAGCAATGTTTGCGCAATGCAGATAAGGGACTTAAATTTGGAGATCCCAATTTTCCGACAGAGTATCATCAAGTTTCTCAAGTCATCTCCGGTATGGGATGGACTCTCGCTCAGAGTTTGGGGGCGCTTCCTACGGCGAAGCTGGTTTATCTCGCTGTGAGTTTTTTTGACCCAGCCGCTGATTATAAAAACCTAATCGAATCCCTTATGATGGCGGATAAGGCCATGTATGGGGGGACTCATGCATGTCAAATCTACCAAAATGCAGTGGATTATGGGTTTAAACCTTCTTTAGGCAAGCTTTCCTGTCAAAAATACGCCGCAGCTGCAGCGCTGCGCTAAGCCGCCCTTGAAGTAAGGGCGGGCCTTAAGTGGAAAAAATTTTACCAACATGGTAGCAAATCCGACTTGTTGACCAGATGTTGGTAAATTTACATCCACGAGGTTTTTCCATGCTATGCATGCTGCATTTTGATGATGGACTTGGTTTTTCTCTTCGCCCGGAGGAGTTCGTCGATGGGCTTTCTTTGCCGGTACAGTGGTTTCGGGTGGAGGAGGAGTTCGCCTTCTGGCAGTCACTAGAGACGCGGCAGTACCATGTTTTGTTAGTTCATGCCGCGTGGGTCCTGCGGGAAGGGTGGTTGAAAAAAATCCAGGTTTTGCAGAAAGCTTGTCGGTTGGTGGTTTTGTTTCGCGAGGAATCTCTCTCCTCTTTGTTGCGCATGATGTCATTGGGTGTCAGCGAGCTGATGCCGGTAGAGTTGTCTCAAGAAGAGCTCCGAACTCGCCTGTCGGATTTCTTTCGGCGGTTTTTTCGTCGCCAGGTTTGTATTCCTGCAGTGACTGCTATGCGCATTGTGGGGGAGAGCATGCGGGCGCTATATGCGGATCTCGAGCGGATTGAGCGCGCCTCGGTATCGAGCATCTTGGTAACGGGGGAGAGCGGTACCGGTAAGGAGCGTGTGGCTTCGTTGCTGCAGAGTTTGCTTTCCGGTCAAACGCCTTTTGTGCCTTTAAATTGTGCGGCCATGCCGGAGGCATTGTTGGAGGCTGAACTTTTTGGCTATGAGAAAGGGGCCTTCACAGGTGCTGCGAACAAGAGGTGCGGTATCTTGGCCAAGGCCCATCGTGGATGGATTTTTCTCGATGAGGTGGCTTGTTTGTCTCTTGCAGCCCAGGCGGCATTGTTGCGGGTTTTGGAAACAGGAGAGGTGCGTGCCATCGGTGGATATCTCCCGAAGACATACGAAATTAGAGTGCTAGCTGCGACCAATGAGGATTTGGATTTGCTGGTAACCCAAGGAAAATTTCGAAACGATTTGCTGCAGCGGCTTCGTGGGTATGAATTCCATTTGGCCCCTTTTCGAGAGCGAAGTGAAGGAGAAAAAGAAGAGATTATCGATGACCTTCTGCTACGATTGCACAAAGAGCGTCCCCATGTTTCTGGGCGGCCCTACCTGTTGGCGCCTGAAGTACGCCACATGGTCTTGATGTTGACGTGGCGCCACGGTAACATCCGAGAGGTATGGAATACGCTACAAGCCATGACGGTAGCAGCGGAATCTTCCCTGTTGACCTTGGGTTGTTTGCCGACTCGTTTTCTCGAAATACTTTCTCAAACCCGAAATGGAGGTAGTATTGAGTACGCATCATTGGATCCCCTGGTTGGCTTTTCATCTCTTCCTTCTCTTTGCGCTGGCCCTTGATCTGGGGCTCTTTCACCGTGCGGGTCGTTCGGTTTCTTTTTCCAATGCCTTGTTGTGGAGTGGGGTGTGGGCCTTACTGGCCATCTGCTTCGGCGTGGGGATGTATCACTTTCGGGGGCCCGAGATTGGTATCGCTTTTTTTACGGGGTATTTGCTGGAGTGGTCCTTGAGTGTTGACAATCTTTTTGTCTTTCTCAGTGTGTTTTCTTTCTTTGCGGTGCCGCCTTCTCTACAGCATCGAGTACTTTTCTGGGGGATTTTGGGCGCGCTGGTGATGCGTGCCGCCTTCATTTTTTTGGGCGTGGCCATTTTGTCGCAATTTCACTGGATTATGTACTTTTTTGGGGGATTGCTTCTTTTTACTGGAGCGCGTCTTGCCTGGGGGGAGTCAATACCCAAAGATCCTAGGGAAAATTTCTTTGTTCGTCTCTTAACTCAATGGTTTCCCTTTACTACGGTATATCATGGGGGGCATTTTTGGATTCGAGAAAAAGGTAAGCGCGTAGGTACGCCTCTCCTCTTGGCATTGGTGGTGATTGAAGTTACAGATTTGATTTTTGCTATGGACTCTATCCCTGCCATCTTGGGCATTACTACGGATCCTTTTGTTGTCTATACCTCTAATGTTTTTGCTATATTGGGACTTCGTTCTCTCTATTTTGCGCTATCGGGTATGATGTCCATGTTTCATTTTCTACGCTTTGGGTTGGCAGGGATTTTGATCTTTATTGGAGGCAAGCTCTGTTTGGCCTCTTGGGTTTTTGTACCTACGTGGGTTTCCTTGCTGGTCATTGCGGTCTGCTTGAGCTTCAGCATAATAGCTTCCCTTTGGATCCCCTCTGGCGAGAAAGGTCGACAATAGCGGTCCTTTTCGTTATATATCCCCTACGCAATTCGATCTGCTGCTTGAAAAAATAGGTCTTCGTTATGAAAAAAAAACTAATTACCGCTGCGCTCCCTTATGTAAACAACAGCCCCCATTTGGGTAACCTCATCGGGTGTGTCCTTTCGGCAGACATCTATGCGAGGTTTTGCCGTCTTCGTGGGTATGAAACCTTATATGTGTGCGGTACGGATGAGTACGGAACTGCCACAGAAAAGAAGGCGAGAGAAAGTGGTGTCACACCGAAAGAGATCTGCGATCGGTATTTCTTAATCCACAAAAAAATCTACGAATTTTTTCAAATTTCCTTCGACATCTTTGGGCGTACTTCTGATCCGGTGCATACCGAAGTGGTGCAAACCATTTTCAAAGATATGAATCCGAATTTGATCTGTGAAAAACTCTCCGAGCAACTCTACTGCGGTACGTGTGCTACGTTTCTTGCAGATCGATTTATTGTCGGAACTTGTCCTCAGTGCAAAAGTAAATCTGCACGAGGGGACCAGTGTGACCAGTGTGGAAAATTGCTCTCTGGACTCGAAGTCGTAGATCCTGTGTGTGCAACCTGTTCTTCTTCTCCTGAAGTTCGAGAGACCCAACATCTATACATTCGATTGGAGCCGTTGCAAAAGGCGTTGATTGAATGGCAGAACGAGTCCATCGCCGCGGGGGGCTGGACTGAGAATGCAGGCTCGTTCACGGCATCATGGATGCAAGGTGAGCTCCATGATCGACCCATTACGCGAGATCTACAGTGGGGTGTTCCCGTTCCGCACAAAGGCTTTGAGGAAAAAGTATTTTACGTGTGGTTCGATGCGCCTATTGGGTATGTGTCCATTACGAAAAAAGGACTGCCTGATACATGGGAGACTTGGTGGAAGGATCCAGAGCATACCGAGCTGTACCAGTTTATGGCTAAGGATAACATCTTGTTTCACTCGGTCTTGTTTCCAGCGACTCAACTGGCAACGAAGGACAACTGGACCAAGGTTCATCATTTGAACTCCACCGAGTACCTCAACTACGAGGATAAAAAATTCTCGAAGTCGAGCAATCGAGGTGTATTCGGGGAAGATGTGATGGAGCTTGGGATTTCTGTGGATCTATGGAGATACTACCTGCTCTCCATTCGTCCTGAAAAACAAGATGCTTCTTTTTACTGGGAAGATTTTCGTCAGCGGGTAAATGGAGAATTCATCGACACCGTTGCCAATTTGGTAAATCGGGTCTTGTCCTTTTTGGATAAACATTTTGAGGGACGTGTTCTCGATGTTTCCTCTTGTGATCTCGTGCAAGGATTTCTTGCTGAAGTGCGAGAGCGAGAGGAGAAGGTAACTGTCTTGCTCGAGAAGGTGGCGCTGAAAGAAGCGTTGCATACTATCGTAGCTCTGGGCGCTCGTGCCAACCAGTTCTTTCAAGAGCATGAGCCTTGGAAGAAAATCAAAGAAGATCGGCAAGCCGCTCACGAAGTGGTCTCCGCTCTCGTGTACACGATTCGAGATCTGGGTATTTTGCTTGCGCCTTATATGCCTGGTGCTACCAAGAAAATCTTGGCATTTTTTGAGCAAGAAGAAGTGAATTGGAAAGGCCTTGGGCATTTTGTAGGGTTGGAAAATACCCGAGTCCAAAAGCCCGAGATCCTCTATCCGAAGATTGAATCCGAGACCATCGCTGATCTTCAAGTGCGGTTTGGTTAGGGATTGTTGGTAAGAGGGGAGCTGTCCCCAATCTCATCCCCCTCCCTTCGTCATCCCAAGGCTGCGTAGCAGCCGTATGGGATCTCGATAAACACGCAGAGATCCCATACGGTCCCTTCGGGACCTTGGGATGACGGAAGTTACACCGGGGGGCAGAGAAAAAAGGCAGTGAAACTTGCAGTGCAAGCTCTTCAGGCTTAAACGAACAGTATTGTCCGTCATCCCAAGGCTATGGGATCTCCATAAAAACGCAGGGATCCCATACGGTCCCTTCGGGACCTTGGGATGACGGAAATTACACCGGAGGACCTAGGAGGGCAGAGAAAAAAGGCAGTGAAACTTGCAGTGCAAGCTCTTCAGGCTTAAACGAACAGTATTGTCCGT
>CANJLI010000026.1 GCA_947475005.1 Deltaproteobacteria bacterium | reverse complement strand
GGCACCAGCTGCGCAGTTGCCCAAACCCTCCTTGCCTCGCAATGGGAGAACCGTGTATGAAGGCAAAGATGGCAGCGGGAAGGCCGGCGCGACGGTCGGATCCCCCCGTCTCTCTCAAAACGCAAACACAATTCTCGTCATGGACAATCTCTCTTGGTTGCGTTTTTCAACCCGACGGGTCCCTCCGCCCTGCTGCCCTTCCCGCTGCCATCTTTGCCTTCATGCCCCGCTCTCTCGCTGCTACAAAGATCCTCAGTAGCAGCGAGAGAGCAGGGGGATTCCTTTCGGTTACCATTTGAAGGGGCCAAGGGCAGCCGCTTGGGAGGACCTACCCGGGTCACAAATCGCAGCCGAGAGAATACTTCTATGACGAGAGTATTGTCTGCGATTTTGAGAGGGTGGGAGGCCCCGAGCGAGCGCCGGCCTTGGCATCTAAGATGGTAACCGAAAGGAATTCCACCGCTCTCCCATTGCGTAGCAAGGAGGTGTGGAAACTGCGCAGCTGGTTCCACAAAAAAAAGAAAAAAGAAAGAAAAACGCAGGGATCCCATACGGTCCCTTCGGGACCTTGGGATGACGGAAATTAAAAAGAAAAAAGAAAAAAGAAAAACGCAGGGATCCCATACGGTCCCTTCGGGACCTTGGGATGACGGAAATTAAAAGAAAAAAGAAAAAAGAAAAAAGAAAAAAGAAAAAAGAAAAAAGAAAAAAGAAAAAAGAAAAAAGAAAAAAGAAAAAAGAAAAAAGAAAAAAGAAAAACGCAGGGATCCCATACGGTCCCTTCGGGACCTTGGGATGACGGAAATTAAAAGAAAAAAGAAAAAAAAACGCAGGGATCCCATACGGTCCCTTCGGGACCTTATGGGATGACGGAAATTAAAAGAACGGCTACTTAGTCACTAAAGGCAAAGAACTATACCTGTTATCCGCGTAGATCTCGAAGCCCTGTACCTCTTTGCGCATCACCGCATAGTTGGCTTCGTGCCAGAGGAATACATACGGTTGATCCGCTTGCACGATTTCTTGCACTTGGTCGTAGATTTTTTTGCGAGCCGCAAAATCTGTCACCCGTTGTCCCTCTTGCAACAAGGCATCCAGCTTTGGATTTACGTATCGACCTCGATTGGCGCCAGCGGGTGGAAAATTTTCACTTCCAAAGGCGTGTTCATAAATACCGGGTCCCTTAAATCCAATCCAAAGGAGACTCCACATCTGCACATTGCCCTTGTCGATTTCCCCTTTGAGGGCACCCCACTCGAGGGATTGCACCGATACTTCGATGCCAATTTTTTTCAGATCAGAGGCGATGGCTTTGGCAATGGAAATACGCGCGAGACTCGCTGTGGTCTTGTAAGTAAGCTTGAAACGGGGTTGCGTACCCTTTTGCGGGAATCCAGCAGCATCCAGCAATTTTTTCGCTTGTTCCGGGTCATAGCGCATCTCGGAAAGACCTGCGTGGTAGAAAGGATGCGACGAGGGTAGAAGCGTTTTTGCAGGGGTAGCAAGTCCATGGAAAAGGTGCTGAATGATGGCCTCTCGATTAATGGCATGAGCGATGGCTTGCCGCACCTGTGCGTGCTTCAGTATCGCATCCTGAAAGTTAAATCCGAGATATGTGGTTTGCAGCCCTTCTCCATGTTGCAGCTTCAAATCCGGGTACTTTTTCAGATCGTTAACCTTATCTAAGCTGATGGTACGAGAGAGATCGATCTCCCCTTTCAGCAATTTGGCAAACTGCGTTGTTTCATCCTTTACAATTTTAATCTCAAGCTCTTGTATCTTCGCTGCTGCGCGAAGGGTGTAACGGGGATTTGCTGCAAGCAGTAGATGCGTACTGTCAGATTCCTTTACTGTATAGGGCCCACATCCCATTATGGATTTTTCCATGGGAATCATCGCAGTCTTAGCTGCGACTGCTGCCGGCAGAATACCCACCACCAGATTTTCAATAAAATCAGCATCCGGCTCTTGCAGATGAAAAATCACCTCTTGGGGGCCTTTGACTTCCACTCGCATTAACAAATGAAAAGCACCTGCTCGAGGGGAGGGGGGTATCACATCTTTTCGCAGAAAAAAGTCATATGTGGCTTTTACATCCTCTGCAGTCACCGGTTTTCCATCCGAAAAGACCACATTTTTTCGCAATGTCACACTCAATTGAGTGGAGGTTTGCCAGTCCCATTTTTCTGCGAGCCATGGAACCGTTTTCCCATGGGCATCAAAGTCAATCAGGGAACCATGCAACAGGTTTTCCAAGTATTGACTAAGGGCATCCACCGCATAATGCGGGTCGGTGGTCCGAGGAGCTTCTGACCAGGCTACAACCAAACGATCCGAAGTTTTTCCAATACTTACCGTAGAAAAAGAGCACAGCCCCCCAACCAGAATCAGTAAATGTATAAATTTCTTCTTCATCTTATCCCCCAAGTAAAGTTTCCGCTTTTTCTACCGAGAGAAATCTATCGAATATTCGAAAAATAGGAAAGGAGAGAGTCGATGCATCAGCGGAAATCCCTATTGCGATGTGGATACCCCTTGCTACTATGCGGCCTACTTGCACATTGCGGCAGTAAAAAGAACAACTCAGATGGGCCTGCGTCTAAAAACGGTCTACAATCCGGTGGTACACAATCAGGTAGGCTGGCACCCAATGTAGCTCTCAATTTACAAGGCGCATTCGGAGCCATCGTTGTGGATAACTCCTCCAGCGCAGGACTGGCGATTGTTACGCAACACAACAAAATGGTAGATCAACTGAAACTTCCAGTAAAAAAATTCACCCCCCCTACTACGTTGCAGCTGGCTCAAGGGAGTGATAACGTACTGACCCTCGAAGGGGATGATTTCTATTTCCCTATCGCACAGGGTGCAGCTCTTCTCGACGATTCTTCTGCTACAACCACCGATACAAGCACAACCTCAGGCTCCACATTTTTGAAAATCAAAACCGATGGGACAACAGCAGAAGCGGTAGAAGCAGAGTCAGCCTCTGCCTATCAAGCACGTATAAGTAAACTACAAGCCAACAATCCAGATAAACAATACGACAGCTCACCCTCACAGCCTTTGCCTAAAATCCTCACCGTGGTCCAAGCACCGGATAAGCAGGTCTATGTAAACTTTGCCTATCCGTTTCAATTCCGAGATGCGGAGCAGGGTGTAAATGTCTATGATCAAACCACGGGTTATCAATGCCAGTTTTTTCGACTTACAGGTGGTACCATCGATGACCTCACCCAAAAGGCCCCAAGTCTGAATAACTTGGAATGTATCGATAACAAACGATTTGCTCAACAATGGCAGCAAGGCTCCTCCACCCTGTTCCAATTTGATTCAGCCGGAAATGTGTTCTACCCAGGCAGTCTACCCAGCGTGAATAAACTTGTTGTAGAACGTATCGGTCCTACGGATACGTGGGAACAAACCCCCACAGAACTTATTAATGCCAACATTTGCTTGCAGAATTTTCTCGTTACCCCATCCAGTGGAGTATTCTATACGGGTTCGACATGTAACTCTACCGCGGGTAGTAACAACAGTGGGTACTTTCGCTATATTTCACCAGGTAACACGGATATCATCGAAATTGCAAGGGGTTGGTGGAACTTCAAGTATAACACCCGTGTGAAAACAGCAGAAGATACGTCTACCTCAGATATGGCTGTATTTTTTGGGCCTGATCCCACAGATGCTACCTCTGCTTCTTGGAATACCGCATGCCTCTTTAGTTTTGACCCAACAGGGGATACTCCAGAAACTCGAATTTCCAAGGTAATTACTTGTGGTAATAACATCTGGGATTGGATGCAACTCAGTCGAGCTGAAGATACGACTTCCGTTGAAGACGGGGGATTGGGCTTCGGATACGGGTTCAACAATTACAGAGGCAGCAATGCAAATTTCACACCATCTGCAGCATGGAAAACGGAATACAAACGACGATGTGAAACTGGGGATGAAGTATTTGCGGGTGGTGGAAGTCAAATTAGTGAAATTCAGCAATCCTCCACAGGAGATATCTACGTAATTGGAAACATTCGCAAGAAGCTCCCAGGCTCTTTATCCTGTGATCTTGAAATCCGAGGCCCGTATTGTCTGCTAGATGGAGTTCCGATTCTATCTGGTACGAGAACCACCGACCAAGTGGACATAACCGGTATTAGCACATCGACTACTTGCTCCAGTGTAGGGGGTACCTGGTACGACAACGGAAGTTGCTCCTGGGGGAATGCAAGTACCATCAAAGCATGTTTGGGGATTGGCAATACATATATTTCAAGTGTATGCGCAGATGCAGACGGAAACCCACTAACCCAATTTACCAATTCAGCCGATTGCCTCAATACATCAGGCAATACCCGAGTATGGAACTGGGGCAACGACAGCTATCGCAATGTGACCAACGAGTACTGCTTAGCTACCGAAACCGGAGCTCGACAAAGCTTCCGTACATGGGATGATGCGACCAACCACTTTAGTGCGGCGACCCGCGTTGGTGCAACCGTCTACAGTGCGGATACCTACGCCAATAAGTTTATTATCAACAACTTTAATTGTACGGCATCTACCACTTCCGGAAGTTCAGGTGGTGACGGCTGGACCCAAGAATTCCAAGCCTTGGCTAAAGTGGATAGCACGAAGAAAACCCTTTCCTTGCTTTCAAAGAGCAGTGAGCAAGCCATCAGCCTATGGGTGGTTCAAGATGTGCCTTACTACTCTTCCTATGACACCTCTCTTGGAAAATATCTGTTGAACAAGATAGTCGCAGCCCCTGCCCTTTGCGTCGATACGTCGATCACAGATGTTGGAAGCTGCACCGGAACGGGCAATCTTTGGGATACCAATTATCGAGCTTGTACGAAAACTGCGTATACAGATCAAACCAGCTGTGAAACAGCTACGTTCTCTTGGGCTACAAATGCATCGAAGATCGGGATCTCTAACTTCGAAACGTACGCACTTTCACAGAGTACCGATAGCGCAAGTCTTCTGATCAACGGGCTCGATTTCTCGAGTAACACATACAAGTTTGGTAATGCAAATTTGGAGACAGGCAATATCAGTCTCGATACCGGTGTGACGGGGATTGTGCAGACGGTGGTGATTTTTAATCCGACCAAGTAGGGAGGAAAGGGGACAAAGAAAAAGGGGGATACCCGGTGCGGGTGGCCCCCTTTTTCTTATTTACAGCTTCTCAGCTCGCTTTTTTAGTTTTTCATAGTTGGAAATAAGAGCGTCATAGGCTTCTTTTCTTGCTTCCGCTGTCTTTGCTTCTTTGTATTGAGATAGAAATTTCTCTTGCAATGCAACTTGTTCCTCTTGGAGTTTCATTATAGCCTCAACTTGAGGTTGATTATCGAAATCTAGTTTGTGAGTCAAGAAGCTCAGTATAGACAGGCCTTCTTGGAATGCTTGATCTGTAATTTTGGTATTTGAATTGATAGCACTAAGGCGTGCATCCAACCGAGCTTGCTCTGCAGCAAAAACAGTAGTGGCACCCAGGAAAGAAAACACACAAGCGACCCATAAGTTTCGCACCAGTTTTAACAGATTCATATTGAGCTCCAGTAAAAGTAAATAAGGCCCCATAATAGAGAGTTTGGGGGAAATTTAAAGATGGATTTTGATTTTGCAATGGAATCGGATAGTTATAAAGCTCTATCGGGGACACCCGATGCGAGTGTCCCATGAGATCGGGGACAGTTACCGAATTATTGGGGGTGGAGGCGTACGCCTCCACCCCCAATAATTCGGTAACTGTCCCCGATCTCATGGGTACGCCTCCACCCCCAATAATTCGGTAACTGTCCCCGATCTCATCCAACGGGAGTACCCCCATCAAATCAAATTCAGCGCCGAACCAGCACGAAACCAAGCGATTTGCTCCTTGTTGTAAGAATGCAACGCCTGCAGCGTGAAGGAAGTCCCATCTGCATGTTCCACCTTCACGGTAAGGGGAGCTCCCGGTTTCAACTCCGCAAGACCCAAGACAGAGATCCGATCCGTTTCCTGAATCTTCTCGTAATCAGCAGGTTGAGCAAAGGTCAACGCCAGCATCCCTTGCTTCTTCAAGTTGGTCTCGTGAATACGTGCAAAGCTGCGCACCAACACCGTGCTCGCTCCTAAATACCGAGGGGACATAGCCGCATGCTCCCGACTGGAGCCTTCCCCGTAATTTTCATCCCCCACGATGACCCATCGTTTGCCTGCTACTTGGTACTGACGAGCGATAGCCGACAAAGTCTCCTCGCGCTTGCCCGTGAGCTGGTTCACCCCTTTGCCCGCTTCCGGATGGAATGCGTTCACAGCACCCAATAGCATGTTGTCACTAATGTGATCCAAGTGCCCGCGAAACTTAAGCCATCTGCCTGCGGGTGAAATATGATCCGTGGTGCACTTGCCACTTACTTTTGCCAAGAGCATATGCTGGTTAAAATCTTTGCCATCCCACTTGAGGAAAGGCTCGAGCAACTGCAACCGATCGCTTCCAGGGGTTACCACCACACGCAAGGCACTCCCATCTGCAGCAGGCGCAACATACCCAGTTAAATCGGCAACAAATCCCTTAGGAGGTAAGCTCGGCGCCTCGGGACATGTCAACAGCAGGGACTTGCCATCTGGGGTTTTAAGAGAATCCCGATTGGGATCAAACCCGAGCTCCCCTGACACCGCATAGGCCACTACCATCTCAGGACTGGTGATGAAACCGAGAGTTTCTTCGTTGGCGTCGTTTCTGCCTTTGAAATTTCGATTGAAGGAAGTCACAATGGCATTGCGCTCACCCTTGACAATGTCATCTCGACTCCACTGCCCAATGCAAGGACCGCACGCATTGGCAAGCACCGTAGCCCCAAAATCCTGCAAAGTTTTAAGCAAGCCATCCCGTTCGATGGTGGCAAAAATCTGATTCGATCCCGGCGACACAAAGAAAGGCATCTTAGCTCGCAGCCCTGCCTTCAACGCTTCCTCTGCTACAGCTGCTGCCTTGTAGATGTCCTCATAGGAGGAGTTTGTACAGCTACCGATCAAGCAAGCACTCCATTTTTCAGGATACTTTTCCTTCTCAGCCTCTGCACGCAACTGAGACACCGGTCGAGCTCGATCGGGGGAATGAGGACCCACAATATACGGCTCCAACGTATTAAGATCGATCTCGATCTGCTGGTCGTAGTAGCGAGACGGATCCTGGGCCACCTCTGCATCCGGTTGTAAGCAAGCTGCATATTGATCTGCCAGCTTTGCAATCTCTTCCCGTCTCGTAGCTCGCAGGAAGGCCCCCATGTGAGCATCATAAGGAAATACCGAGGTGGTAGCCCCCAATTCCGCTCCCATATTGGCAATGGTCCCTTTTCCTGTGCAACTAATACTCGAAGCCCCTGGGCCCCAGTATTCCACAATCTTGTTGGTCCCCCCCTTCACGGTGAGCAACTCGAGCACCTTGAGAATGACGTCCTTCGGTGATGTCCAGCGACTAAGTTTACCAGTGAGTTTGATCCCAATGGTCTTGGGCATCAAAATCTCCCAGGGCATCCCTGCCATCACATCCACCGCATCCGCACCGCCCACCCCGATGGCCAGCATCCCGAGTCCCCCGCCATTGGGCGTATGAGAGTCGGTACCGATCATAAGCCCACCCGGGAACGCATAATTTTCCAACACCACCTGGTGAATAATCCCAGCTCCAGGCCCCCAAAACCCAATCCCGTACTTTTCCGAAGCAGAGCGCAGAAAGTGGAATACCTCCGCATTTTCCTTCTCCGCCACCACCATATCAGCCCCTACTCCTTTGTGAGCCCGAATGAGATGGTCGCAGTGCACCGTACTGGGAACAGCAGCCTGCTTGCGCCCTGATTGGATAAACTGCAAGATCGCCATCTGCGCTGTGGCATCTTGCATGGCAACCCGATCGGGGTTTAACAGCAGGAAGCTCTCCCCCCGCTTTAAGGTGCGCACATCCTGCCCCGGGGCCAGGTGGCTCAATAAAATTTTCTCGGTAAGGGTCAGCCCCCGCCCCAAGGCACGGCGCAACTCGCCGTGGATGGAGTCTAGTTTTTGATACAGGGCACCAACAAATTGGGGGGTGGTTGCAACTTCTATGCTCATATCTCTCTTCCTCATAGTCGAGTGAATAGGATGATGAACAAGAGAAATCGCTTTAGACAGGGGTCAATTAGCGGGCACGCTTTTGGCTCAACCGCTCCAGTCGCAGCGCTACAGAGTAAAGGGCATCGTTCTGAGGTACATGCAGCGCTGAAGGCGATTTCTCTTGAATCAGGGCTTCAATATACTGGTTTACCGCTACGATTGAATCGGTTTTTTGGAGTTTAACATGCTGCTCTGCAATTCCGTTCAGGCGTACCACTAAATCTTGAAGCTGATCCGTGTTTCGAACCTGAATGACCCCAGGGTTTTCTCCTTGAATAAGTTGATCCAGAAAGCGACGAATGGAAACCAACGGGCCATAAATACGATGGGTGTAATACACGGAGAAATACAGGGTGGTCATAATGAACAAAGCCAACAACGCTACGGCTGCAAGGAAGGGAACCTGCAGTTTTTGCATCGTAACCAAGCTTTGAGCTTCATCCAGCTGAAAAAAGCGAATCATGGCTTGGTAAATGTCCCACAAATAGTAGCCAAATACGGTCAGCGTCAAAACGGCGAACACAAGATTCAAGAGCAAAAACATCACCCCAAATTTGAGCTGCTTGTAAGGCTCGATCAGTAAAGCTCCGCGTCGGGATTCTTTCATGGCTGGCGTCCTCCTAAGTGGAAAGTGAAATTGAATCGTCCTTTTACTCCAGTGTATCATGCACCCTCACCTACCGCTGCGATGAGGGACCCTTTCTATGAAATTTCAACGAGTTCTCGTTGCCAATCGTGGCGAAATCGCAGTTCGTATCATCCGTTCTTTACGTCAACTGGGTCTTGAATCCGTTGCTATCTATGCACGCGATGACCAACATAGCTACCATGTGAAACTGGCAGACTACGCCGTTTGCCTCCCAGAATCAGGGGCTCAATCGCCCTACCTACACATCCCCACAGTTTGCGGTGCCATGCGGGCCTCCAAGGCCCAAGCCGTGCATCCGGGCTATGGGTTTTTGTCCGAGAACCATGCCTTTGCAGAGGCTGTGCAGGAAATGGGAGCTGTGTTCATCGGCCCCTCCGTGCAGGCTCTGCGTCAAATGGGGGACAAGATCGAAGCCAAGACCCTGGTACGAGCGCAGGGGATTGCCACCGTCCCCGGTGAATTGTGCGAGCTAACGAGCGTCGCCCAAGTCAAAGAGGTAGCCCAAGTCATTGGATTTCCTGTGATTATCAAAGCTGCCGCAGGCGGAGGGGGTCGAGGGATGCGCATTGTGACGGAGGAAAAGGACCTCGCCACTGCCTATGAGGTCTGCCGCCGTGAGGCTCAGAGTTATTTCGGAAATCCCGCTGTTTTTTGCGAACGCTATATTCAAAATCCGCGCCACATCGAGGTGCAGGTGCTGCGAGATACCCATGGAAACGGAGTGCATCTGTTTGAACGGGATTGCAGCATCCAGCGCCGTAATCAAAAACTCCTCGAGGAAGCCCCGAGCCGCTACCTCTCCCCCGAGCAACGGGCGGAATTGGGTGCTCGTGCGGTGAAAATTGCGGAGGCAGTGGACTACTGCGGTGCAGGGACCGTGGAGTTTATCTGCGAGAGCCCCGACCACGCCTACTTCATGGAAATGAATACGCGGATCCAAGTGGAGCACCCCGTGACGGAAATGATCACCGGCATCGATCTTATCGAAGCCCAGATCCGCATCGCTCAGGGCGAACCTTTGGCGTTTTCCCAAGAGGACCTCTGTGTACAAGGCCATGCCATCGAGGTGCGCATCAATGCCGAGGATCCTGACCAGGGATTTATTCCCACCAGCGGCACCGTGGGCGCTCTGCAACTTCCAGGGGGGCCCTTCGTGCGCACGGATACTCATCTTTACTCGGGATACATCTTACCCACGCGCTATGATTCCATGTTGGCCAAAGTGCTCGCCTGGGGGCCCACACGGCAGGCGGCCATCTCGTGTTTACTACGGGCCCTGCAAGAACTGCGCATCGAAGGGGTAACCACAACAGCTCGATTTCACGAGCGATTGCTGCAGCATCCTGTCTTTCAATCCGCAGATTTTACTACGAATTTCCTTCAGCAATACGCAAAAGACTTTGAGCCGGAAATCTACGCCCTTGAGAGCGATGAAGCCGCTGCCATCGGTTTGTATAGCCAACTTTAAAAGGAAGAGCTCCCCATGGAATGGATCCTCGACGTTGCCTCCATCCGACATTCGCTCACCCTGGGTAGCGCCTTGCAAGAGGCAGCGCCCCTCTCCGTACAAACGAAGGCACATGAGAGACCGTTACAATTTCGCCTCGATCGCACCTTTCGGACCCTGTATCGCCAAGAAATGTGCGAGGGATTTCTTGTAGAAACCCCCTTTTCTTTCCGCCGATGGGAGCAAGAGCCGCAGACGGGGGCTTTTACCTGCGAAATCCGCATCGCCGGCCAATACCGTACCCTCTACGGGCATCTTCGCCCTGCCGCGGTGGAAAAGCTTTTGCAAAAAACTGCGCATCAAGCCGGTCCCACCACCGTCGTCTCCCCCATGACCGGTGTTGTGCTCCGCATCGAGGTTACCGATGCGGAAACGGTACAACCGGGGCGTGTGCTTGCCGTGGTCGATGCCATGAAAATGGAAAACCAAATTTTGTGTAAGCACCCGGGCACCATTGACAAAATCCACATTTCCCCGGGCGACAAGGTGCAGAAGGGGACCCCTCTATTTACCTTGGGATGAGCAATTTCGTCATCCCAAGGTCCCGAAGGGACCGTATGGGATCCATGTGTTTTTATCGAGATCCCATACGGCTGCTACGCAGCCTTGGGATGACGGGGGAGTGTCCCCAAAACAGAACTATAGGGGACACTCCAACGGGGTGTCCCCAAAACGGAACTAAGGGGGCACTCCAACGGGGTGTCCCCACAGAACAAACAAAGTCAGTACCCCCATTTTCCGTTATTTCTTGCCAAATGATAGGAAACCAGTAGTATGCGCTACTTACACCAGTCGGAGACGCTCATGATTCAAACTACACTTTCTATTATTAAACCCGATGGGACCCAGCGAAATTTAATCGGAAAAATCGTTGCCCGTTTCGAAGAAGAAGGCCTTGAAGTGGCAGCCATGCAGATGCGTCACCTCTCCCGCAGAGAAGCGGAAGGGTTTTACGCAGAGCACAAAGCCCGTTCCTTTTTTGATGAACTGGTAACGTACATGATCTCAGCTCCGGTAGTGGTCATGGCCCTACGAGGCGAAAATGCAGTGGACCACAACCGTCAACTCATGGGTGCAACCAACCCAAAAGAAGCGGCTGAAGGCACCATTCGCAAACTCTTCGGACAAGACATCGGCATGAATACGGTGCACGGTTCCGACTCTCCTGCTGCCGCCGAGCGAGAGGTAGGGTATTTCTTTCCAAAAACCGCTATCTTTTAATGATGCGAGTGGAAGTCGGGGATTTTAACTCAATGCGTTCCCCTTCCACTCGCAAGTTCTCCTCCTTCGTACTATGAGGCATCTGTATCATGATCAACCTTGGTAAAAAAATTGCGTCTCAGTTGAATCTCAACGAAGCCAATACTCTCCAAACGATAAAGCTCCTCTTCACCGAAGAGTGCACCATCCCCTTCATCACTCGCTACCGAAAAGAAATGACCGGTGGTATGGATGAGGTGCAAATTCGAGACATTCGAGACAACTACAAGTACTTGCTCGAGCTCGAAGGGTTGAAAACTCGATATCTCAAAGTGGTAGAAGAACTGTGTAAGACCAACGAGTCCTTGCAAGCTCAGTATCCAACTATCGAAAAGAAATTTCTTGCCTGTACCACGAAGCAAGAGCTCGAAGATCTCTATCTGCCCTACAAACCTAAGCGCAGAACCCGTGCCCAGATTGCCAAGGAAAAAGGCCTGGAGCCGGTATTGGTTCAGCTGCTTGCTGAATGTGGCACCATTCATGATCTCGATGCATGGATTGCTCCATTTGCAACGGAGACGATGCCGAAGGAAGAAGTACTGCAGGGCATTCAGGATATTTTGGCAGAGACCCTCAGTGAAAAAGCGGACTACCGTCTTGCAGCACGTACCATCAGCTTTGATACAGCAGTGTTACACGCAGAGGCAGCCTCAACTACCGTGGCTCTATTAGAAGCTGGCAATTCCGTACCGGAAGATACGCGCAAGAATATTGCCAAGTATGCCAACTACTTTGAATATGCAGAATCCATCCAGCAAACCCAAGCACACCGTGTTATGGCAGTGCGCCGAGGAGAAGCCGAGAAGATTCTGCGCACAAGCATCGAATGCGATCGTGATCAGGTCTTACATCAGTTGCAGCAAAAAGTGCGGCAAGAATGGCCACAAGCCAGCGAGACCATCAACACATGGTTGCAAGAGACCTTGCTCGACAGCTACAAGCGACTTCTTAGTCCTTCTATTGAAACTGAAATTCGGGTGTTTCTCAAGAATCGTTCGGAAGAAGAAGCCATTGCGGTATTCTCTAAGAATCTCGAGAAACTTCTCCTATTGCCACCATTGCCAAGCACTGTGGTTATGGGTGTGGATCCAGGTCTTCGTACAGGATCTAAGCTTGCTGTGGTCTCTGAAACGGGACAGCTTCTTGGCTACACCACGATTCACCCGAATTATGGCAACCTAGAGTCTGCTGAGACGTTGCAAGCGGTACAGAAAGTACTGGCTCTTCTTCGCAAGTTTAAGGTTCAGTACCTTGCTGTCGGTAACGGCACAGGGGGCCGTGAGGTGGATCAGTTGCTGAGCCACATTCTCAAGGCCAACCAGATTAAGAACATCAAACGGGTGATCGTGAACGAATCCGGTGCCAGCGTCTACTCTACCGAGCAGATTGCACGGGATGAATTTCCAGATCTCGATCCTACGATCCGTAGTGCAATCAGTATCGCACGTCGCTTGCAGGATCCGTTGGCAGAGCTGGTTAAGATTGAGCCTCGTTCCATCGGTATTGGACAATACCAACATGATTGCAATGTCACCAAGTTGTCGAACAATCTGAATGAAACCGTAGAGAGCTGCGTAAACCGCGTTGGAGTGGACATCAACACTGCCTCTGACAAGCTGCTTACCTACGTTTCTGGAATTGGGCCAGCATTGGCAAAGAACATTGTGGCCTACCGAAACGAACACGGTCTCATTCGCACGCGTAAAGAATTGACCGAAGTTCCAAGTTTCGGACCCAAAGCTTTCCAACAAGCTGCAGGATTTTTGCGAATTATGCAGGCAGAAAATCCATTGGATCGCTCTGCGGTACATCCGGAAAGTTACGCCATCGTCGAAAAGATTGCGGCTGATTTGAATCTCTCCCTCGAGGATTTGGTCGGGAAAGAAGATGTCGTTAAAGGCATCGCTTTGGAAAAATACGTCAGCGAAACTGTCGGAATGCCCACCTTGCTCGATATTTCTGTCGAGTTGGTAAAACCGGGACGTGACCCACGGGGCACTTCGCGGTTTAGCTACTCCAACGAAACAGAAAAGCTAGAAAACCTAAAGCCAGGTATGAAGATGAAGGGGCGTGTGACCAACGTTACCAACTTTGGTGCCTTCGTGGACATCGGTGTGCATCAAGACGGATTGGTGCATATTAGTGAACTGAGCGATCAGTTCGTGAAGGATCCAACCACAGTGGTTGGTGTTGGGGATGTATTGGATGTACAGGTGCTGTTGGTAGATCAATTGCGTCGACGCATCAGTCTTACCTGTCGGACTCAACGTCCTGTCGATGCTGCTGCGCCTGCTGCCCAGCCTTCCTCTCGTCCAAGAGAAGGGGGCCAATCGGATCGTCGACCTTCCGGTCCTCGACCGACCCAGGGGCGACCGACGCAACAGCGAAGTGGGGATGATCGACGTCCGTCCTCTGGTTCTCAAAATAGCCGACCTTCCCAGGGTCCTTCTCGGTCTCAAGGACCGATGCGCCCACCGAAACGAGAGGAAGCACACTTTTCTCTCGGTGATTTGCTGAGCAAATTTAACTCGTAATCTCCAAGAATGTGACTCCACGGGGCTCTCGTTGGGGACACTCGCATCGGGTGTCCCCGCAGGGTTGGTAAGAAAAGGGACACTCGCATCGGGTGTCCCGAATGGCGCTTCCTTAAGCTTCCTCTTTGCTTAAATCCTTGGGAAATCGTCATCCCAAGGTCCCAAAGGGACCGTATGGGATCCCTGTGTTTTTATCGAGATCCCATACGGCTGCTACGCAGCCTTGGGATGACGGATAGGATGCCATCTGAACGTAATCAAAAGATGAGAACCTACCATTAAGGAAGCACCATTCTCGGGTGTCCCCGCAGGATATGCTACCTACTTCTCCCGGAAAGAGGGGACAACACTCGCATCGGGTGTCCCCGCAGGATATGCTACCTACTTCTCATAATAAACTGCAGCATTGTGTGTCTTCTCAGAGGAATCCACCACAAGGGCCACCGCACTGTCGCCTGTAATGTTAATCGTGGTACGCATCATATCCATAATGCGATCAATCCCCACAATTAAAGCCACCCCATCCAAGGGAAGCTGCAACGACCCGAGAACCATGGGCAGCATCATCAGTGTACCACTGGGAATCCCAGCTCCACCGATGGAACCCAACGTCGCAGTTAACATCAAAATGCCATACTCACTTAAAGAAAGCGTACGCCCTGCAGCTTGTGCAAAGGTAACCGCACACAGCCCCAAGTAAATGGCAAGACCATCCATGTTCATACTCGCACCCAAAGGCAGCACAAAAGAAGCACTGGATTTGGAGATACCTAGTTTTTCTTCTGCAATGGACATGGTCATCGGCAGCGCAGCTTTGGAACTGCTCGTTGAAAAAGCGAGGAGCTGATAGGGAATACTTTTCTTATAAAAAGGCCAGGGTTTTAACTTCCCAAAGAAAAAGATCAGCAAACCAAAAACAATGTACTGCAAAGAAAAAGCAAAGAAACTCGCACAAACCAACTTGCCCAAACTAAATAGAGAGGCAACCCCTTGGGTACCTACACACCATGCCATAAAAGCAAAGGCTGCCAACGGTGCCATTTTAACAATGAGCTGCACCATGAAAAAAACCACGGTTGTGATTTCTTTAATTGCAAAGAGAATGGGTTTTGATTTATCCCCCATTAGCAACAAAGTGATCCCTGCAAAAGTGGCAAAGAAAACAACCTGAAGAATTGAACCTTGTGCAAAAGCGCCCACCGCACTCTCTGGCACGATGTTCATCAAGTATTCGCCAAGGGAAAAAATCTTAGAGTCTGGCTTAGGGCCTTCAATTAAAACCAGTCCATCTCCAGGTCTAAAAATCCAGGCTGCAATAAATCCCAAGAAGATGGCGCAAGTGGTACATGCACAATAGGTCAAGACGGATTTAAGCCCCAATCGTCCTAGGTGCTTTGCGTTTTCAAGGTGCCCAATGCCGCTCACAATAGAACAGAATATAAGCGGTGCGATGATCATCTTGATCAAGCGAATAAACAGATCCCCAAACGGTTTGAGTACCGCTGCAGATTCTCCAGCAAAAAAACCAACCAAAATACCAGAAATCAACCCCAAAAGCACTTTTTGCCACGGCTGCAACCGAATCGCCATTACTATACACTCCACCGATTTGAGATCTTACTTGGGACCTGTAGCTATCCTACAAGAAGCCATACATAAAAAAAGCTCTTTTTTTACAACCCATTATGCCTGTTAATTTTTAGATTCCTATGAGTACCATAAATCTCTTCAAATTTCTTCTTTTACTTTCCCTACTCCGCAAGTCCCGCTCGACGGTCGATCAATCTATAGGTCACAGCCCCCAGCACCAACAGGCTGAGCGCCATAAGGCCCACCGAGGTCACCATGGAAACCGGTATATCCTGGGTACCATGAAAGGCAGATCGAAAGCTTCCAATGAGATACACCAGGGGATTAAAGAGTGCGACCTTTTGCCAAATAGGTGGCAGCATGGAGACCGAATAAAAAATCCCCCCCAGATAAGATAACGGCGTAATCACAAATGTAGGAACCAAGACGGTATCGTCGAAAGTTTTGGCATACAACCCATTAATTACCCCCAACACCGCAAATACGCTACAAGCCAGCACGGCAATCACACTCATCCAAACTGGATGGGTAATATCTACAGAGACAAAAAACAAAGAAACGATCCATACGGAGCCCCCCACCAACAATCCCCTCAGCAATCCAGCACCCATAAAACTTAAAAGAATAGCAAAAGGATGCATGGGAGAGACCAAAATTTCCTCGATGGATTTAGTAAATTTCGCCAAAAAAACCACGAAGACTGCCGCGTGAAACGCTGCATTTAACATGCTCATCATAATCAACCCTGGAATGATAAACTCCAGATAGGAGACTTCCGACACGGAGCCCATGCGCTGTCCCAACAATTTTCCAAAGATGAAAAAATACAAAGAGGTACTGATAATAGGAGGCAGGAGGGTTTGTTTCCACAACTTCAACGTACGTCGAAGTTCAAATCGCATGTAGGTCTGGCAAGCGATCCCATTGCGTCGGATATGCATCTTATACACTCCTTTGGGTGAGGGAGAGAAAGAGGGATTCCAATCGATTCTCTTTATTTCGAACACTTTTGATCACAACACCCTGCAGAGCAGCCTGCGCAAAAAATTCACTGAGGGTCGCTTTTTTCGAGATCTTGACTTCGAGAGTGTTTGCGTCTGTTGGAGTCACAGCGAAAGCACCCCAATTTACACCTGCAGAAAGGGGAGCGTCGAGGTCCATTATATAAATGGCCCCTTCCGTTTCCTTCAACAAAGCACGCATAGAAGAGTTGCGGATAATTGCACCCTCATGAATAATGGCAAGGTTACGACATAATGTTTCTGCTTCCTCCAAGTAATGGGTCGTCAAAATAATAGTGGTGCCTTTGGCATTGATGTCTCTGAGAAATTGCCACATGCTGCGTCGTACCTCGATATCAAGCCCCGCTGTGGGCTCATCAAGGATCAGCATTTTGGGCTCGTGCATCAAGGCACGTGCAATCATCAACCTGCGTTTCATTCCTCCCGAAAGCGCTCTGGCAATGGAGGCCCGTTTTTCCCATAAGCCTACTTGCTCCATATAGTGCTTCGCACGGGTACGAGCCACGCGGTAGGGGATGCCGTAATACCCCGCTTGGGTAATGAGAATGTTTTCTACGGTTTCAAACATTTGAAAATTGAACTCTTGGGGCACAACCCCGATCAAGCTCTTTACAGTCTGGGGGTCTTGATCGAGATCCACACCAAACACCTGAACCCGTCCCGCAGTTTTGCGCACCAGGGAGGTAAGAATCCCGATGGTGGTGGATTTCCCCGCTCCATTCGGCCCCAAGATTGCAAAGAAATCACCCGCCTCTACAGAGAAGTCGATTCCCTTTAAGGCCTCCACGTTATTTCCGTAGGTTTTTTTCAATCCCTCTATACGAAGCGCTTGCATACATGGCTCCTGGGTGCATAGTTTAGGCTAGAGAGGCAGCGCGCAGGCGCTCGAGTCCTTCTTCGATGGAGATACTCGGATGATACCCGAAGTCTTCGGTGGCTCGTGCATGGGAAAAATATCCAGAGTGAGCCATTTGCAATGCAATAAAGCGAGTCATCGGGGGTAAGCGATCGTAGATACCAAAGAGAGCATAGAATTTTTCGCAAAGATAGCCAAAGCCATATGCAAAGGACAGAGGGATGGCTTTGGAAGTACGAAGAGGCTCAACCCCTACGCTCTCAAACATGCGATCGATAAATCCCCATAAGCTCACGGGGACTTCTTGCCCCACAAAATAGGTCTTGCCCCCCACTCGGTCTGGGTCTTGCTCCAACATCTCAAATGCTTGAATGTGAGCTTGGGCCGCATTGTCCACGTAGATGGCATCCACGAGATTGCGACGTGCTCCGATCACACGCAACAGGTTTTGTTTGCGTGCCACGATCAGGTTGGGCAGCAGCTGGGTATCCCCAGGGCCCCAAATAAAATGAGGGCGAATCGAGGCAGTGCGCACGCCTGTTCCATCGGCTGCCATTACTTTTTGTTCCGCAAGAGCCTTTGTTTCTGGGTAAGCTGATAAGTAGCGAGTCGGATACGGACAAGACTCATCTACACCTTCGAGGCAGTGAGACGTGCACACCACACTGGGAGAGCTGGTAAACACCAGCGAACGAATGCCGTTGGTACGCATCGCTGCGAGGACATTCTCGGTGCCCATTACGTTCGTCGCGTAGAGATCCTTCCACCGACCCCACACATTTACATTGCCTGCACAGTGAAAAACCCCGGAACACCCTTCCATAGCTGCAGTTACGGCAGTTATGTCCTGGAGAGACCCCTGTCTGCAATCCACCCCCCAGGCTGTAAGCTCCGGGTAAGCCCCCCTCGAAAAGCTGCGCACCCGATACCCACGGTCCAAGAGCTGTCGGCAGAGGGCTTTTCCCAAAAATCCACCTCCACCGGTGACCAAAATAGGCTGTGAGGTACGCATTACAACTTCCTTTCGGGATGGCGGGAAAAAAACAGGGCCAAGGCTTGTCGATCAATCTTGATATTATGCCGTGTATCTACGGGAAAATCCTTCGAAAGGAAAAAATTCGCAATGGGGCGTGTATGGGGTGTTGAAGCAGCAAGAACGGTGAGCTCCCGCAGAAAATCGGCCCGTTCTGCAGGCGAGAGTGTTGTGCAACGATCCTTGCGCTCGATGACCATCCCTGCGGTTATGGCTTGGCTCCCCCGAGGCTGCCACGCGATCAGCGCAGTGCGCCGAATCTGGGGATGGGACAGAAATGGGGCCTCGCAGGGAATGGAGTACAGGGTTTCCCCTGAGTCCAGTCGCACAGCGTGAGCCTTGCGCCCACAGAACCAAAGCTTTCCTTCAGCATCGAGATATCCCAAGTCCCCCATGCGATGCCACGTTTTAGAGCCTTCGTAAATCTTGCTTTGTGCGGTAGCCGCTTCGTTGCGCCAATACCGAGGCGTAACCTGGGGGCCGCCCACCACAATCTCCCCCACTTCGTCCAGTGACATCGAAGGTTCGCCGCTTTTGCCACGCTCACGCTCAATGCGGATCTCGGTTTGGGGCACAGGAGGGCCCACACAGGTGCCATAGTTCGCGCCTTTTCCAAGAGCCCGCAGTTCGATCCCTGAAATCCAGGTAACAGGCAAGCACTCGGTAGCCCCATAGGGCGTGTACGTAGTGCCTTTGGAAAGAATCGGGAGAAACAGTTCATGCAACTCGCTGCGCACGGGAGCCCCAAACATGGCTAAGCAGCGCACTGACGGAAGCG
Organism: Deltaproteobacteria bacterium; assembly: GCA_947475005.1. Classification (GTDB taxonomy): domain Bacteria; phylum Bdellovibrionota_B; class Oligoflexia; order Oligoflexales; family Bog-1112; genus CANIBL01. Next base: position 10,594 of record CANJLI010000026.1, on the reverse strand, counting down.
TGAGGCTATGAGCCTGGCAATACTGCGCCACTCGCTCCCAAATTGCAGGAGATCCCGCAGCGAAGGTCACCCCGTGGGCGTTGATGGCATCCACCAATTTTTTGGGATCTGCTCGCCCAGGAAAGGACGGGTTTAAATCCGCCACCACGGAGGTTACGCCCATAGAAATGGAAAAGAGGGAGAAAAAAGGAAACCCAGCTAGGTCCACATCCCCTGGCTGTAAGCCAAACATGTGCCGCAAGGTCTGTACCTGGTACGTAAAAATCTCGTGGGTGCACACCACCCCTTTTGCAGGCCCTGTACTGCCCGAGGTAAACAAAATAGCAGCATCTTGACCCCTCGCAGGCACCAAAGGGAAAGGCTCGCGAGTCGCTCCCTGCATCCACGGAGCAAGCGGCACAGCGCCCAAGATCCAGCTAGAGAAAAGAGTGGACGACGACGTGGCCCTCAGCTCCACCCCTCGAAAGGCCCAAGGTGCCAGTCGACGCAAGAGATGGATCTTGGGCTCTCCGATCAGCCCTCGTGCCTGGGCCTGTCGCACACAGTGTAACATGCCACGCACCCCCATCCCAGGATCGATGAACACCGGTACCGCACCGAGTTTAAATAGAGCAAAGAGCGTAGCTGCAAAGTACAAACCGGGTCGTAAGAAGACCAACACCCGATCCCCTGGTTGCAGGCCCCACGCTTGAAACCCATAGGCCAAGGCGTCAGAATAAGCCTCCACTTGAGCAAATGTATAAGCAGTGTAAGGAAGATTGGCACCAGCCGGCACCAACAAGGCATTGTGGTTCGGTCTTTGCTGGGCCCAGTGCCGCAACTGGGAGGCAATATTGTCACTCACGGAGACGCAGTCTCCTCTTTCTTCAAGAAAAGATCGATTTGCTGAATACAGTCCCCTATCTCATCCATAAAGAGATAGTGCCCTGCAGTGGGAGACTCCCAAACATCAGCCTCGGGGAAAAAGGTGCGCCACCGAGCCAAAAAGCCAGGATTGAAGCAAAAATCTTGCATGCCCCATAGCATCAAAACAGGCACATGGAGAGCAGCCAGGAGGGGCAATTTTGCCTCGATATTTTGCAGAGGCAGATAACTCGGGTGCCTTGTATCCAAGGGGATGTCTTGCACGAAGCGAGCAATGGCAATGCGATCTGCGTACGACCCATAAGGCGCAAGCAACCCCTCTCGTTGGGCAGGGGTGAGGCCCCGTTTCGTAGCCATGTGGATTGCAGCTCGGGCAAAGAGGTTCCATCGACGCATGGCCCATTCCCCAATCCAGGGGATGCGACAGAGTGCAATGCGTTTGGGAATATCTGTCGACAGAAAGGCTGCCGAGTTGGTTACGATTAATCTACGTATCCGTTCAGGATGCCGTACAGCAGCTCCCAGACCGATAGCCCCTCCCCAGTCATGCACCACAAGTGTGATCCGAGAAAGCCCCAGTCCATCCATCCATTCTGTGAGATTGTCGCAGTGATCCTGGAGCCGATAGGATGCATCTTGGGGTTTATCCGAAAGCCCACATCCGAGGTGATCCAAAGCCAACACTCGGTAGCGAGACTGCAAGGCTAACAAAAGCGGGCGAAAGTAAAAGGACCAGGTGGGATTTCCGTGTACACAGACCCACACATCCTCCCCTTCTCCCGCTTCCACGTAGTGAAGGCGATGCCCAGAAGCAAGACGGTAGTACTGGGACTGTAAAGGCGCCAATGCAGGATGCATGGGCATTACCACTGGATGGCCATCATCTGGGTATTGATCCCAGACCCAATGCCCAACATGGCAATGAGATCTCCAGTTTTTACCAAACCTTTTTCAACCTGCAAAGCCAGTGATAAAGGCGCAGCTACACTGCCCGTATTTCCCAACCATTCGATTTCACAAGCGCCCTTGGTTTCGTCCAAGCCAAGTACTTCAAATACTTTGCGCTGATGGGTTTTACTCACTTGATGCGTGATGATGTGCTTGACGGGACACGATTGATTCCAGTCCATGACGCTCTTCAAGCGAGCCCAAGCAGAGACAGAGAGCTCAAGCCCCTTGCGCAACAGGCCTCGCGTATCGGTCTTCATGCGCATTTCCTGCATAGTGCCATCTCCGTAGCACAGGGTCGCGCCGGAGGAGTCCGCTTGCACCACACTGCCCAAGAGACGGTGCCCCGAACGAGCCAAACTACGGTGTTGCAACACGTAGGCCACGGCTCCCGATCCCAAGGTAAGGCTTGCAAGAGCTTGACTGAAGGCCTCGGGAGAGGAGTCGAGCTCAAGATCTTTCATCGTAGTGTTGTACAACGGAGCCGCATTCTCCCCGGAGACGAGGAGTGCGGTGCGTATCGCACCCGATTCAATCATAGAAGCCGCAACGGACATAGCATTGAGCATCCCCAAACAAGCGTTAGAGAGATCAAATACCATGCAAGAAGTGCCCAGCTTCAAACGCTGGTGCACCAAACTTGCAGTTGCCGGTTCCAAAGCATCCCGTGAAACACCGGTATGGATCAACAAATCTACATCTTCAGGTGCAATATTTCCCGCTGTCAGGGCCATCTGACCCGCTTGGGCTGCTACAGTGGAAGGAGGAGTGCCCAGAGGCCACAGGCGCCGTTCTCGCACGCCGGTATGGGCTTCCAGCCAGCCTTTTTCCATCTTCAGTTTCTGATATAGGGGAGCAAGTTGGTTTTCAATTTCCTCGGAAGTCAACACGGTTTCCGGTAAAGAGTACCCCATACTTTCAATGAACACTTCCGAGTAACGCATGCACTTTCCTTATTCCCTCGAGGCGAGTTATACAGCCCCAAACGCCAACATGGCATCCGCAACCTTTACAAAGCCCGCAATGTTAGCACCATTCACGTAGTTAACATATTCTTTTTCTTCGCCATACCGCACGCACTGGGCATGAATCCCTGCCATGATGCCCTGCAGCTTCTGATCCACCTCTTCCCGGGTCCATTGAAGTCGCATCGAGTTCTGACTCATTTCCAAGGCAGAAATGGCAACTCCTCCAGCATTGGAGGCTTTTCCAGGTGCAAACAAAATCTGGCTGGCAATAAAATGACGTACCCCATCGAGATGAGTCGGCATATTAGCGCCTTCTGCCACCAATCGGCAGCCATTCTTTACCAGCATTTTGGCATCTGCGAGCTCAATTTCGTTCTGAGTGGCACAAGGAAAGGCTGCATCTGCCACAATCCCCCAAGGGGTTTTGCCTGCCAGATATTCACCTTTGAATTTTTTTGTGTACTCGCTGATACGGCCCCGTTTCACGTTCTTAAGATCCTTAATAAACTCCAGTTTTTCTGGAGTAAACCCATCTGGATCGTGGATGGTACCATCAGAATCGGACAGAGTCAGCACCTTGGCTCCCAGCTGGAGCAGTTTTTCTACCGTATACTGCGCCACATTGCCAGATCCACTCACCAAACACGTCATACCCTTGAGGCTTTCCTTGCGGCGACGTAGCATTTCCTGAGCAAAGTAGACACATCCATAGCCGGTGGCCTCGGTGCGGATCAAACTACCGCCATAGACGAGGCCTTTTCCCGTCAACACGCCCGAGAATTCATTTTGCAATCGCTTGTACTGCCCGAAAAGATAGCCAATCTCCCGTGCTCCTACACCAATATCACCTGCGGGTACGTCTCGATTGGCACCGATGTGTCGGTAGAGTTCTGACATAAAGGCCTGACAAAAACGCATCACTTCACTGTCCGATTTTCCCTTCGGATCGAAGTTAGCGCCCCCTTTTCCTCCACCGATTGGGAGGGTTGTCAAACTGTTCTTCAGAATTTGCTCAAAGCCCAAAAACTTCAGGATGCTTAAATTGACAGATGGATGAAACCGAAGTCCCCCTTTGTATGGTCCGATAGCACTATTGAACTGCACCCGATAGCCACGGTTGACTTGCATCTCCCCACGGTCATTCTCCCAGCATACGCGAAAGGAAATGGTGCGCTCAGGCTCCACCAAGCGCTCCAGGATCTTGGCATCTCGATAGACGGGGTTTTGATTAATAAACGGGACGAGGCTTTCCGCCACCTCATGTACAGCTTGATGAAACTCCCCTTCTCCTGGATTTTGGGATTTCAAACTTTCCATAAAACTTTGTAAATTCAGCTCGTTACTCTTCATAACACCCCTTCCGTTTTTATAGGAAACAAGAGGGGACACCCACCAAAGATGAGTGCCCCCTCTACTAAGATTGGGGACACTCCAACAGGGGGTCCCCTTCGTATCTCTCCCGCATAGCTCGTCATCCCAAGGCTGCCTAGCAGCCGTATGGGATCTCTTTTCTCTCCCGCATAGCTCGTCATCCCAAGGCTGCCTAGCAGCCGTATGGGATCTCTTTTCTCTCCCGCATAGCTCGTCATCCCAAGGCTGCGTAGCAGCCGTATGGGATCTCTTTACTTACTTCTTTTTCTTCTTTGCTTTTTTCTTCTTCACGGGGGCTGCTTTTTTCGCCGATTTCTTCTTAGCAACTGATTTTGTAGCCGTTTTCTTCTTCGTCGCCTTCTTTGCGGTTTTCTTTGCTACTTTCTTGGTAGCTTTCTTCGTTGCTTTCTTCGTTGCTTTCTTCGTCGCCTTCTTTGCGGTTTTCTTCGCTACTTTTTTGGTAGCTTTCTTCGTCGCCTTCTTTGCGGTTTTCTTTGCTACTTTCTTCGTCGCTTTCTTTGCTACTTTTTTGGTAGCCTTCTTCGTCGCTTTCTTTCCAGCCTTCTTGGTAGCTTTTTTCGCGGTTTTCTTTGTCGCTTTCTTTGCTACTTTTTTTCCGGCCTTCTTCGTAGCCTTCTTTGCAGTCTTTTTCTTACCTGCTTTTTTGGCAGTTGCTTTTGCTGCTTTTGCTACTTTTTTCGGAGCCTTAGCGGTTCTATTCGCCTTTGGACTCGCAACAAAAACAGGCTCTTCGTCGTCCTCTTGACTCTGTACGCTGAAGAATTCGTCATCATCTAGATCTTCTTCCTCATCTGCAACAAGGAAAGCACCCTCAACTTCCTCGTCTCCAAGGTCCTCTGCCTCAAATGCAGACTGTCGATACCCGCTTAGTTTCTTCTTCAACAAGGTATCCACTTCAGAATCATCTTCCTCGTAGGCGCCCAGAGTATCCTCTTCGAGGTCATCTTCATAGGTAGCCGATGCCTGATAAGGGGTTGAGGTCTCATGTGAAGTAGCGCCTGAAGCTTCGGCCCCTTCTTTTTTATATTTTACTTCTTCTTGTTGTGACATGTTACATTTCCTTTATTTGAGTATTGAGGATGCATATAAAAATGGTCTATGGCTTCAAATCCACCTTATTTTGCATGAAAAAGAAAATAAAGAAAAGTTAGATCTTTCTTTTTGTCTAATATTTTTATATCTGCAACTATCGATATCCATCGACTCATCTGAAGGGATTTTCACTGTGACAAGCAAGCCAAAGGGACGAAATGCAATTTCTCCCACCCGAACTGAGAACTATCCAGAATGGTACCAACAAGTGGTAAAAGCCGCTGATCTTGCGGAAAATTCCCCGGTTCGAGGGTGTATGGTGATCAAACCGTGGGGGTACGGAATTTGGGAGAACATTCAAAAAGCCCTCGATCATAAATTCAAAGAAACAGGCCACCAAAATGCCTACTTCCCGTTGCTCATTCCCTTAAGTTTTTTGCAAAAGGAAGCGACCCACGTCGAAGGATTTGCAAAAGAATGTGCGGTGGTCACCCACCATCGATTGGAAGCGGATGCAGATGGAAAACTTCATCCTGCAGGCGAGTTAGATGAACCTTTTGTCATTCGACCGACGAGTGAAACCATCATCGGAGATTCTTTCTCTCGATGGGTACAATCCTACCGAGACTTGCCGTTGTTGATCAATCAGTGGGCCAACATCATGCGATGGGAGATGCGTACCCGACTTTTCCTACGCACCTCTGAAATTCTATGGCAAGAGGGACACACAGCTCATGCCACCGAAGAAGAGGCCCAAGAAGAAACCCTTCGTATGCTGCATGTCTACGAAGACTTTGCTCGCGATTATATGGCTGTCCCCTTAATCACCGGGAAAAAAACCCCCGATGAACGCTTCCCGGGTGCGGTGGAGACCTACACCATCGAGGCTATGATGCAGGATCGAAAAGCCTTGCAAGCCGGTACCAGTCACTTTCTGGGGCAAAACTTTGCAAAAGCCTCCGAGATCAAATTCTTGGATCCCCATGGTGAAATGAAATATGCATGGACCACCTCCTGGGGGGTTACCACCCGCCTCATCGGAGCCATCGTAATGGTACACAGTGATGATGATGGCTTGGTGCTACCTCCTATGTTGGCCCCTCGTCATATCGTCATATTGCCGATCTACAAGGCAGAAGATCGTACCCAGGTGATGGAATATTGTGAGAACCTGAAAAAAGCCCTCGCAGGCAAAACCCTTCGTGGGATGCCAATTTATACCGAGATCGATGACCGAGATATCCGCGGTGGGGAAAAAGTCTGGCAACACATCAAGAAGGGTACCCCGCTTCGTGTGGAAGTGGGCCCACGGGATATGCAAGCTGACTCCCTATTTTTGGGCCAGCGCAACGTAGAGAACCATCAAAAGCGAGGGATTCCTCGTCTTGAATTCCTCGACACGGTGGAATCGATCTTGGGCACCATGCAAGATGACCTCTATGCAAAGGCCAAAAAGTTTCAACTTGATAACATCCATGACATTACAGACCTTGCTACCTTCGAGGCTTTCTTTGCAGAAAACGCCCCGGGGGGATTTGCTCGATGCCACTGGAGCCCTGCTGCCATGGGACACCCCCTATTGCAAAAGCTCAAGGTGACTCCTCGTTGCTTGCCCTTGAATCAGGAGCCACAAGCGGGAGTTTGTTTGTTTAGTGGAGAAGCCACTACGCAGCGTGTGATTTTTGCAAAGGCCTACTAAATGCGTCTACCCAAAAAACCCTTTCTCCACCTTGCTTCAAGCCTGCTTCTCCTCTCTGTGGGAGCTGGAGGCTACTGGATCTATAGCCAGTCACCTTCTCGGGTCCTGTATGAGGCTGCGTTGGCTGCCTATGACCGTCAGGATCTGCAAGCGGTGGTGGGGCTGATCCAAGGCAAAGAGCGGACCTTGCTGCGATACGAAGAGGGCTGCCCCCTGATGGTATCGACCTATGCAAGGTTGGAGAAGTTACCAGAGCTGGCATCTACTGCATGGCTCTGCATCGAGGCGAAGCAAAATCTGGATGTGGCCTTCGATGGCTATGCCAAGAGCCTCATGCAACAGAGTAAAATCCCCCTTGCCATCGAACAACTCACGGCCCATCTGCCCAAGGCTGCGACCTATCGACAACTGGCAACTCTGGCAAACCTCGAGCTACTACGCGGGAACTTGCCTGCAGCTCGGGGGCTTTTCCTGCAAGTGGTGGCAAAAGCCGATGTGTGGTCCATGTATGTGGGTCGAATTTTGAAAAGTCCGACCCTTCCCCAAGATGCCACTTTCATCGACAGCCTCGTGGAGATTGTCTCGAAAAAGAAAGCCGTAGTACTGGAAGTCGAAGGGCCGTTGCAGAAGAAGGCGGCGGAGTACAAGCTTGACGCTGCAGTGCAGAAGCTGGCGCAGCGCCAGGGGGGGTAAAAAAGGGGACACTCGCATCGGGTGTCCCCGCTGGGCTTCAGTTTTTCTGGAGGGCTCTCGATGGGCTCGGATGGGGACACTCGCATCGGGTGTCCCCGCTGGGCTTCAGTTTTTCTGGAGTGCTCCCGACGCGTTGGAACAGGGATGGGGACACTCGCATCGGGTGTCCCCGCTGGGCTTCAGTTTCGTTGGAACAGGGATGGGGACACTCGCATCGGGTGTCCCCACTGGGCAGACTCTAAAACAACCAGGCCATCAAGGCTGCATGGGCGCTCTGAATGAAGGGGGCGAAAACCAGGCTCAAGATTGCCATCAGCTTCATGAGGATATTGAGAGAAGGGCCTGAGGTGTCCTTCATCGGATCACCGACGGTGTCACCGACAACAGCAGCCTTGTGCGTATCGGAGCCTTTGCCCCCGTGCTTACCACTTTCGATGTACTTCTTCGCATTGTCCCAAGCACCGCCGGAGTTCGATGCGGAGATGGCCATAACCACGCTCACAGCCAAAGAGCCAGCTAGCAATCCAGCCAAGGCTTCTACGCCAAAAAGAACCCCGAAAACCAGAGGGGTCAGCAAAACCAACATCCCCGGTGCAATCATTTCATGCAAAGCAGCTTTGGTGGAGATAGAAACGCAGCGTGCGTAGTCTGGTTTGGCTTTGCCTTGCATCAGGCCTGGGATTGTACGGAACTGGTGACGCACTTCTTCAATCATGGAGAAAGCTGCGATCCCCACACCACGCATGGTCTGTGCGGTAAAGAGCATCGGTAGAACCGTACCGCTCAAGAGCCCGGCAAATACAACTGGGTTTAAAAGATCGAGGCTATGTACCCCAGAGTGGGTGAGAAATGCTGCAAACAGCGCCAATCCGGTAAGAACCGCCGAACCGATGGCAAAGCCTTTGCCGATGGCTGCAGTGGTGTTGCCAGCAGCATCCAAGATATCAGTACGTTGACGCACTTTGCTCTCGAGTTCGCACATTTCTGCGATACCACCGGCATTGTCAGAGACAGGGCCGTAGGCATCGATGGTCAATCCGATAGCGATGGTGGAGATCATCCCGATGGCTGCCAAGGAGATCCCGTACATACCGGCAAAATGCCAAGAAAGGTACACGATAACTGCAAGCACCAAGACAGGTAGCACGGAGGATTTATATCCCAAGCTCAATCCGTAGATGATGTTGGTTGCAGCTCCTGTTTTGGAAGCTTCTACCACTTCGCGAACCGGACCATAGGTGTGGGAGGTGTAATATTCGGTAATAAATCCAATGATCAAGCCGCCCCAAAGGCCGGAGAGTACGGAGATCATCACACCCATACGGGTAACCTCGAGGGTGCCCAAGGTGAAGGCGTCTACCATAAAGTGGTTGGTAACCCCGATGATAGCAAGGGTCATCAAAATGGTGGAGATGACCAGCTGGCCCTTCAAGGTCTTCTCTACGCTGCGTGCGTCTTCCGTGACGCGAGCAAAGAAAGCGGTGAAAAGACAAACCGGGATGCCCACGGCAGAGATCAAAATCGGGTAGTAGATGGCTTCAGGAGACTGCAAAATACCGGCAGCTGTTGCACCGATAACCAATGCAGCACAGGTGGCTTCTGCCAAGGAACCGAAGAGGTCAGCGCCCATTCCTGCGATATCACCCACGTTATCACCTACATTGTCGGCAATTACGGCTGGGTTACGAGGGTCATCTTCGGGGATGCCCGCTTCGAGTTTTCCGACCAAATCTGCGCCTACGTCAGCGGCCTTGGTGAAAATCCCGCCGCCTACGCGACCAAAGAGGGCTACAGTGGAGGCACCGAGACCGAAGCCAGCCACCATATCCATGGCCAAACGTACATCGGGCACCAGACGACTGTAGATCAAGCACATGGTCATCAAGCCAAAAATGGCCAACCCACAGAGACCAAAGCCCATTACGGCGCCGGAGTGAAAGGCGACACGAAAGGCGTGGGCCAAGCTGGTACGAGCACCGATGGTGGTGCGTACGTTGCCTCGGGTGGCAATCATCATACCCAAGAAGGCGGCAGCACTGGAGGTAGTAGCGCCGACGACGAAGGACAGAGAGCTGTAAAAGCCGAAGTCTTGGCTCCCGCTACTATAGCTGAGGGCAAAGTAAATCAGAACGGCGAAGGCGGTGCAAAAGGCAGCCACATATTTGTATTCAGAGCGCAGGAAGGCTTGGGCACCCTCTTGGATGGCCCCAGAAATACGGTGGAATTTCTCCAATTCTGCGGAAGTTCCCGTAATGGGGATGCGCAGTACCTTTTGAGCAAAAAACAAAGCAGCCAGCAGGGCGAGCCCTACACACAGGTAAATGATCGTAACAGCCACGATAATCGTCTCCTTTTTTGTCATTTCTAGATGAGTAGTTATGTCTTTTTTATGGCGCTTTTACAAGCGATTTTGGTTTTAGGGGTTGCCCGAAGTCCCCAGAGGGGGCGCTTGCAACGTTGTATCAGGATAAAAATTATAGGCCATCGCCATTTAATTCTTCAGCCAGCTTACGGCCTCTCCATCGCAGTAAAGAATCATCCGCGTTTGCCTCTAGCGCAGCTAATGCATGGACCTCTCTTTCGATTTTTTTTACCTCCAATTCTGTCGCTTCTATTTCAGCCGCTAGCTCCACCTTAAGATTTCGAAGTTCCTGTAAGTTCGTCTGCAGGGATAAGAGGTATTTACTTATTTCCGCACTTTCTTCTTTCTCCCTCATACGCTCAACAATTGCGCCCAAATCAGCCCCAACTCCAACCGCCGGAACACTGAGTAAGGACAGAAGAAATAATTTCTTGTACATAAGACCCCCTTCTAACATTTGCACGTAATGACAAAATTGGAGACAGCTGAGAATGGTGCTTCCTTAAGGATATAGTTGTCATCTTTTGCTTACGTTCAAGATGGCAACCCATCCGTCATCCCAAGGCTGCGTAGCAGCCGTATGGGATCTCGATAAAAACACAGGGATCCCATACGGCTGCTACGCAGCCTTGGGAT
>CANJLI010000025.1 GCA_947475005.1 Deltaproteobacteria bacterium | reverse complement strand
GGGGACACTCCAACAGGTTGTCCCCACAGGACTTTCGCCTCATAGGGATACTCCCAACGGGGTGTCCCCGATCTCACTCCGCCAATAGATAAAACTGGAGCAAAGGCTGCCTCAAGGCTACTTCTCACGGTGTACATTACTTTTAGTTCATTGGTAGGCTACCATTAACTAAATATGGTGATACCTCTGCACAATTAAATCTCAGCTATAAGGAACAATATGAACTACCTACAATCAAAATGGTTTCTTTTCATACCCTTCTGGATCTCTGCAAATTTTGGATGCCTCAAAAACACCAATGAGGAAGCAACTTCTGCAGCAAAATCTACTGAGAAAGCGGCTGCCTTCACAGAAGCTCTCACGCCAGCAGTTGTAAGTACTGAATTGATTCCATCCACTACAATACCCCAAACCCCAATCACGCTAGCAGATACAGCTCCTGGAGCAGGGGCACCCATTACACCACCGACTGGCAATGACGCAACGAACAGCAGCAAGGCAGCAGCACCAGTGCCAGGCTACAGTGGGACGTTATCTTTTACAGGGGCTACCCCTACAGGATTTACCGTGGAGTGGGCCGCCGCGGTAGCCTCCAGTGCGCTTTCCTATGCCGTCTATTACTCTACCACTGCCAGTGATGTGGGTACTCTTGCCGCAATCACAGCAACAGGTAGCGCTGCAATTCTCGGAGGATCGATCAAAGGAGGCACCAGCCTCGCTCTTACAGAGTTAGCTGCAGCGACCACATACAATGTAAATATCGTCGTCTCCGATGAAGCCGGAAACCAAGCTATTTATCTTGTAGGCACAGTTACAACTCTTCCAGCGCCTGAGACACAACCGCCTGCACCTGCTCCCGATGCAGCAGTACTCTCTTCCAATACACAGACTCAGGCAACTCCGCAGGCTCCGGCTTCACAGATCTACATGTATTCCTTTCAGCAGGGGGTGACGGGAAACATGGGGGGTAGGAACGGAGCAGACGCTCTCTGTGTTGAAAATAAACCGGCTGTATGCTCTAAAACTAGCAATATCCATGCCTATCTGAATGTTTCTAGCAGTGACTATATTTCTGTCGACAATTTTGCTACAGCAGCGAGCGAGCAACCTCCTTCTACCGGAGCAATTGTAACACCTGATGGTAAAACTCAGATCGCCAAGAGCTGGAGTAATCTTCTTACGCAGGGAGGGTGCCAAAGTGACAATTCTACTTGCTATCAAAAGACAACCAAGGCTTCAATCGGGTGGATAGAAGGCATCTTTCTATGGATTGGAGCCTCCACGGATCAGAACTGCTCAGGATGGACAACAGATTCTAGTAATGCAACAGCTGGGTTTACAGGTTTTCAATCCTATATGAATCGGCTATATACAGCCATCGGCTCCACTGCTTGCAACAAATCTATCCATTTGCTTTGTATCTGTTGGTAGTCGTAGACAGGGATTGGGCACACCGTCCCTTTCTGGGACGGAGATCTGGGACACCCGATGAGAGTGTCCCTTTACCTTCGCTGGAGTGACCCCCCTTCCGGGCTCGTCGGGGGTACTCCAACGGGGTGGCCCCTTTTACAACTTTACCTACAAATAATCCGACTCCATTTCAGTTTCCCGTAGCGCAGTACGTACGAGCTTCCGCTCTTTAATTCGACTTTCTCGGTGGTAATTGCCACATCATCCAGCTTAATCCCATTTTGCTTCAAGGCACGACGTGCCTCCCCCTTGGAAGGGGCAAATCCACGGGCTACGACGAAGTCGAGGAGGTCGAGGCGTCCTTGCTCATCCAGAATGACGGTATGGGCCTCCATTTCATCAGGGGTTTGTTTCTTGGAGAAAGTAGCCTCAAAGTAGGTTCGTTCCCCTTGACCGGCCTCTGAGCCCCAAAAACGAGTGGTGATTTCTTCGGCTAGTTGCTTCTTGGCTTCCATGGGGTGGACTGTGCCAGCCAGCAGCTGTGCCTTCAGTTGAGCCAGTTGTTCTGTGGATTTTTCGCTCAAAAGCTCATAGTAGCGCAACATCAAGGCATCGGAGATGGACATTACCTTGCCAAACATATCCTTTGCAGGCTCTGTAACTCCAATATAGTTGTCGTAGCTTTTCGACATTTTTTGCACGCCATCCAAGCCTTCTAGCAAGGGCATCAAGATGACGGTTTGAGGGCGTTGGCCTTTTTGCCGTTGGAGTTCACGACCCAATAGCAAATTAAACCGTTGATCGGTGCCCCCCAATTCTACATCCGCTCGCAAATGAACAGAGTCATAGGCTTGCAGCATGGGATACAAAAACTCATGCATGAAAATTGGTTGTTGCCCGGTAAATCGGGTGGAAAAGTCCTCTCGTGCCAACAATTGTTGCAAGGTCCGACTGGCCATCAACTGGATGAATTGTGTGGGGGATAAACGCTCTAGCCACTCTCCATTGTAAACTACTTGGGTTTTTTTGGGATCAAGCACTTTGAACACTTGGGTTTGGTAGGTTTTTGCATAGGCTTGTACCTCTTCAAGAGAGATCTCTGGTCGGGTTTTACTACGTCCCGTTGGGTCTCCAATGCGAGCGGTAAAGTCACCGATAATAAAGATAATTTCATGCCCAAGCTCTTGAAATGTACGCAACTTATTCAGTACAACGGTATGCCCCAGATGCAAATCAGGGCGACTGGGGTCGGCTCCAAACTTGATACGAAGGGGTTTGCCTTCGGTGTGAGATTTTACCAATTTTCCCAGTAATTCTTTCTCTTCCAGAACTTCATCCGTTCCACGAAGAATCTCAACCAACTGTTTTTCTGGAGAAATCATTAAAAAGCTCCTGTTTGATTCCCATAATAAGGGTGTGGTTATACGTGTTGCCTGATCGGGTTTGCAAATGGAAAGGTAACACTGGATTAAAAAAAACCATTTTCCAGCATCAACTTCTGCCTTTCATTTTCCTTCTTTGCTTGGTTGTGATACTCCATTTGAGAGCAGAAAAGCCCACAGAATACAGAATGTAATGCGAGTTTAGCAAAGCAAAACTGTCACTCAAAGAATCGGGCACATGGAGAAGTACCAACATGAACAAGTCTGATTTAATCGCAAGAATCGCAGAAAAGCACCAAATTAGTCAAAAGAAGGCGGAGTCGATCGTATCGTTATTCTTTACCCGTATGGCTTCTACGCTGGAGCAAGATGGACGGGTTGAGATTCGAGGTTTTGGCGCTTTCATGGTCAAGGAATATCCTGGCTACACCGGACGCAATCCAAAGACGGGAGAAAACATTCAAGTGTATCCCAAGCGATTGCCGATTTGGCGTACTGGAACTGACCTCAAGAATCGCGTGGATATGGTTCCTAGCTGATTTTTCTTTTTTTTCTGGGGAAACTGCGCAGCTGGTTCCCCAGAAAAGAAAAGAAAATTAGCGGGCCATCCACATGCAGATCCCCATCATCACATAGACCCCGATGCCACGCAGCAAAAGCCACCACCAGTTTGACATTCTCAAGGCGCTGTAGGCCACCAATCCCCCGTGGAACAAAAAGCCCCACCCTAAATAGTAAGAGGCTCGACCGAGCATGTCTTGTGTATTGGGTTGTGCAAGCATGGCTCGTGCCTCAGCGGGTACCATCGCTTGGTATTTGTTGAATATAACGATCAGCAAGGGGGTTCCCATCCATTGAAAAATGCAGAATGCGAGGGCAAAGGAAACACCTAAGGCAACAGGTTGCATTTTGAAGTAGATCGCTTTTTTCGAGCGGTACGAAAAAAAAGCAAAAATCAGCACGAGCACAAAGGAGCCAATGGTGAGCTCATCGAGGGTATGATACATGTAGAGGGAGTAAACGACTTCCAATATGGCAAAGGCAATGGCTGACCATAGAGCAGTTTTCATCCCTGAAAAGCTGTCGATTACCACAAAGGCGAGGAGGGGTAAGATCCCCAATAAAAAACTCTCTCCATTCATACAATTCTCCGATTTTTTATTAAAGAGGATTTACCGTGAAGCTATCTACCTGGAATGTGAACTCCATTCAAGCCAGAAAAGAACGGATTTTGGCCTTCCTCGAGCGAGAGTCTCCGGATGTGTTGTGTTTGCAAGAAACGAAGACTCCGGACGAGAAATTTCCGGCTCAGGCGTTCCAAGACAAAGGATACCATAGTTATTTTTATGGCCAAAAATCCTACAATGGCATGGCATTTTTAAGTAAGCAGCCCATGACACACATTGAAAAAGGCCCAAGCCCCTTCGATCCTGCTTTTGGGACCCGTGTTTTGGTGGGGCAGTGGGGGCCTATTAAAATTGTGAATCTCTATGCGGTGAATGGGAAGGAACTTGGTAGCCCGCAATTTGCAAACAAGGAAGCCTGGTTTCAACAACTATGCACCTATCTGCAGCAAAGTGACCTTACCGAGACACCAACCTTGCTGTGTGGGGATTTTAATGTGGCCCCTACCGATCTTGATGTGCATGAACCTCGAGAACGGGTGAAAGAGCTCTTGCTCTCTCCCGAAGAACGGGCTTGGTTTGCTTCGATTTTGGAGTTGGGATTTGTGGATTGTTTTCGAAGCTTGTATCCCGAGGAGCGATCTTTTTCTTGGTGGGATTATCGACAGCTTTCATTTCCACGTAACAAAGGGCTTCGCATCGATTTCATTTTAGCAAATGCTGCACTGCAGAAGCACATTCTTTCTTGTCGCATGGATCGAGACGAAAGACGGGGGGATAAGCCTTCGGATCATATTCCGGTAATTGCGGAGTTTTCTTTATTTTAAAACAACCAAGTTAACCGCAGCAGCAAGATATGCGGAATCATATAGCCCCCCACTCTTTTTAGGGTTCTGTCAGCAAGGTCTGCGTACGTGGCATAAATTTTAGTCTGATATAAGTAGTCGTCTAGGTAGGGTTCGCTTGAAGCGACATCGATACTATGAAAGTGGGTCAGTGGAATTCGAACTCCAAGTTCGGATCCAATGTATAAGTGGGAGAAGAGATTCCAGTTCCAGCCCACATGGGGGGTCAAGTAGTAGATATACAGGTTGACATCTGCATTTACATCGATAGGTGTCTTGATAAGCTCAATTTTTTCATCTAGTTTTGAACTTGTTGAGGCACGGACTTGAATTTTTTGTCTACCTTCGATCATGCCGAGATAGAAACTGCCTGAGAAGGGATGCCATCTTTGGGCCAATTCAATATTCAAGATGGTAGCGTGAATATCAACATCAGGATGTGCTTTTGGATGTAGAGAAATGAAGCCTGCACTGACGGTAGCATCGAAATTTTTATAGGTGATTTGTCCTCCTGCCATAGGTGGAAATAGAATACCCGGTGCACTGGCAGCTATGCCATATCGAAGTGCAGAGGGGGAGGGGGATTCTTTTTTCTCCAATTCGATTGGAGGGACTGTAGTTTCTACAGCAGCTGCACGCGTGGGTATTGCATAAACAAGAAATAGAGCGATAAAAAGATGCATCTTTTTACTTTCTTTTGACTTCGTCTAGTACAATGGCTGCCAAAAAAAGAAAATCAGAACCATCATGGCTTTGTTCTTTGCTGCAAGGTTGCCAATCTGTTCCATCATCTCTTTGCCAAATATAATTCTCACATCGTTGTAAATTGCTTGGTAGTTTGTCATTGGGAAACCAGGTTTCATCCATCAAGCTTTCTGCAGGGCCATCCATTACCCCATCGGTAAAGGCATGTAGCGCAGCTTGGAAGAATGCATTTTTGGGTTGTCTTGCGGCTTGGGTTTGGATCGACTTGTATTCAGGCTCAGATAGACCTCCGTGGATATAACCAGACAGGAAGGTAAATAAGACCAGCAGATGGGCTTCAAAACCGATTACATTGGAGGCGGGTAATACCGGTAATTTTCGAACTTGGGACTCGGTTCCTGTGAGTTGGTATAGGATGCTTTGGTACAAAATACCTAGATCGATGGAAAAAGAGGCACGGGATTGTCGGGTTTGTATATCAATGGCCTCCCCCGTGTACCAATTATTGGCCTTCGCATATTCCCACACTCGGCCTGTGAGTCCCTGCGTGTAGCCTTGATTTTGTTCTTGCCACAATGCCCATGCGAGGCCGTTGAGCATATCTCGACTGATTGTACTTTGGCTGTTGTTTGGATAACAATCGTGAGTAGGCGAGCGATACATCTGTCCTGTTCCCGCTCCTTCGGCAAGGGTGAGATCGACATCTGCTCCACCCACTCTTCGTAGGCTCGTAAAGAGTAAGCTGTCGCATCCCTCACTAAACCCTTGGTTTTCCTGGGTTAGGATTGCGCTTTCTTCCAAATATAAAGTCTTTTTTGTGGTGATAGAATCCCGCAAGGATGTGGAAAGGGTATAGGGTTGTAGAAGATGGGAGATCGTTGTGGAGCCTCCATTGCGCAGAATGAGGTCCGTATATCCTTTTATCTTTATTTCGTTCAATACATCCGCGACGATTTGATGGGCCAAGAGGGAATATTCATCTAGATTGTCGTTTAGGCTATGTTGAACTTCTGTAAATTCCCTGATTTCGTCGGAATCATAATAGGCCTCTATTTTTTTGCTGATCGAATTTTTCCCACTGCAGGCCAGAAAAAACCAAAGCCCAAGAAGTCGAACGAAATGACGTGACATTATATTCACCTACTCTCTTTAGATAATATTTTATTTTATGGCAGAAGTGGGAAATTGCATAGTCCTGGGGATGAGATCGGGGACACTCGCATCGGGTGTCCCCACGCTGAGGGATTGGGTCCACCTACCTTTTTTGAATAGGGATACCCACCGAAGGTGGGTATCCCTATTCAAAAAAGGTAGGTGGACCCAATCCCGACATTCTCTTTAGAAATTTTCTTCTTCAGTTACCCAAGGGCTGGATAGCTGAAGAAGAAAAAGTGAATGGCATTGAGGAAAAAGTGGCAAAGAATAGCATCTTCGATTTTCTTCGACGTGCGGTAAGCGATGCCATATCCAAGGCCAGCTAGCATAGATAGACCCATGTAGGTCCAACCGCCTGCATAGTGGGTAATCCCAAACAGAACAGCAGTCACCAAAACACCCACGATAGGCAAGGCACCTAGTTTTTCCAACCACTGTACCATATGGGTTTGGAGATACATGCGAAAGAAGACCTCTTCTCCAATACAGGTAAGGAATAAATTCCCCAAAATCCAGGTAAAGGTCTGAGGGGGCAACTTGGGATTATAGCGAACAAAGTGAGTCCAAAAGGCAAGGCCCAACACGATGCCTACAAGAGGTAGAAGGGTTCCAAGTTGAACCCCGAGGCGTCGAGGTAGCTCTTGCATCCGTACACAACTGCCAAAGCACAGCAAGTAGAAGACTGCAAACATGGGCTTATCAAAGTTGTAGTACATGCGATAGGGGATCGAATCAATTGCGAGTTTGACATTGTCGATGACCAGCTGGTTGTTGATTCCAGGCACGCGATGCAAGAAGAACAGGCCGGAGATAAAAATCAGTACAATGTGGTAGGCTGTTTGAATCAACTGACTTTGGGTATGAACGAACTGCATGAGCCAGATGAGCAGCATCCAACCGCCCAGGGCTAAGAGCCCCCATGGTTCTAAGAAACCTTCCAACCAGCCTGCCAGCGCAAAGAGGAGACACGCAGCTATGGTGACCCCCTTCTTCTGTGGGGTCCAAAACGACAGCATAACGAAGAAGAGGATCAGACTGGTACTTTTCATGGAGATTCCTTCACGGGCCTTTGTTCAAGAGATCCAGGAACGCATTATCCGTAGACAAAATCATCGAGGTTTTCTTGCCGAGCGTACTCTTATAAGTATCCAATGTTTTCATGAAAGAGTAAAACTCGGTATCAGACTGTAAGGCTTGTGCAAAGATATCAATGGCTTGTGACTCTGCCTTTCCTCGAATCTCTTGACTCTTTCGATAGGCTTCGGATTCTACCTTCTTCAATGCAAGATCCAACTGCCCCAAGATTTTGGCTCGCTCTCCTTGACCGGAGGAGCGAACTTTATCGGCAATTTTCATTCGCTCTGAAATCATCCGGTTGTACACTTTATCTTCTACGACTTCTTTATAAGCCACGCTTCGGATTTGAACATCCACGATTTCAATACCAAAGCTTTTGAGGTCTTTTTGTGCCTGTTCTGCAATAAGTTGACTCAACTTTTCTCGACCCGTCTCGATTTTGTCCACATCGCTCGAAATTTCTTCTAACGTGGTATCACTGGGGTCGACTTTCAGCAAAAGCTCAGCTTCTTTTTTGTTTTGCTCGATGTCCTTAAAAATGTCGTTGGTATTTCGAACGGTTTCCAGCAACCGATAGCGAGACACCGTATCCTTTACACTTCCGTCCAAGATGGTACCCATGCGCATCATGGCATTGTTCACATCTCGAAGGGATCGATAGAATACGAGGGCATCTTTGATGCGCCAGCGTGCGCTGGTATCCACCCAGATAAACTTCTTATCGAGGGTTGGGATTTCCACACGCTCGCCATCCCACTGTAGGATCCGTTTTTCAAAGTACCGTACATCTTGAATGATAGGCACCTTCATATGAAGACCCGCATCGGTGACCGGCACCCCTCGTACTTTTCCCAACTCAACCAAAATTGCCTGCTGATGCTCCGGCAATGTGTAGGTGGAGGATAAAAACAGCCCCAATAAAATTACGCTTCCAGCGAGAACAAAAATATTTTTCACGTAGGGTACCCCTTACTTCGGTGAACTGATCGTAGCGGAGGAAGCCGACTTGTCTTCTCCCTCTTTTTCCATAAGAGCGGCCTTAGCGGCAGTAGTGTCTTGTCCGCCGCCCCATACTGGCAAAATGCCCTTCATCTTGGCATCGACGATGGTGAAGTGCTCCATGCGCCCCATAACCTCGCCCATGGTTTCTAGGTACATACGCTTGCGGGTCAGCGCGGGGGATTTATGATAAGCCACGAGCATCTGTCTAAATTTTTCAGCATCCCCTTTGGATCGGTTGACTACATCCACGGCATAAGCTTCTGCCTCCGATAGAACTCGGTCCGCCTTTCCTTGGGCTTCCGGCATGATCTTGTTGTAATGACCGAGGGCTTGGTTGATCAGCTGTTCTTTTTCCTGCTTGGCGATGTTGATTTCGTTAAATGCAGGCTGAACTTTTTCTGGCGGTGTCACATTTTGCAGGGCGACTTTGGTGATGAGAATTCCCATGTCGTAGTGGTCGATGGTTTCTTGGGTAAGTGCCATTGCGCGCTGGGCAATAGAAACCCGCGCGGCGGTAAGAACATCGCTCACAAGTTTATCGCCAACCACGCGGCGCATTACCGCGATAGAGCTATCGCGAATGTTTTTTTCCACATTTAAGGCATGGAAAAGGAATTTACGTGCATCGTGAATCTTGTACTGCAAAATCCACTCTACTTTGGCCACGTTTAGGTCGCCGGTGAGCATCAGGCTTTCTTGACGCGCACGGTCTTCTCCCAAAGTAGACTCCGCACGAAATCCAAACTGGAGTTCGTGGATGCGGGTGACTTCGATCTTATAGACTTGATCGATACCAAACGGGAGCATGAGGTGAGGGCCCTCTTCAGCAATGCCTGAGTAGGCGCCAAATCTTGTAATGACACCTTGTTGGGAGGGTTCTACCTTGTAGAAGGAAGAGATTCCCGCATAGACGCCCACGCAGAGTACCAAGAGTACAAGCTGTAATCGGTTATTGGATTCGGGATCGGAAGAAGAGGGTTTATCGCCTGAGGATTTCTTCCCCAAGTTGCCAACCATCTTATTGAGATCCTGCATGATCTGTTCAAAGCTTTTTCCTGTCGGTTCACTCATCGGAATTCAGCTCCCCCTTGCAAAAATAAAATAAACAAACACAAATCTTAACTTGTGTCACAGTGTGGCGTAGATCTCAATAGCGATCTTCCAGTTGACGAATGGCTTAGATGTATCTATCTAAAAGATCGTCTTATTTTAGGAAAGGACATGAGAATGGGAAAGTATTGGGTGCCGATATTATTGGTGGCTGGAAGTTGGGTAGTCTTGGCCACAACACCAAAGCCATCTGTTGCGCCAAAGCCGGTTGAGTCGAAACCATCTGTTGCACCAAAGCCTGCGGAAAAGGCAACTCCCAAGGAGAAAGCCAATTCATGTGAGACCATTATCTTTGGGACCGATAGCATGATGTACATGGATGCTGCTACCGGCGGTAAGAAGGTGGATAAGATCGTGGTACCTGCCACATGCACCACCTATACCATCGACTTTCGTCACTCTGGTTCTTTGCCGCTGGCTGCCATGGGGCATAACTGGTTGTTGGTCGATCCTGCAAAGTTTAACGACGCGAACAATGCTGCAATTTCCGCTGGCGTAGCCAACCACTACTTGCCGAAGGACCGCAGTCTCTTCATCGCAGGCAGCACTGTTTTGCTTGGTGGCGGTACTGGAGAGCCACATGCGGAGAAAATTCCTGTCGATACGTCCAAGCTGACCAAGGGAAAAGCATACAAATATTTTTGTTCCTTCCCCGGGCATTTCGCCATGATGAGCGGAGAACTCGTTCTTCAGTAAGAGGACATCCCTGTGCCCCATTGGGTCCCATCATCATGGAGAGATTTTCCTGCGCAGCAGCAGCCTGTCTATGCGGATGGCACCCATCTGTCTCACGTCCTCGAACAGATTCGACAATCCCCTCCCCTGATTTCTGTGGCGGCTATCGAAGCGTTGCGCATTGCATTGGCAGAAGTCGCGGATGGCAGACGCTTTTTGCTACAAGGTGGAGATTGTGCGGAGCGATTTCAAGACTGCTCTGCCGCGAAGATTGAAAACAAGCTGGAGATTCTTTCCCAGCTTTCTGACGTCTTGGCGGATATAACTCAGAAACCCATTCTTACCATTGGACGAATTGCGGGGCAATATGCCAAACCTCGTTCCTTAGATATAGAAGGGCGGGAGGGGGATTTTGCTTTGCCCAGTTTTCGGGGGGACAATGTCAACCAACGAAAGCCCAGTTGGAAGGCCCGCCAAGCGGATCCGCGACGTCTTTGGATCGGACATCAATGTGCGGCACTGACGTTGCAGCATCTTCGTTCTCTATGTCAGGGGCCTTTTTATACGTCTCACGAGGGTTTGCTGCTTGCCTATGAGGAAGCGGTTACCTACGAGGTGCCTGCTTACAAACGTCACTACAACCTCGGGGCCCATTTTCTTTGGATTGGGGATCGTACACGACAGCTGACCGGAGCCCACGTAGAGTTCTTTCGTGGTATTGCAAATCCGATTGGAGTGAAGCTAGGTCCTCACATCTCTCCAGGAGAACTGGTGCGGTTGGTGGAGAGACTCAATCCACAACGCGAAGTGGGACGTGTGACGCTCATTACCAGATTGGGCCATGCCAATGTGGCTTCTCTGCTCCCCTCTCTGATCCATGCGGTGCAAGATGCAGATCATCCCGTGCTATGGGTCTGTGATCCCATGCATGGAAACGGATTTCTTGCAGAAACGGGACACAAGACTCGAGAGTTTACTTCGATCTGTGCGGAACTTCACAACACAGCTGCTGTGCATCATCACTGTGGCTCTCGGTTGGGAGGGCTCCATATCGAGCTTACTGGAGAGGCTGTGACCGAGTGTCTCGGGGGTCCCCAAGAACTGGGTCTCTCGGATCTATCGACCAACTACCAAACCTACTGTGACCCTCGTCTCAACGGGGTCCAAAGCCTGGCTTTGGTGGAGCAATTGGTAGGGCATATCCACAGATAATTCCTCTTACTTATCGGGTAAGTAGCGCCTATCTCTTTACTTCTATTCTTTTTTTCTGTACATCCATTCCCATCCTACAATTCCATATAAAAAGTAGTAATAAGGGAGTCTCCCCATGAGCCGCAAATTCTATATTGTCTTTCTATTGATGATCCTGCAACCTTTTGCTGGCTATGGATCTGATGGGGCACGACCTCAGCGCAAACGAGTTAAGCTGGATTCGAGTGCTCTTTTGGATGGGAGCGATATACCAAAGTTGGCTCATCTTACAGAACTGACGGATGAAGATCGAGCTAACATGGCAAAAGCATCTGAGAGCCGATACTATCGATTCACACTTCATAAGTCTGAAGATCCTCGGGATCAATTCTCTCAAAAAAAATATGAGACGTTTATTTCTGAATTGAATGAAGCAGCTGGAAAAAGAGCAGCTCACATTGCAGAGCCTTTGCCTCCAGTTGGAACGTGGCATATGGATGGTTCAGTGGAAGTAGGAAAGGCGCAGTTACCCATTGCGCATCCCCATCAATGGAAATACCAACTCACAGATGCGTATCTCGAACAGATGCTTGGGTATTCACATGGATTTGTCATTGTACAAGTGGCCACCTACCAGCGAAAAAATTATTTCACCGGTATGGGTACCTTGCATGACTTTCAAGTATGGGCAGATGATTTTTCTTGGAATCTCTCAGAAAAGCCTAGGCAAGAAGGCCCCGAAGACGATGGCTATGATAGTCCGGCACCTGCGGGGTGGTTACACAAATTGGAGTGCAAACAAAAGCCAGATCGAAACTGGAAAACTTCCGGGGGCGAGTGCCCTTGGACGCGAACCTTTTTCCCCACTCTCGGTGAAATTGGAATGTTACTTGCCATTGGAGGTGGAGGTAAAATCGTGGTTCATTTGGAAAACCAGGCGAAAGTGCTGCGCTACAAAGGGATTCTAATTGCCTCTCTTGAAGGTGCGATCCCTTTTTACAAGAAACAAGGGTATCTCCCCATTGCCTCTCCTATGGCTCTTCACACTCTCAAAGGTTCTGGGAAGGACTCTAGTAAGGGGCAGTTGATGTCATACTGTCATCCACTTATAACGGAGGAACCCGTTACACAGGCTGATATTTCTAAGTTTCTCTTGAAGAAATTCGAGTAGGGTTTTTTGAAGATCGGGTCCACCTACCTCCTCTGAGGATACTCGCATCGAGTGTCCCTTATGCAGATTTGACAAAAAAAAGAACACTACCAAAAACTGTAGTGTTCTTTTCATATTATGCGTATGGTGTCGAACGAAGATGGTCGGGGCGACAGGAGTCGAACCTGCGACCTCATGCTCCCAAAGCACGCGCGCTACCAACTGCGCTACGCCCCGATCCAGTAGGAAAAAGAGAACCCCATACCTACCCCAACCGCTGGCCTCCGTCAACCGATAAGGACTCTTTTTGTGACAGATTTTCCCCAACAAGCCCATCTGATCAGTACCGAGGATGGGAGCTTTTCCCTGTTCTGCGAAGAAATTGGCGAATGCTACCACTCCCGCTTTGGAGCCAAATCCGAGGCCATGGGGCTCTATATTCGGGCTTCCCAGATTGCGGAACGCTGGCGAAATGCATCCCCCCTCTACGTCCTTGATGTCGGTCTAGGACTGGGTTACAACGCTTTGTGTACCCTCGAGAGCTGGCTTGCGGACCCCCAAGCAGCAGCGCCTCTATGCCTTACAAGTTTTGAAAAAAATCAGGCACTTTTCAACTCGCTACGCATTGTACAGGGACCCTGGCAGGTGAACTGGCCCGAGAGCTGGCGAAGTTGGATACAAGCCCTCGCCCCTATTTCCGCCCTCCATAGCACTACTAGCGGCGAAGTTTGGAAAGCTCACATTCCCCATCCCACCCGCCCGATTGCCTGCGAGTGGACCTGTGTCACCGGAGACATTCGCGAGACTTTATTTGCCCACGCGCCGAGCTCCGGCTGGGAGCGGATCTGGTACGATCCCTTTTCTGCGAAAAAAGCCCCGGAGCTATGGGCAGCCCCCTGGCTCACCCAGCTGCGTACCTGCGTTGCACCGAGCGTAACTCTCGTAACCTACAGTGTGGCCCGTAGCGTACGGGAAGCTTTTGCGCAGGCAGGGTGGAGTTGGGAGAAGGTACCGACAGATACGGGGAAGCGCTCCTGGCTACGGGTTCGCAGAAACGATTTCCCCTCTGCCTAGGAGTTGAATTGCTTTCACGTCGTCATACTTGAAGTTGTTTTTTGGCAGGTCGAGGCCTAAAAAATGCAACACCATAGGGAAAACAGAGCGCTGTGTAAAAGAGTCATCGAGAGGTTCTACTGCTTCATAGGCCACAACATGACTCTGTGGATCCTTTGCAAGTACAGCAACCACATACGGTATAATCTCATCCGTAGATTCCCCATGCTTTCCTCCATGGCCACCTCCTTTCGGAATTTTTTCAGAAATTTCTCCATTTTCTCCTCGTACTTTGTCGTTGTGCCCTCCATGGTCAGAGGTGAGTACCAAAAGCCACTCTTCCTCATTGTCCTCAATTGATTTTTGAATCCCACGCAAAATTGTCCCCAATGCATGGTGGATAAATCCAACTAGATACGCTTCATACTGAGGATTATCGATAAATCCATGGTGATGCCCTATGGAATCCAAATGATCGAATACTCCAAACATCACATCGGAACGATCTGCGCCTTTTTCACCCAGAATATGGGCGCTGTTGAGCGCAAGGAGCAATGGATCTGGATTGTGAAAGAGGGGATTGCTGGCTGCATTTCCCGATTCAATTAGTGAGGTGATTCCATAATGATGGGTGAGATTGCAAGAGGGTGCGGTCCGCCCCAAATCTGCTACAGAACAAAGCAGTGGCACCGATAGGTCCAGCCCATTTTTTTCGCAGTGATACGTAAAGGAAGCGTTTTCAATACGGGGCTGTAAACACTCTCCGTCGATAGCGGAACTTTGTGAGTCTAGATCATCGATGAAGTTGGCAACGCCGGCTCCAAACGTATGAAGTCCTTGAGATTTTGCTAGTTGTAGAAAGCTAGGGGAATTTGCAGCACTTTCTTGTCGTCGACTCCCATCTCCATTTTCCATTACCAAGCTAACTTCGGAGGGAACACCCGATAACACTTGGGTCCACCCCGGTTGGGTGACGTGAAATTTTAGCTGACTGTGCCCCGTTTTCCCTGTGAGGTTGGAGGCTCCATTGGATAGCAATTCCTCCCAATGGGGCAATTCCTTTTGGCGTTTCTCCATGAGTTTTTGTAGCTCCTGGCCTCCAAGGCCATCGATGCCAACGATGATGACTCTTCTTCTTACGTGTGTGTCGGGGTTCATTGCATGGGGGAAAGAATAAAGGAGGCTTTCACTGGCAAATAGCAGGAATAGACAAGAAATGAACTTCATATTTTCTTCCTTTGTTATGGGTAAGAAAATATTTTATGCGATTTGCATTTTAGGTTGCAAGGGATTGGGTCCACCTACCTTTTTAGAACAGGAATACCTACCAAAGGTAGGTATTCCTGTTCTAAAAAGGTAGGTGGACCCAATCCCGAAGGTGGACCCAATCCCGATGGGATGGGACACTCCATCGGGTGTCCCCACAGGTTGATCCATCACTCGATTTGATTGATCTTAATCATGTTCGTGGACTTCATTTCATTGATGGGAATCCCCGCAGTAATTACAATTACATCCCCAGCTTGCACAATGTGCAAGCTTTTCAGTAGTCGAGGCAAATCCTGAAGCAACACATCCGTGTCGTAAAAGAGAGGATTTTGCATGCTGTGCACGCCCCACATAAAACCCAGTCGGTGGATCACATCCATACGGGGGCTGATGGCGATGATGGGAGTTTTGGGGCGCCAGCTGGAGATTAACCGCGCGATAGACCCTGTGAGGGTCAAGCATACGATGGCGCGGGCCTGTAAACTATCCGCGGCTTCGCATACAGCACGGGCAATGGCGGTGTGGGTTTCCCACTGAGACATATTGTTTTCAACCTGTTCGTAGCGTTGGGTATTGGAATCCACCCAGCCCTCGACTTCCTCAATGATCGATGCCATTTTTTCTACACATATCACTGGGTATTTGCCCACTGCCACTTCCGCAGACAGCATGACGCAATCCGCACCCTCGAGCACCGCATTCGCTACATCGGCGATTTCCGCCAATGTGGCGCGAGGATTCTCCACCATGGACTCGAGCATCTGCGTCGCCACAATCACGGGTACCGAATACTTAGCAGCTGCTTCGATAATTTTTCGCTGAAATCCAGGCACACGTTCCACGCGACATTCCACGCCAAGGTCACCGCGTGCCACCATTAGTCCATCGGCAGTGGCTGCGATTTCATCGATGTTTTGAATGGCGGAGAATTTTTCGATCTTAGCAATGACTGGGATATCCGCGCCTAAAGCGCGAATGATTTTCTTGCATTGAGCCACATCCTTTGCCGTTTGTACAAAGGACAGAGCGATGGCATCCACATGCTGGGTCACACCGAATAGGAGGTCTTTGTTGTCTTTCTCTGTTAGGGGCGGCACAGATAGATGAGACTCGGGGAAATTCACGCCTTTTCGGCTTTTGAGTATACCGCCTTCTTCTACGCGTACAAGAGCCTGGGCATTTTCAATGGCTTCGATGCGCAAGAGCAGGAGTCCATCATCCATCATGACAGTTTGACCGACCTGAATGTCTTTACACAGGTAGCGGTAGTCGATGGGGATGATTTTCGGATCGGTTTGTACTTCTCCGTATTGGAGGTAGTAGCTGGCCCCTTTTTCCAAGCGTTGCTGTCCATTCAGCAGTTTGCCACATCGAATTTTTGGACCTTGTAAGTCTTGGAGGATCGTGGCATACAACCCACATTCCTTGGCAATTCGGCGGATATTTTTAATTGTGGTAGCATGGTCTTCATGGCTACCGTGGGAAAAGTTAACGCGAAAGATATCGAGTCCGGCTTGCATCAGTTCTCGGATCGTAGCTTCTGAAGAGGAAGCGGGCCCCATGGTACCGATGATTTTGCACCGGCGTACATTTTTTCCTTGCTGGTAGAAAGCCTTCAGCCCCTGTACCATCGGACTAGAAAGTGAAGCGTGGCTCATAGCGAAATCCTATACTGTAATCGGGGTCAAGCGGTAGATCCCGATGTGTTTCCCATCATCATGTCCGGTTTTATATCATGAAGCTTCTTTCCTCAGTACTAGAGAAAAAATTGCTCTTTGTGAGCGGCAAAGGCGGCACAGGGAAATCCTGCCTCTCAGCTTGTCTCGCCTATTCTGCCTCTTTGGAGGGGAAAAAAGTACTCCTAGTGGAAGCCTCCGATCAAGAGCAGCTTTCTCCTTTATTTGGCCTTTCCCCCTTTGGTCACCAGGAAACCCAAATTGATGGCTCCTTATTTGGTATCAATCTAAATGCAGCGGCTTGTTTGCAGGAATATGTGGTAGACCGTTTGCGGATGCCGCGGCTTTATGACAAGGTCTTTCAAAATGGATTGGTGAAGACCTTTTTAGAAGCCATTCCGGGGCTGGCCGAGACTATGATCTTAGGGCGGCTGCAGCATACGGTACAACGAAATGCCTACGATTGGATCGTGTATGATGCCCCTGCCTCTGGGCATTTTCTGGGGATGATGACGACTTTGGATGCCGTTTTGGCCTCTGAGCTTGTGGGGCCTTTGCTGGAACAAGTGAAGGAAATCCGAAAATTCCTCGCAACCTCCACAGAATGTGGGTTTTTACTCGTTACTTTGGCTGAAGAGTTGGTGGTAAATGAAACCTTGGATTTTCTCTCGCAGCTCCATTTACAAAGTCCGGTAGCCCTCTCCACGCTGGTGGTTAACCGGGTGCTAGAGGCAAAGCAAGAATATGGAGCTATCGACAGTCTCCCTGCTTCCGCTTTGCAGGATTTCTTACTACAAAAAGTTCATCACAATGTAACCTGTCAACAATGGCTGCAGCGGGAATTGCCTCTCCATGGGGTTTCCTTGGCACAGACTTTTTGGCTGCCTGAGTGGGGGATAATTCCCGAGCCATTGACACCTGAATTCGTACGAAAGTTTTTACATGCCGTCCTCTCTGGAAACGCTCCTGCAGCGTAAAAAAGTTTTGATTCTCCTCGGAGCTGGCGGCGTAGGCAAAACCAGTTGCTCCGTTGCGGTCGCCTTGCGAGCAGCGGCTCTCGGAAAAAAAGTAGCCCTTCTGTCCATCGATCCGGCCAAACGATTGGCATCGGCTTTAGGGATCGAGTTGGGGGGCACGTTGCGTACGGTAGAGGTGGCAGATTTACCTAAAAACGGACGGTTGGATGCAGCCATGCTGGATGCAAAATCTGTATTCGATAGCATGGTGCAGCGTTACGCACCTGATCAGGCAACCCAAGCTCGGATTCTCTCCAACCCCTTATACCGAGTAGCGAGCACTCAGTTGGTGGGGTGTTTGGAGTTTATGGCCCTCGCCAAACTGCAAGAAATTCAAGATCTGGGGGAGTATGATTTGGTGCTTGTCGATACGCCTCCGGATACACAAGCGCTACAATTTTTACAATCTCCTAATATTTTAGCGAATTTCATGGAAAAACGAGTCATGCAGTGGCTGGTGACTCCCTTCTATTTTGCCTCCAAATTGGGTCTCGGGAGATTGGCCAATTGGGGGGAAAAAATGATGGGTAATCTAGCAAAGGTCACTGGATTTCATGCGTTGCGTGCGTTAGTAGATTTTTTGGTGCTGATTCAAGCCGTGATGGATGGGTTCCATACCCGTAGCCTGCAAATTTTGAAAACCTTACGGGGACCCGATGCAGGTTTTCTCCTTGTTACTTCCCCTCATCCCCCCGCCCTGCGTGCCGCAGAAAATCTCATTCACCACCTGCATCAAGCTCGCTATACCTTGGATGGTATTATTTTGAATCGTTGCTTTCCCTTTTCCTTGCGTGAACCCCTCCTGTCTCTCGAGTCTCCCTGGAGTCCTATGGTTGGATATATGCGGGCAAGGGTGCAAGAAGAAAAGAAAGCCCAGGAAAAATTGCAAAAAAACCTACCCGACACTTTCCAGCCTTTTTTTCTGGAGGTGGAGGAACAATCTCAGGTGTTGGTCAGTGTAGAAGCGTTACAACGTCTTTCTCAGCAGTTGGGCTAGGCAAATTCTGCAACCTTTCAATATCCTTACCCGCTTTATAATTGAATGAGAGTAGAAGGAGGCTTCCATTTACGCACAGCTAGAAAAATCTGCATTGACTATCGGAAGTTTTGTTCTCTATTTGCGAGAAGTGTGCCGACAATTGGTGCGTCCTCCTTTTCGAGCTCGAGAGATTTGGCAACAGTTGGAAAGCATCGGCAATCAATCCTTGCCAATCATCCTGCTAACCGGGTTTTTCACAGGTGCTGTATTTGGTCTGCAAATTGGTGGCATTTTTATGATCTTTCGAGCAGAAAGCTTAATGGGAGGGGCAACAGGGATCGCCTTGGCTACGGAACTTGCTCCTCTGGTTACCGCTTTTTTGCTCATTGGGCGTGTGGGAGCCGCTATGACTGCAGAGATTTCCACAATGGTAGTGCAAGAACAAGTGCTTGCTTTGGAGGCCATGGCAGTGAATCCCCTTCACTATCTAGTGGTACCCCGTGTACTTGCTTCCATGGTGATGATGCCCCTTTTATGTGGGGTTTTTATGGCAATAGGCATCGTGGGAGCCTTGATCATAGCCCTATTCTTATACGACGTCGATCAGGGTGTTTTTTTTGAACGGGTGAACACTATGGTCGTGCCTCACGATCTTATTGTTGGCCTTCGTAAGATGTTTATTTTTAGTTTTTTTATATCTGTCATTTGCTGTCGACGGGGATTGCAGGCTGAGGGAGGGGCAAAAGGTGTTGGGCTTGCTACCACCACGGCAGTGGTGACCTCTCTTTTAATGATTTTGTGCATTGATTTTTTAATCAGTTACTTTCAAATTCGTTGGATATCATGATTCGTTTTACCCAGGTTAGCAAATCTTTTGGCACACGTTGCGTACTTCAAGACTTAGATTTGGAAATTCGCAAAGGGGAGCTAACTTTTATTATCGGAAAATCGGGAGAGGGAAAATCCGTTACCATCAAACATATGATGGGATTGTTAAAACCAGATTCGGGTCAAATCTATGTAGAAGATACGGATATTACTCAATTGGATGATGCTGCCCTTCAGCAGGTGCGCAAGAAATTTGGGATTCTTTTTCAACATGCAGCATTATTTGACAGTATGACTGTAGAGGAGAATATCCAGTTTCCCTTGAGAGAGCACACCAATCTTACCGAAGCTCAAATTGACCATCGGGTGTCAGAGGTCTTGGACCAGGTCGATTTGCCTCATTCCCATAAAAAATATCCGGATGCTCTCTCCACTGGGGAGAAAAAACGGGTGGGGTTGGCGCGGGCCTTGGCCGCAAAGCCTCAGATTCTACTTTATGATGAACCCACCACGGGGATGGATCCCCTTATCAGTGAAATGATTGATGAGTTGATTGTTCGAGTCAATCAAATGGAGAAAGACATTACTTCTATTGTGATCAGTCATGACTTGAAAGCGGCATTGGCTACTGCGGATCGAATCATCATGTTATATCAAGGGCGTGTGGAATTAGCAGGGCCTCCCTCTGTCTTTACAAAAGCGGCCTCCCCTGTGGTGCGCCAATTTTTTTCAGGCAGTGTGGAAGGCCCAATGGAGTTTTTGTGAAAAATGCAGCAAGTTGGTCCACAGAGTTAAAGGTCGGTGCATTTGTTGCTGGAGCCGCAGTCATTATCGGCTACATGTTTTTTGCACTGAGTCCCGATGTGTTCTATCGAAAAAACAAGAAAAACTACTATACCCTGGTGGACAACGCATCTGGGATTGTAGCCAAAACATCCATAAAAACAAACGGGGTAACCATCGGGAAAGTTCTTGATGTTAAGCTTCTCGATAGCGCCACTCGCATTGAAATGGAAATTGAGGGGCAGGTAAAAATCCCCACAGGTTCCGAAGCGGTGATTAAAGAAAAAGGCCTTCTCGGGGACGTATTTTTGGAAATTATTCGAGGAAAAGATACCGGACAATATTTACATGACGGGGATTTTATACCCCCTTCTACCACTCATATGAGTATGTCTGCCTTGATTTCCAGTGCAGGGGAAGTGGCGCAAGACCTGAAGAAAATAACCAGCTCCTTTGCAGAGGTCTTTGGGGGTGCAGAAGGCGCCCGTAACATCCATGATATTGTCTTTGATTTGCGTGATCTTATTAAAGGATTAAAAACTGTCGTACAGGAAAATCGAACTAATGTACGGGAAACCATTAGCAATCTGCAGCAAACCACCCGAACCTTGAGTAAAGTGGTAGGCGGAAATGAAGCAGCCTTGCAAGAGATTGTGCTTAATATTAAAGAGCTAACGGGTGGGATTCGCCAGTTGGTGACGGGTGAAAACAAAGGAAAAATCGAGCGCATACTGACCTCGATCGAGGCTACCATGCAAAATGTGGACGTGGTGGCAAAGGATGCTCGCTCGATTGCCGACAAAATCAACCGGGGGCAAGGCACCTTAGGCCGATTGGTCAACGATGATGTAGCCCTTACTAAAATTGAGGATACACTTACGGATTTGCGTAAAGTGCTCGCTCCTGCAACCAAGCTCCAAATCCAGGTCGGCTATCGCGGTGAGCTCCGAAAGGACAAGTCCACCCAGCACTATTTTGATCTTGTGTTCCGTACGCGACCTGATAGATTTTACCTCATTGGGGTGACGGATGTGAATGAAACGATTCGGGATACCAACTATGAGACCCTCCCCCCTTCGGCCCCCTCCCATCCAGATGCCAAGCCTACCGGCCAGATCAGAGAGCGCATTTCGGAAAAAAAGGCCATTCGTTTCAACCTCCAATTTGGAAAACGTTGGTATAATGCCCAATTACGCTTTGGGTTGTTTCAGACCACCGGTGGATTTGCAGGGGATTTCTTTCTATTTCAAGACCGACTTAAAATCTCTCTGGAAGCCTTTGACTGGGATTCCAAGAATCTGTACAGAAAAACAGCGCATTTCAAGGCATATGCAGGTATTCTATTCTTCCAGCACCTCTACGGATATGCGGGTGTTGACGATATTACACGCATTGACCCTGCGACGGGTCGCATCAAAAAAGTCCCCAATTACTTTCTTGGTGCAGGTCTTGATTTCACAGATGAAGATCTAACGGCCCTATTTGGAGCGGCTTCTTTGGCTAGGTAAGATTGAAGGATATCTGGATACAATGATAAAACCAGGAAGCAAGTGGTTTTGGGATGGATTAGATGCCTACCTGCTAGCCAATCAACTCAAACAGACCAAGCAACGCAAGATGATCGTAGAGGAATTTCTTGCGATGCCAGCCCATGTACAAGCTGAACAACTTTATCAGCGGGTAAATGAAAAAGGTGAGAAAGTAGGCTTGGCTACGATCTATCGTACGCTCAATTTACTGAAAGAAGCCAAGTTGGTAGAGCAATGTGTGTTTGCAGACGGTCGTTCTGTATTTGAGTTGTCGCCTCCCGGTAGTCACCATGATCATTTGATCTGCATTTCTTGTGGAGAAATTGCAGAATTTGAAAATGAAGAAATTGAATCGGTGCAAAGGCAAATCGCCCTTGAGAAAGGCTTTAAATTATATAGCCATCGGTTATACTTATATGGTCTTTGCACCTCTTGTCAGAGGAAAACATAATGAAAATGATTCGAATGGCAGTAATATTCTGTCTGACTATCGGTGCTAGCGCGACGGGATTTTCCTTAAATTGTATGAGTACCGGGGAGTTGCAGAAGTATTATTTACGCTATCACTTGTCGATTCACAACTTTGACAGTGAACTTAGCAAGAGAATGTTTTCCAATATGGTGAAATATTGGGATCCAGGGAAAATGTATTTCCTACAAGGTGATATTGATGCCTTGCAGAAGAAGCATGAAGCCTCACTTTCTCAAATTGTAACGGCAAAAAGTTGCCAGGGTATCGATGATATCTTTAATATCTATGCCAAACGTGTGGCAGAAGTGTATGAAAAGATAGATCAAATGATCCAGGCAGAGAAATTTGATTTTACTACCGATGAAAAGATGAATCTCGATCGCAAAAATTTGCCTTATCCCAAGACATTGGAGGAGAGTTGGGGGCGTTGGAGGCAACGGGTCAAGTTTCAGTACTTGCAGTTAAAGAAAAGCATCAAAACCGATGCAGAAATCCGCAAAAAACTGAAGCATCGGTATGAACTGGCTAAGAAGCGACAGAAGGAATTAACTTCCAAAGAAATTTATGAAGCGGCTTTGGATAGTTTTGCTTCTGCCTTGGACCCCCATACCAACTATATGCCGCCGGTGCAGATGGAAGAGTTTAAAATTGCCACGAGTCTTTCTTTGCAGGGCATCGGTGCTTTGTTGCGGTATGAGGATGGTTTTACGTACGTACAAAGTTTGGTTCCAGGTGGGGTTGCACAGAAATCGGGTTTGATCAAACCCGATGATCGTATCGATGCAGTTGCGCAAGGCAAAGGCAATAAACTCAAAGATAACAATGCCGCAGCGCCGGTAGATGTTATCGATATGGATTTGAAGGATGTCGTAAAGCTGATTCGAGGTCCGAAAGGTACGGAGGTTCGGCTTACCATTCGTCGGCAAGACAAGGAAATCATTGCACCGTTAATTCGAGACAGCATTCAACTCGAAGACAGCGCTGCCAAGCTGCAGCTCTATGAAGTGGAAACAAAGGAAAAGGCGAAGCCTTCCCGTATGCTGAAAGTAGCTGTGATCGATTTACCTTCTTTCTATATGGATTTTGATGGACGTCAAGCTCATAAGAAAGACTTTCGTAGCTCCTCTCGGGATGTAGAGGCTTTGTTGAAAAAGGTAGCTGGGCAGAAAATCGATGCGGTGGTACTGGACATTCGCCTCAATGGAGGAGGGTCTCTCGATGAGGCCATCAACGTGTCGGGCAAATTTTTGGGCAGTGGGCCTATGGTGCAAACCAAGGCAGCGACAGGGCAACCTTATGTCAGCCAATATGAAGGCCCAGCAATTTACACAGGGCCGCTGGTAGTAATCATCGACCGTCAATCTGCCAGTGCCAGTGAAATTCTTGCAGGGGCGATTAAGGATTATATGCGGGGGATTGTGGTGGGGTCGAAGCACACCTTCGGTAAGGGGACTGTGCAGGTACTCAATGACCTGTCGGATGGAGAGCGGGATGCAGCACAAGGCCTGCATGCAAAGACAGGGGAGCAATTGGGTGCTGTGAAGATCACCATGAGCAAGTTTTATCGGCCTCATGGGGAGAGTACGCAATTGAGGGGGGTCACCTCTGACATCGTGTTGCCCAATGTGAGCGACCATGGAGAGATGGGAGAGGAGTTTTATGACAATCCGTTACCGTGGGAGCAGGTAGCGCCTGCGGCTCATAAGAATTACAATATGGTGTCTTCTGACATAATCAATACGCTGCAGAAAACCAGCGTGGAGCGAGTGAGCAAGTCCAAAGAGTTTAAAGAAATTCAGGATGCCATCGTGGAGTATGAAAAGAACAAAACCGACCGGTATTTGGTGAGTTTAAAGGAAAAAACCAAAAAAGAGTTGGCGGAAGAGGAAAAGAAGCAAAAAGAAGCAGAGAAAAAATACAAGGATGCTACCGCCTCTACCGTGGATAATGATGCCATCCTCCGGGAGGCTGTACAGGTTGCAGCTGATTATTCTTGCCTGTTGGGTAAGGTCCCTCGCGGGGATGTGGTTAAGATTCGTTTGTTGAAATAAGGGAAACCAGCTTTGGTTTTCTAAGGGAAACCAGCTTTGGTTTTCTAAGGGAAACCAGCTGCGCAGTTTTCCCTTAGACCCTTCCTTGCTTTTGTTGTGGAACCAGCTGCGCAGTTTCCACACCTCCTTGCCTCGCACTTGGAGAGCGGTCGAATTCCTTTCAGCTAACATGTTAGAAGCCAAGGCCGGCGCTCGCTCGGGGCCTCCCACCCTCTCAAAATCGCAGACAGGACTTCCGTCATGGACAGTAAAAACCAGGCTGCGATTTGTGACCCGGGTAGGTCCTCCCAAGCGGCTGCCCTTGGCCCCTTTCATGTTAACTGAAAGGAATTCGACCGCTTTCTCTCGTAGCTACAAAGATTCGGTAGCAGCGAGAGAACGGAGCTGTATTTCCAGGATGACGCGTCAAGGGCAGCCGCTTGGGGGGTCGGACCCGTTAAGCCAAGCGTCTAGTGGACGCTTGGTAGGGTTCAGCCTGAGTGCGGAGCACGAAGGGGGGAAGAACAATGTAGTAAGAGGCCCCGAGCGAGCGCCGGCCTTGACGTGTCATTCTAGAAATGGATTTCTGTTCTCCCATTGCGAAGCAAGGAGGTGTGGAAACTGCGCAGCTGGTTCCACATAAACTAAAGAGAAGAAAAAACCAAAGACTCCAACGCCGCAAGGCGTTCATCGGGGCGCAGCCCCGATAAATCCGGCCCTCGGGCCAAAACCCCACTGCGCAAGCAGTAAGCCCCTGTGACAAACCGAGCCAATACCGGCAGGAGATGACAACTAATCAATGTGGGCTTTCCTGCAGATTTTCGGGTTTCCAGATACGTCTCCAATAGGCGAATGTGGTACACATCCAAGCCTGCATGGGGCTCATCTAAAATCAATAACTCTGGGGAAAAAAAAGTAGCGAGAGCAATACCCACTAGCTTTTTCATCCCGTGAGAACAATGGGCAATCGGTACCGATAGAAAATGGGCGCCCTCCCAAAATTCCATCTCCTTTTTTGCTACCTCTTTCCCATGGGGAATTTGACGTAGAGCACAAGCATAGGTCAGCAATTCCCATGGTGTCGCCCAAGCGGGCAACAAGAGACGTTGGGGTAAATACCCGATGGTACTTTTTAACTTCCAATCTGAGGGATGTAGTATATGCTCCCCAAGGGATACACTGCCAGAAGAGGCAGATAAATTACCTGATAGAATCTCGAGCAGCGTAGATTTTCCAGCTCCGTTTCCCCCCAGTAGAGCGGTACAATCTTGACGGGCCACATCCAGATCGAGAGGCTGTAAAATCGTCTGCGTTCCAAATGCCTTGTGCACCTCTCGGGCTTCCAAAAAACTCATTTCACTCTCCTGCCCATTTGGCTTAGGGTGCCGTAGCGATACAATAAGGGGAATCCCACCCAGGCCCATGGGGTTGCATAAATTGCACTTGCAAAGAAAATGCCCCCCAACAGTGCAGTCAAAAAAGGCAAGGTGGGTCTATGGGGATCGAGCTGCAACCAGCAGGTGCTCAATACCCAAAGAGGGGATAGATACACACCGATCAGTACGGTGGCTATCCAGAAAGAT
Organism: Deltaproteobacteria bacterium; assembly: GCA_947475005.1. Taxonomy (GTDB): domain Bacteria; phylum Bdellovibrionota_B; class Oligoflexia; order Oligoflexales; family Bog-1112; genus CANIBL01. Next base: position 4,504 of record CANJLI010000025.1, on the reverse strand, counting down.
CCATATTCACCTGCTGCTCCTAGGCCTATGCTCCAACTGAGGCTACAAATGACTCCTCCAATCAGACCCAATCCACCCGTACACAAATAGAGTGCTTCTAGATAGGTGCTCTCCGAAATGCCGTGTTGGGTTTCCAATCCATGGTAAGCCAAGTTGCGAGACAGTTGCTGGGTGAGGGAACCTACAGGTAGCAACGCCAGCAAAAAGGTGTACAACACGCAGACAAAATCCGGAAAATGAGAGTATGCAAGATATCCATTTCCCGTTGCCAGCAAGAAAAAAACAGAAGCTTTTCGACTGCCATGGGGAAGAAAAATAGGGCGTAACAATCCCCAGACCAAAGCACCCAATTGAGAAGATGGGATTCGAGGGGGAGCCAAAGAAAAGACAGGAGGTCTTCGTGACCATGCGGCAAGACTATATCCTGCAAGTATGGAACCTACTGAAAATAGCGCCCAATGGAATGCTGGTTTGGATCCAAAGAGGCGGCTCGATATACTCACAACAAATAGGGTCGTAATTCCATAGAGCAAGGTAAGCATAATGCCTTTTGCCCACTGACTGCTAGAGGGAGCACCCCCCATTCGAGTATGAAACTCCCACCAGATTGTAGATTGTAGATATTGGGTACTTTGTCGTAAAAAAAGTGCATGTAAACCAAAAGTAAGATACAGGGCTCCATCGGTAATTCTCCCATAGATTACAGGTGATAACACCCCAATCTTGGTATGAATTATATCCTGTAGCATGAACATCCATAGACCGACGATTCCTACGAAGCAAAGAAAAAGAACACCCTCTTGGGCCGCATGGTAATACAACCAACGACACTGACTTCGAAGCCAAGCCTGTAGTAGCTGAAGGCTGGATTTCATAGTGGGCGTCCCCCTTTAGAAGCTGTCTTCAGGCACAGGTTCTAAAAAATAAAAAGCCCCCTCCCAGAGAAGAGGAAGGGGGCTTTTTAAGATCATGCAAAATCACAAAAGAGAAGAATTACTTCTTTTTTGTGGTTTTTTTCTTAGTAGCTCTTTTCTTCGCGGCTTTTTTCTTAGTGGCTTTTTTTGCTACTTTTTTGGTGGCTTTTTTTGCTACTTTTTTCGTTGCCTTCTTAGTAGCTTTCTTCGTCGCCTTCTTCGCTACTTTTTTGGTGGCTTTCTTAGTAGCTTTCTTCGTCGCCTTCTTAGTAGCTTTCTTCGCTACTTTTTTGGTGGCTTTCTTCTTGGTGGTCTTCTTCTTCGTAGTTGTTGCTACTACACCGTCCATCGCTGCTGCTACTGCTTTCTTCTTTACCATCTTCGATCTCCTTGTAAAAAAACGATCCCCAACAGGGGACTTATGTTGTGGTAGCTGTCACATTTCTTTGTATATGAAGAAATGAACCCAGCACCTTGATACCATATTACCATATACCCGACGAACACCAACAAGTTTTACTTAAAAAAAAATAAAAGTAAAACATTTTTCTTCTTTTTCTGTAAAAAACATTTTTCTTCTTCCATACATCACTTCTCAATCTCGGAGGAATCGAAGTTAAAAAAACAATCCAATGCCAATGGTAGTAAGATATAGATCGCTTTTTGTCTGTGCTGTTTCTTGACAGGCCTTCTGACGTGGACAATCAATAGACCCTGTAATTTTTTGATACCGATAGAGAAGAGCGCCCGTTAGATAGACATTGTCTACCGGAAAGAATAAGGCCTGCCCACTTGCTTCGAGGCTCATTCCAGAGGTTGACCCGAAGAGGATGGGGATACTTGTAAGCATGCCCCCAAGGGATAAAGCAGGGAAAGCACCGAGAGGGCGTAGATACAATATCCCCACATAGGGGCCGCCTACAAAGATGGATCGAAGGGCCGGAGTGTCTCCAGACATTTGGGGTTCCATCAAGAAGGGGAGTTCGAATGCACCGGCCCCAACTTGAATGGAAGTATGAGGGAGGGAAAGTGTATCCAATCGATACATATAGGCGGCTGTGAGATAACTACGTCTAACTGCAGTTATTTCTTCTGTTTGGTTGACTTGTGTTGAGGTAGAAAAAGGGTAGACATGTACATTCGCAGAAAGAGAGCTCCGGGGGGTCAAGGTGATTTGTAGGGCGAGGCCGGAATTGCCCAAATCTGCCTTTCCGGAATAGTTGCTGTTCAGATTAGAGGCTCGCAAATTTTCTTGTCCAGCTCCTAAATAGACCGATAGATATCGATAGGGGGTGCGTGAAAACAGAAATTCTTTTCCTGCAGGCTCTTTCGAGTCTTCTTTTGTGGCGGGTTCTGTAGAGGGAGGCTTCAGCAAGGGAAAAGGAAACGGATGTGCGACGGGAGATAGGTCCAGATCCATCGGGCGAGGGCTTTTCTTTTGTAACAAATGACCTCTGGCACCATAGGCAGAGATTTGAATATTCGTGGCCGCTTCCTTTAATAGAATTTTGGTACCCGACGTACGAAAAAAAATCGGCCCCTTCTCCGTATCAACCTTACCCACATAAGAGACAGCATGAGGCACAGGGTCCCACTGGTAGAGTAGGCCCGCCTCAGCTTGGCACAGTGAGCAAACAAGGGCCAGCGCCATACAACGGATTTTTGTCAGAAGCTGCATTGGAGATTTCCTATCTCTCACCCTTTTTTGAAATGGGAGTTACCTCCCTCCACAATCGTACAACAACTTGAGTTTTATGCTGCTTTCATTATACTATATTCATTGTTTTTATTGTTGTGAAAAAAGGCTTCCAAGGAGCGTGCCCATCATGCGATCTGATTCTGCTGTTGTCTGTCGGGCTCCTTTGTTTTTTTTATTGGCCTGTATGGTTTTTCCCTTTGGAGTAGCGGTACAAAACATTGCAATGGGTTTGTGTGCCGGCGCTTTAGGGGTTCAAATTCTACAGAAGAAAAATGTAGAATCGTGGGGTCAACTCGTCTCCACCTTCCAAGTTCCGTTTATTAGTACCCTGCTTTTTATCCTCTGGGGAATTATAGCCCGAGTGTGTAATGGAAAGATACCCACCCGATTTCCTTTCGAATCTTTCGGATATTGGCTATGGGCCTTACTTCCCCTGTTGTATCGCATGCGATATGGCCAGCTGCAGGAGAGGCACTGGAAACAAATCGGGCGTTGCTTGGTTATCGTGTGTGTAGGCTGGGGGCTTTTGGTTTTGTCTCAATACCTATGGAGGTGGAGACTCGTGGGGGTATCTTTGGCTGTAGATGATGGACGTCCGAAAGGACTGTTCTCTCATCCCCTTACCCTCGCCTATGCAGCCTGTTTGCTTTGGCCCCTTTCGGTGCAGTGGTGTTTGCGGTTCCCCAAAAAAGCATCCGGTTGGTTGCTCCTCGCAGCCATCGGAGGTATTTTGATCCTCACGCGTTCTCGTACGGTGCAAGCCTTTTCCTTGATGATTCTGCTCTGGAATCTCTTTCTCTTATTGCGGGGCTCCCTGCGTATCGGTGCCGTCTGCCTTTTGCTCCTCACGGTGGGGGGGGTCTTATCCACCGATAATATCGTGTCTCACAATGTACGGAACATGCTAGCTGGGCAAGGTGTGGATAATCACAGCCCGTATGCAGATGATCGACTGGCCTTTTGGCATGTACATGCCAACATGTTTTTGGAACGTCCCCTCATGGGACATGGATTTGGAATCACTGAAAAATACCGGATGCCCTACTATGAGGCTGTTGGATTGCCAGATTTTATCAAACCCTATCCCGCTCACAATCTCTTTCTCCAAGTGCTTGTGAATGAGGGTCTGATTGGTTTTTCCTTCTTTCTGGTCTGGATCGGGTGGTACTTGCATGCGTGCCGCAACCGCATTAAATCCCCGTTGGCTCGCTCTGTTTTTCTACAGACTTGGTGGTTATTCTTACTTACAGGGCTGACACAAAATTCGTTTCAAGATGCCGCGGTGCGTATGTGTTTGACTTTGTTTTGTGTTTCGATTTGGGCTTCTGTTTCTCGTGAGAGATAATGCTTTTTCTTTTTTTTCTTTTTTTCATTGGGCACCAGCTGCGCAGTTGCCCAAACCCTCCTTGCCACGCAAGGGGAGAGCGGTCAGATTCCTTTTGGTTACCATATTAGATGCCAAGGCCGGCGCTCAGGCAGATTCTTCCCGACTCTTGAAATCGCAGACAGGGCCTCCGTCATGGAAACTAAAAACCAGGCTGCGATTTACAACCCGTCGGGATCCCTCTACCTGGCTGCCCTTGGCCCCTCAAATGGTAATTGAAAGGAATCTGACCGCTTTCTCCCGTAGCTCCTAGAGTTTTGTAGCAACGAGGGAGCGGTGCATAAAAGCAAAGAAGACGGAGGGAAGGGCAGCCGCTTGGGGGGACCCAAACCTACCGTATCTCCAGTTATTTTGTATGGATAAATATACATTTAATATCAATGTGTTACGATTTCAATACAGTTGTCAGAGCTAGTTTTAAACCTAGAATATTTTCAGAGATACCTGAAAGGGTTGAGCCACTTGGGAAACAAGATCACCATACAAAATAACTGGAGATGCGGTAGG
>CANJLI010000024.1 GCA_947475005.1 Deltaproteobacteria bacterium | reverse complement strand
GGGAAGAATCTGCCTGAGCGCCGGCCTTCCCTCTGCTTTCTTTGACTTCATGAACGACTCTCCCATTGCGTGGCAAGGAGGGGTTTGGGGCAACTGCGCAGCTGGTGCCCCAAGAAAAAAGAAAAAACAACTACCTGGGCAGTTACAAAGAAAGAATTAAAGCAGACTACAAAGTTAGGAGATCCTTCGCTACGCTTCAGGATGATGAAGAGGGGAGAAAGAAAAAGGGGACACCCCGCGGCCGAGTGTCCCCTTAAGAAAGCACCATTCTAGGATTCCCTAGAATTTCCAAGTAAAAATCACTTCTTCGTACGTACGACGCTACGCTTAGTCCCAGAGAGCTCACGTTTACGAACTCGGATGTTTTTCGGGGTGCATTCGATCCACTCATCATCATCGATCCACTCGATGTACTCTTCGAGGGACATATCTCGCACACCAGCCAAAATGGTGATCCCATCGGAAGACGTAGACCGCACGTTGGTCAACTGCTTGCCTCGAACCGGGTTCACGTTCATATCGTTGTCTCGGCTGCACTCACCGATGACCATCCCCTCGTACACTTCAGTAGAAGGTCGGATGAACATCTTGCCGCGTTCTTCCAGGTTGCCCAAGGCGTATGCAGTGGTCTTGCCGCTTCGATCGGAGATCAAACTTCCGTTGGCACGAGAGAACTGGGCACCTTGGTACGGGATAAATCCTGTAACCTCGGAACTCAAAATCCCCTCCCCCTTGGTAATGGTGAGCACGTGACTGCGCACCCCGAAGAATCTGCGAGATGGGATCGAGAACTGCAACCGTACCCGTGTCTCAGAAAGATTGTCGTAGGACTCAAGCACACCCTTTCGCAGCTGCATCAGCTCGGTCACCGCACCGGTAGACTCACTCGGCATATCGATGTACACGGTTTCTACTGGCTCTTCCTTTTCACCATTCTCATTTTCACGCAAGAGGATGGTTGGACGTCCAATCATGAACTCCAATCCCTCACGGCGCATCTGCTCGACCAACACAGAAAACTGCAATTCCCCTCGACCCAACAAATAAAACTGCTCGGTGGTCTCGGTGGGCTGAAACTGCATCGCCACATTAACCTTGCACTCTTGGAGCAAGCGATCACGTAACTTACGGGCTTGGATTGCTTCCCCTTCTTGTCCAGACAATGGGCCGGTATTGATGGAGAAAATCATACGCATGGTAGGCGCTTCCACCTTAATACGCTGCATCGGTACTTGCTCTTGGGTTGCAGTTAAGCAATCCCCGATTAGGATGCTTTGGCACCCTGAAACAGCTGCAATATCGCCAGCTTCAATAGAATCTACTTCCACTTGCTTCATACCAGCATAAACAAAAATCTTAGGCAGCACGATTCGCTTAACCACCGGCTTACCATTTTCATCAAGAGTATGGTGGAACGCAGTTTGGTTCTTCTCCAATTTGCCTGCAAACACTTTGCCCACACCCAATTGTCCCAGGTACTCCGACCAGCTGATGTTGGAAAACAACAACCGCATCGGCTCACCGTCTACGATGCTTGGAGGTGGCAAATAATCATGGATCAAATCAAACATGGGCTTCAAGGAACCCGTCTTCTCCTCGTTCAACAAGGCAGGCACTTCATCCAAATCGGTGGTACACCAGCCTTTTCTTGCACATGCATACAAAATTGGGAATTCAGACTGCTCTTCCGTTGCACCCAACTCGAGGAAAAGAGAGAACACCTGGTCCACTACTTTGTGCAAAGATTTGAAGTTATCTCCTTGCACTTCTTTGCGGTCCACCTTGTTGATGCAGAGGATAATGCGGTGACCTTGCTCCAAGGACTTCTTCAACACAAAGCGAGTCTGTGGCAAAGGCCCTTCTGCTGCATCCACAAGAAGGATCGATCCGTCTACGGTAGACAGAATACGTTCTACTTCCCCAGAAAAGTCGGCGTGGCCTGGGGTGTCGATGAGGTTCACCTTGGTGGGTCCAATGGCAAATGCTGCGTTTTTGGCTGCGATGGTAATCCCACGCTCACGCTCCAAGCTGTTGGAATCCATCATCCGGTCTGTAACTGCTTCATGGCTTTGAAACAAGCCCGCTTGACGCAAAAGATGGTCCACCAAGGTTGTCTTGCCATGGTCAACGTGAGCGATGATACAAATGTTACGAATTCTATTATTGCGGGTAACGGTCACAGTCTATTCCTTCTATCGAGTTATGGGTGCCGATTGCTTATAAATTGGGAGGTTATACCAGCGTCCCCACGAGAGCTGTTTTGTTAGCTTCTGTGATACAGACGTCGAGTTCTTGCCCTACGAGGGATGCTTTCGATTCGACTTGAACCAATTGAAACTGGGCATTGCGACCGTAGAAACAATCTGGTTTTTTCTTGCTGGGGTACAAAAATAGCACCTTATGCGTCTTACCGATAGTGGCTTCGTTGATTTCTACTGTAATTTGATCCTGTAGAGCGTTGAGAGCTGCTAATCTCTTGGTTTTCACGGCTTCCGGCACAACATCCTTGAACCGAACTGCAGCCGTGTGCTTGCGAGGAGAATAGCCAAATGCATAAAGGAAATGGTAGCGCACCTGCTCCACCAAGGACAAGGTGGCATCGAAATCTGCGTCGCTTTCCCCGGGAAATCCCACAATTAAATCAGTGGATAAGGCCATATCAGGTACCGCATCTCGCAACCATTGGACACGACGAAGATAGTCAGCAGCGGTGACCTTTCGCTTCATCTTTTCCAAAATAACGTCGCTTCCACTCTGCACAGGGAGATGAAAATACTTGCCCATTTTGGGTTCACTGGCAAAAAGCTGAGCCAGGGGGAAGGTAAAATCGTGGGGATTGGAGGTGATGAGACGAACCCGAGCCAACTCGGGAATGGTACACAGCTCCCGCAAAAGGTCCACAAAAGGGCCGTCTGCGGTAGGAGTTAACCTCCCGTTTTCCACCAAATCGAGGCCGTAGCTGTTCACATTCTGCCCCAACAGGGTGATTTCCTTGGCCCCTTGTTGCAGGAAGGAACGTACCTTGGCCATTACGATAGGGGGTTTAACGGAAATTTCTTTGCCCCGGGTAAAAGGCACCACACAGAACGTACAGAAATTGTTGCACCCCTGCTGAATGGTGACAAACCGAGAGATCTCGTTGCGACCCACGAGAGACGGTACCGGATGTTGACACTCCTCAAAGGCAGCTGCCTGGGACTTTGCGATTTCTTCCGGTGTCTCGTGGGTATGATCCCCTCGTCCACTAATAAATCCAAGGGCCACTGCAGGTCGATGGGTCTCTTTGACCTCTTCCAATAGTCTCGGCAGCTCGTCGATTTTTCCAGGTCCCATCAGTAAGTCGATGGTAGGGGCTCGCTTCAGGAGCTTTTCTCCCTCGGCTTGTGCCACACAACCGGTCACAGCAATCTTCAAGCCTCGATTCGTGAGCTTAAGCTCCTTAAGTACCCCGAGGCGGCTCATGATCTTGTGAGTGGACTTTTCTCGAATATGGCACGTATTGAGCACGATGAGGTCCGCTTGCTCGGGGGTATCTACCAGTTGGTAGTTTTGACCCTGAAGCAGGCCCAGCATCTTCTCACTATCTGCCACGTTCATCTGGCAGCCCCAAGTTTCAATGTGAACCTTGCGGGTAGCAAGAACGGGCTCGTCTATCAGTGTCGTGGTCATCTATCTTCTCTTGTTTCGGCCTTTTTTGGCCGCTTTTCTGGCTTTTTTTACCTTGTCACGGTCGATGGTTCGAGCGGCTGCGGAAAAAGAGGGGATCTTTTGGTTCAACCCAAACTGGGACATCAGCCCCTCCATGCCACCCCCTTCGAGGCCCCCACCGGAGGCCATCTTACGCAGCTGGTTCATCTGAGACAGAGAACCCATCCCCGGAATGCGTCCGAGAAGCCCCTTGCCCAAATTCCCCATCATGGAGCGCATAGCTTTGAATTTCTTCATTAACTCTGCAACTTCCTGCATGCTGCGTCCGCTACCCCGTGCGATTCGGCGCGCTCGACTCTCTGCGATGAGATCGGGCCGCATGCGCTCTTCTGCTGTCATGGAATCGATCATGGCTTTGATGCGCAGCAGCTCCTTTTCGTTCACCGAAGCATTTTTAGGGAGCAAGTGCTGCATGGGCAACTTGGCCATCACATCTTGCAACGGCCCCATCTTCTGAATCAAAGTAATCTGTTCGTAGAAGTCTTTGAGAGTGAACTGCCCCTCCAGCATGCGCATGGCATCCTCTTGGCGTTCTTCCCCAGCTACCTTCTCAAAATCGCTCATCAACCCCAGCACATCGCCCATACCGAGGATCCGACTGGCAAGGCCCTCAGGTCGAAATACTTCCAAGCGATCAAGTTCTTCCCCTGTGCTCAGAAACTTAATGGGTTTGCCAGTGACTTGCTTGATGCTGAGTGCCGCGCCACCGCGTGCATCCCCATCCAGCTTGGTCATGATAAATCCGCTAAGATCGAGGGCTTGGGTAAATGCCTGGGCGGTGGTCACCGCATCCTGCCCCATCATGGCATCGCAGGCAAGGAGGATATGGTCAGGGTGGACCTGCTTTTTAATGTCCACCAGCTCTTGCATCAAGGCTTCGTCTACGGTGAGGCGGCCTGCTGTATCAAAAATGAGAGTATCGCACCCCAGCTCCACAGCTTTATAGGTCGCTTGACGGCAAATCTCCACGGGGGACGCATTCTCAAGAGAAAACACGGGGACACCCACGCGAGCGCCCAAGGTTTTGAGCTGCTCCACCGCAGCAGGACGGTAAATATCCGCTGCTACCAAGAGGGGTTTGCGTTTCTTCTGGGTGGAGAAATACAAGGCTAGTTTACCGGCAGCTGTGGTCTTTCCAGCTCCTTGCAAGCCCACGAGCATGATAGAGCCCGGTCGATTGGAGGGAAATGCCAAGTTGGTATCCACGGGGCCCATGAGGGCTTCGAGCTCCTGCTGGCAGATCTGCACGAAGTGGTCTTTGGGGGTGACGCGCATGCGAGCCTCCCCTTGCCCTGCACGCAGGCTGACCTTTTGCCCCAGGGTTTTTTCTTTCACATCGTGGAGAAATTGCTTGGCAACGGGATACGCGACATCGGCCTCTAACAGGCTGTTTTGGATGTCTTCTATGGCCTCAGAGAGGATTTTTTCGGTAAGAACTGATTTCCCGGTTAACCGGGACGTGGCCTTGCGAAAGCCATCGCTAAGTGTATCAAACATGGGGATTCCTACTGAGCTGTAGCAAAAATAACGCATCTTTTTATCATAGTGGCCCGAGTGGGTCTACATTTCATGTCATGTGGGGGATCAGCTGCGCAGTTTGGGAAAAATAATTAAAGGGACACCCGACTGCAATGGCATTCGGCTAAGAAACCTTGAGCAGGATAGCCTTGGTACAGAGGTGCATTTCCCTCTATTTATGGATGAGATCGGGGACAGCTACCGAATTATTGGGGGTGGAGGCGCACGCCTCCACCCCCAATAATTCGGTAGCTGTCCCCGATCTCATCCCCAGAATGCCAGACACATAAGATTCCTTAGCCGAATGCCATTGCAGTCGGGTGTCCCTTTAATTATGTCCCCAATCCTACGGCGGAAACACCTTGACATTGTATGGGTAAAAATATAAGAAATTCTCCGCCTTACCCCGCATAGCACAAATTGCGATAAAAAATGGAGATCTAATGAAATACATACTCGTATTTGCCTGTAGCCTATTTTCTTGTTTGAATACTCAAGGTGCTGATTCTCCAACCCAGTACGTACCTAGTCCCATTGGCACGCCAAGGGCAACACCAACCCAGTACATACCTAGTCCCATTGGCACACCAAGGGCAACACCAACCCAGTACATACTCAGTCCCATAACCCAGTGCATATCACCCAGTCCCATTGGCACTCCAAGAACAAGCCCAACCAAGTTCACGTCCAGTCCCGTGCCACGAAAGGGTGTAGCAGGAGTAACGCCAGTACTTAAGCCCTATCATGATCATGTATCTATCGTAGATATGCCTCTGCCCCAAGAGATGCGGGAGCATTATCAAGCTGATAAAATCAGCATCTCCTTTTCTTTATCCAAGACATGGATTGATGGGAAAGGAATTACGATCTTAGAAGAGCTTCTTCACCACACACACAGCTTTTTCGCGACACACAAGCAGAAGCTAGCAACTGTCTGGATGCTACCGCTTTTATATTATTCTGACTTCCAAACCTTCCGTCTTCCCTTCGATGCACATGCTTGTCAAACTCAATTCTACATTCCTCTATGGGTCATTGCGTATCAATACCAAGATGAAATATACCCCGTGTACAAGCTAAAATATTCCACTGCCAATAGCCTCTCACACTTGGGTAATAGACGATTAGCCCCAGCCGATGAGCAGAGAGGTTATTGTACATGCCGCATATCTCAGGATAATGAGTGGAATCCACATGATGTACTCAGATATTTTGAGTATTTTTCTAGACTCCCAAATGAGAAGCGATATCCAACAACCCAAGCCGCACTCCAAGGAAATTTTTCATATTTTTGTAAACATGATGAGTAAAATTTAAGGAAGTAAAAAGCTGTCCCCTTAAAAATAAAGTAAGTTGCATAAACCCATTGAAAATGCTATTCAAGCGGGTCAACCCGTTGTAAGCATGCAAATTTTTTTTCCACCATAGAGCATGGGATCCATATGACAAAACGCAAATTCGAGCTCAACCAGTACAGAAACATTGGGATTTCTGCCCACATTGACTCCGGCAAAACCACCCTCACCGAGCGAATCCTCTACTACACAGGGATGATTCACCGCATTCAAGAAGTGCGCGGAGGCGGTGACGGAGCCAAGATGGACCACATGGAGCTCGAAAAAGAGCGTGGGATCACCATCACATCCGCCGCAGTGACGGTGGAGTGGCACAACTCCATGATCCAGATCATCGACACCCCTGGACACGTAGATTTTACCGTAGAAGTAGAACGTTCCCTGCGTGTACTTGATGGTGCAATTTTAGTACTTTGCGGTACCTCTGGGGTTCAATCCCAGTCCATCACCGTAGATAGACAGATGAAGCGCTACGAGGTTCCTTGCTTGGCGTTTATCAACAAGCTCGACCGTGCCGGCGCTGATTCTCTGAAAGTAACCGGTCAGTTGCGTGAAAAGCTCGGTCACAACGCTGTGCCGATGCAGATGCAAATGGGCTATGAAGACCAGTTCCAAGGGATCATTGACCTCATTACCATGAAGGCCTACTACTTCGACGGCAGCAACGGAGAAATCATTCGCGAAGAAGCCATCCCAAGCGAATACCAAGAACGTGCCGAAGAAATGCGCGCTGAAATGTACGACGCATTCTCCATGTTCTCCGATGAAATGACCGAACTCATGTTGGATGACAAGCCGGTTCCGGACGATGTGTTCCACCGCGCCATCCGCGAGGCTGTGATCGCTCGTAAAATCACACCCGTATACATGGGATCTGCATTTAAAAACAAAGGGGTTCAGCTTCTGTTGAACGCCATCGAAGCCTACCTGCCAAGCCCATTGGACAGCAAGTACTACGCTTTGGATAACGACAACATCGTAGACGGAGTTCCTACAAAGGTAGAGATTTTCCCTACGATCGATCGTCCATTGGTAGCCATGGCCTTTAAGATCACCGAAGATACCTACGGGCAGCTCACCTACACCCGAATTTATCAAGGTAAGATGACAAAAGGGGACATGTTCTACAACCCTCGTTTGCGCAAGAAGCAACGTATCGGTCGTATCGTACGTATGTTCTCCGATGAACGAAGTGAACTCGAAGATGCTAACGTAGGTGATATTATCGCCATGGTAGGTGTCGACTGTGCCTCCGGGGATACCTATTGCGATGAAAACTTGAACTACACAATGGAAAGCATGTTCGTAGCCGAGCCGGTAATCGAACTTGCCCTGAAGCCGGAAAAACAAGAAGACTTGGTAAAGGTCTCCAAAGCCCTTAACCGATTCATGAAAGAAGATCCGACCTTCCGTGTGATGGTAGACGAAGAAAACAACGAAACGATTATCAAAGGGATGGGAGAACTCCACCTTGAGATCTATGTAGAGCGTATTCGTAGAGAGTACAAAGCCAACGTAACTGTAGGACAGCCGAAGGTAAACTACCGTGAAGCACCGACTGCAGCTGCGGGCTTCAACTACAAGCACAAGAAGCAAACGGGGGGTTCCGGTCAGTACGGACACGTTATTGGAAAGCTGTCTCCACAACCAGAAAACGCTGTGGAAAACTTTATCTTTTCAAACAAAGTGGTCGGGGGACGTATTCCGAAGGAATTCATTCCCGGTTGCGAACGTGGATTCCGCGAATCCATGGACAAAGGTCCATTGGCTGGTTTCCAAGTTATCGGTGTGGAAATTATTCTTGAGGATGGAACGTACCACCCCGTCGACTCCTCCGAGATGGCATTTAAAGTGGCTGCACGTATGGCCTTCAAGGAAGCCTTCCTAGAGTCAAAGCCGGTGATCCTCGAGCCGATCATGAAGATCGAAGTCGAAACACCTGCAGACTTCCAAGGACCGGTTCAAGGGGATCTCTCCTCTCGCCGTGGATTCCTTTCTGGCAGTGACATGCGTGATAACTACGCCATCATCCAGGCCGAAGTACCCCTTGCAGAAATGTTTGGCTACTCTACCGACCTGCGTTCGATGACCCAAGGAAAAGCCAACTTCTCTATGGAGTTTGCACGCTACCGTCCGGTACCGCAATCGATCCAAGATCAATTGGTAAGCAAGTTCAGAGATGACGTCGCGAAGGGAAATAAAACGTAATTCTCTTTATTCTTCAGAGAATGGGGATACTCGCACCGGGTGTCCCCATTCTCTTTTTTTTGTCTTGATGAGAGTTGGGAGATCCTTCGCTTACGCTCCGTCATCCCAAGGTCCCGAAGGGACCGTATGGGATCCCTGCGTTTTTATTGAGATCCCATACGGCTGCTACGCAGCCTTGGGATGACAGGGACGGCTTCCAGCTCGGAGCTGGGTTAAAAAATGTTAGTAAAGTTTATTTACCGAAAGAAAATCGTGAAAACTTTTTGCGGTAATTGCAGAAAAAAGAGGGAGTCGGCGTAACCAGTAGATTCGGTCATCCAGACCAATCATGTCGCCATCTGCTTCTCCTGTAACGGTTACATCAGAAAACTTAGCAATAAACTTTTCATCAGCGGTCAACTTGCCGTCGCTAGCATCAGCCTCCCAAATAATCTGATCTTCTTTTTTTAATTTCAAAAAATTTCGGATTAAATCCAAACTCTCTTCTGCACTGTCAGCGCGAAAAAATCTCCACAAAAAAGCCTTTGTTCTAGGCTCGTCAAGTAAACGCCAGCTCGCACGTTCTTCGGTAGAGAGTATGGAAGCCGCCAGAAATTCCGCATCGCTTAGGGGAGTACACAAAGACCTATCTTTGCAGTGCTCTTTATACGCAGAGGGTGTCATAAGAGGAGGCAGTACAGCTCTTTCTTTTACTACCAACACTTCTGGAGATTTCGAAGACCTTAGCTTCTTCTCAGGTGAGGATCTACCCACTGGCTGTTGATCAGCAGAAGATCTCCGTCTCCTTGCAGGTAGAGGCGATACACTGCCACTCGAAGGCAACTCATTGCCCTTGCAATACTCAGCAAAAGCCTGCACAACCTCTTTTGTTTTTGTGGGGCGTGGGCGTTTTTCTTCCATATAGTCTTTATGTTGAAGATAAAAATCCTCATGATCTTCCCGCACATGCTCGATCCACCAATTTCGGTGACCCATGCTCAACTCTGGGTGAGCTGGACATTCATAGTCAGCAGCCGATAGGCCATCGCCGCTTCCAAGCAATAAAAAAACCAATGTGATCCGACTCCACATACGGAACCTCTTTTTACAAATCCCCAGCTTTTGAGCTGGGTTAAAAATAAGCTGTGAAACTAGGTTGTGTATAGGGAATGGCTTGGATTCTGTCAAGAATAGACGGAATAACACCCTATAATATTAGGGTGTTATTCAAAATTATTCCCTCCGACTTCGACGTAAAATCCAAGCTAGAATCCCCAGCCCAAGACCCAACCCTAACAAACCTACTCCAGCAGCCGTCCACTGGATCCAGGTGGCATATCCAAATAGCGTATGGGGGTTGAGGCTCCTTCGCTCCACGATAGGGATGCGCTTGGCCTCCTCTGACGCCTCCACCAACGTGTATCCTTCCGGAGTTTTCTCTCCCAAGCCTCGCATATATTCGATGAAGGTTTCCCACTCTTTGATTTCTTCGATTTGAGCTGAGCCTGTATTTTTATTTACAATAGCTTCCCGAATATCTGCAATGGGATTTCCTTTTTCATCCTTGGGTTGCAAATGGAACAAGCCAAAGCTCAACTCATCCACCAGCCACAAAAATCCACCGACATAGGATGTGGTAGCCAAGCTATAGAGCTTTTTCGTATCGGTAGGATCGATCTCTTTCCCCTGTACCTCGATGTGAAAAATACGATCAAGTGGCACTCGATACGGATTGTACAAAAAGTGAATACCAGAAAATCTAGGGTAGTAATCCATACTCTTCTTAGATTGATACGCAAAGAGTAAAATCTCAAGAATTTGCTTAATCTCTTTTCCGTTAAAATACACCCGAACCAAAGGATAGCCCATCTTTTGATCCAAAACCCCTACACCCAAAGGTACGGTTTGAAAAAGATCCGCTACAGTTTCGATGCCATGGTCATGGATCTGCCAATCGTCGCGTACGGTTCCATTCCCCGTAAAACCAATATCGGCATTCACCCGCTTGCGCATAGAGTCAGTTACCCAAAAGCCCAAGACCGGATCGTCCACCGTACGACTGTAGTTATGATGAATCTTCAAAATGGGTTGGTCATATCGATAGGGCGTCTGGGATAAAAAGATGCGATCGATTTCTTTCTTATACTGGGTCACCTTTCCTGCAACAAAAGGATCTCCGGGCGTGTTGAGATCGATGGGTAACAGCTCATATTTTTCTATATACAGATGGGAGCGATGAGGCGCTTTGCTGGCAACAAATTTCCCCATGTAGTGCATCTCAGCACCAGCCTGGAGAATCGGTACATGCTTTACGAGAATTGGCTCATACAATACCGTATGAGAGTGCCCCCCCACAATTACATCGATACCGGGAACTTTGGCAGCCAAATCCACATCTTCCCCACTCCAACTTCCATTGGAGAAAAAGACTCCACTGTGAGAAAGCATGATTACGTAGTCGACATGATGCTCCTCTCGCAATTTTTTTGCATATTCAGTTGCAGTTTTTATCGGATCGGCAAAACTAACAGGACGGCTGTTGGGGCTCGCCTCTGCAGCACCTTTTCCTATAATCCCCATGATACCGAATCGAACGCCCTTGCGCTCGATGATCACCTCTCGACGCAAGACCCCTTCATCCATGAGCTTACGCAAATCTGCATCTTCTTTTGTATTGGAAAACACCAAGTTGGTTGCCAAAATCGGAGGTAGCGTTCCCACTTCTCGTTGTGCCGATCGAATCATCTGCACCAAACCAGGCAGGTGAAAGTCAAATTCATGGTTGCCCAAACATACGGCGTCATAACGCAAAAACTTCATCAACTGAAGCTCGGCTCCAACCTCACGGGTGATGGTGTGAAACAAACTCCCCATGGTAAAGTCCCCTGCATCGAGGCGCACCACAGGCTCTGAAGGGGGAACACGAAGCTCTTCCATTAAAAGCAAAGTCTGTAGTCTTGCAACATCTGCAATGCGAGACTGCCAGTCATTGGTAAATAGAATATGGAACCGTTTGTCTATCCCTGCTTCTGGTTTGGGTACAGAAGCTTTACCGGGAGAGGTAGAAAAAAATAATACGAAGAGAAAAAAACGAGAAAACTTCAAAATCCACCTACATCATTTATGTTTTTGAATGAGGAGCACGTATACTTTTCATGCGATTGATAATGAGACAATACCCATATGGCACAAAAAATGCGATCCAAAAAGCAATGGATACATAGCGAAGAGTTCGCGCATAGGGCGCCTCGAAATACAGGCGGAGCCAGGGCCCGCTGCTCCATAGTAGGGCAACACCAGGGAATCCTACGAGAGAAAGTCCAAGTTTATGCCACCCTGAAACTGGCACTGTGAATTGTACCCAACGAGATTCTAGTAGTAGGCCCAGAAAAAACCCAAAGAAACTACAGGTAATCGTATGAGAGATGAGATCCACGTGAGGAGAGACCCACTGAAGAACTGCCGTACCTACGCCAAGAGTACTCAGAGCCGAAGAGAAAGAGAGCGAGGAGATCTTGCCCGCCAAAGGCTCATACAAGTAGGCATCCAGCTTCAGAGTCGCCAAGGCCAGCAGCACACCGCCCAACAAGTCTGACGGATAATGTACGCCGAGATACATACGAGAGAGTGGGATCAGCACCATCAAAGCACCGCCTACCAGGCGAATCCATCGTCGATCAAAGTGAGCGGCTAAGAACATCCATGTCAATACCGTACCTGCGGTATGTCCACTGGGAAAACTGGGATCAAGCATAGGATGCCCCAGATTATGTACCAACGAACTATAGTGAAAGGGACGAGGAATCCCGGTTGCATATTTAATCCATACATTGCTCATGGAAGACAGAAAGAGAAGAGAAGAAAACCGAATTGCAATCTTTTTATGTACCAACCAAAACAGTACGGGGACCAAGAAAAAGAAAAACTGCTCATCTCCCAATGCTGTGATCAGTCTAAAGAATCTATCCCAAGCGGGGCTGCCGTTTTGCAGCCATAGGATCGGCACAAGCCCCCAGTCCAATACCCCATTCAACATAAAACCCTCATTTTTGAAATCTACAAATATCTACATAAAAATCAGGTATTACATAGTTTTATCAACTTAATCCCCAAAGTACCGACAAAGGACATGTTATACTATAGCGTTTCACCAGTGTACGGGAGAGATCGGCCATGGGGAAAGGCACAATTCAAATTTTGGCTCTGGATGACAACTCGGTTGCCACCCACTTGGACCACGCTGGCTACCGCAAGATGGGGGTGAAGGTATACCTTGCTTCCAGCTGGAAAGAAGCAGAGCGGTTGCTTCGAGATTTCCCTACTGAATTTCATCTTAGCATGATCAACTTAGAATCTTCCGTCTTTGATGCCATCTCCCTGATTCGAAATCTCCATGCTTTTCACCCCACGTTGCCCATTGTAGCCACAGGGATACATGTGTCTCCTGCGGGCATTGAAGCCGCTATGCGAGAAGGAGCTACGATCTATATCGAACGACCGATTGCACGCAATGTTTTTCTCGATCGGGTGCGTGTGCTCTTGCAAAAGCAAAATCGAGCCTCCGAACGAGTCACCGTAGAAGAACAAAGTTTTGTGCGCTTGACCTTTGCGGGGAATCAAACCCGTTTACCGATGCTCAACCTCTCTGCAGGGGGATTGTTTGCTGTGATTGCAGGCCCGCATCCCTGGTCCTTGCAAACAGGGGACACCCCTGTACAACTGCAGATCCATCTACCAGGTAAGCTTCCCTTTACTGCAGAAGGCACCATCGTACGAGTGGCCTCTGCCCAACAGGGCACCCCAGGTGGTATTGGGATTCAGTTTTTGCCACTCTCGTTGGAGAATAAATTGATTTTAGATGCCTTTCTCCGGGAGGCAGGTGAGGCTAAAGAAAAAGTGTATTATTGACACCCCCCGTCATCCCAAGGCTGCGTAGCAGCCGTATGGGATCTCGATAAAAACGCAGGGATCCCATACGGTCCCTTCAGGACCTTGGGATGACACCCATTGATCTCAAATCGGCAAAACAGCCATCACAGGCAGGTGATCCGACTTGGGTGTCGTTGGGTCATACCCTTTGGGTACTTCAAATAACAAAGGAACTGCCGCATTGCTATCGAGTACATAATCATAGGTACCGGAATGACCGGTAGATAGGGTATGTGAACAGCACGTCTTGGGTGGATTCACAACTTTCAGAGAGACTTGGGTTGAAATTCCTGCCCCTTTGAATGGGGTTAAGACACGCAACAAGTTATCGCTGTCATTAAAATCACCCGCAAGAATAATACGAAATCCTTGAAGAGATTTAATCTCAGCTGAGGTAAGTTTCTGTGTTAATCCCTCACTCAATTTTTCTTCCATGTAGGAAGCTGGATTCTTTTTGGGGTCTAAATGGGGATTGTGTAAGTTTACAAAAATGATCTTTTCTTTAAAAATCAAAATTTGGTAGGGTCTCCCACTTGAAAATTCGGAGACGATTTCTTTTTCAAGATTGTATTTGGCGTGATTATAAAAAGTAACTTGATCTTCTGGTCCACTTTTATGATGGGTTTTTTTGAATTTTGGCATCATCGATGGGATCAAGACATCAAGTTCTGTAAATCGCGATGCTTCTTGTAACGCAATAAAGTCAATTCCCTCATAATGAGAGTCTGCATTCTTAAGCATATCCGCAATATTAGTTGTACAAACCGTTTGAGTCGCATGCCCAGCCACCAAGGGACAGTGACGACCCATTGCATTCTTTCCGGTCATACACTCCCAACAGATATTGTAAGTCAAAACTTTGATCCCAGCTGGAGGAGACTGTGACACTCCCGCCGAAAACAGTGGGAGGCAGAAAAAGCTCAGTAAGGCGAGCAGAAGCAACTGTCGATTTTGTTTCATTACCGGCCCTTTTGTAATCGTGTAGAGATCAGTGAGATCGGGTGTCCCCGTTCTTGTTACTATACCACGCTTTGGAAGCACAAAATGCAGGTCCACCTCCGTACACATCCAATGAGCATCCCAAAACCGATCGCAAGAAGAAGAAAAGAGATTTCTGCTCCATCCAATAAATACCTATCCCTTACAGCTTCCCCTCATACCCGTTGGCAGAGGCCTCGTAGTAGCGCTGCTTTTGCAGCTCGGGGGGTAAGTAGGTCATGCGATTCGCTCCTACAGGATCATCATGAGCATAGATATACCCCGCGCCATGTCCCTGCCCTTTTAGAAACGCAGTAGGTGCATTACGCAGATGAAGAGGCACGGGAAGATCCTTCCACTTTTTCACATCTTCCAAGGCTTTCCCATAGCCGATGTAACTGCGGTTGGATTTGGGACACGTAGCAAGAAAGACCACCACCTCTGCCAAAACAATTCGAGCCTCCGGCATTCCCAACATGGCACAAGCAGATGCTCCTGAGACCGCAACATTGAGGGCTTGGGGACTTGCCATGCCCACATCCTCAGCTGCCGAAATTACCAACCGTCGTGCAAGGAAAGTAGGGTCCTCTCCTCCTTCCAAGATACGAGCCAAATAATACAGGGAGGCATCCGGTTGACTCCCTCGAATGGATTTGATCAAAGCAGAAATCAAGTCGTAGTGAAAATCCCCCTTGCGATCAAATGGCAAGACCACTCGCTCTTCTAGGGTTTCTGCTTGAGACAACGTAATAAGGCCTGGGGCACTGGCAGCCACGAGAGTATCGAGAAGCTGCAACGCTTTACGCCCATCTCCATCGCTCCACCGAGCGAGTTTCTCGTACACCGCACTTTCCAACTCGAGGGAGTGGTTAGTTTCTTGCAAACGAGCCACTCCTCGCCTCACCAGCTCAGCAAGGGTTTCCACCGAAAGTTTCTCAAATCGAAAGACCAAGCTTCTCGACAACACCGCATGATTCAGTGAAAAGGAAGGATTCTCTGTGGTAGCCCCAATCATCTGGATGCTGCCCTTTTCGAGAGCAGGCAGTAGAACATCCTGCTGGTTGCGACTCAACCGATGAAACTCATCCAAAAAAACCAAGGAACGAGCACCAGCCTCGGAGGCTTCCACAGCTGCTCGAATTTCTTTCACACCTGCAGAGACCGCAGACAGTTCCACGAAAGGCCGTTGCAAGGTCGTACCGATGATACGAGCCAAGCTGGTCTTTCCCGTACCAGGAGGTCCCCAGAATATAAGCGAGGCAAAGCGATCCGCTTCCACGAGGCGGCGCAGCTGGGAGGTCGGGGACCAAATGGCTTGCCCCAGTAGGTCGTCGTAGGTAGAGGGTCGAAGGGACTGGGTCAGCATGGGCGATGCTGCTTGCGTTATATTTTGGTCAAAAAGCATGTTTTCAACACCAAGCTGCTGCCGTCAATGCGACAATCTACTTCTTCCACATTGGAAGTGAGACGGATCTTCTTTACGACAGTCCCTCTTTTAAGGGTCAGCGAAGAACCTTTTACCTTCAAGTCCTTGATAAGCTTTACGCTATCGCCATCCTGTAGGGTGCTTCCATTACTGTCTTTGGTGCACTCGGTTTCAGTCATAGTTTTTATTTCCTTACAAAAAGATGAAACAACATTGGAATATATACCATAGGGAAGAGATGGGGACACGAGAGTAGTTTGGGTGAGATTGGGTCCACCTACCGAATTATGGGAGCTGTGAGGGGAGAGCCCCTCACAGCTCCCATAATTCGGTAGGTGGACCCAATCTCCAATCTCATGGAATAATTCGGTAGGTGGACCCGATCTCAGACTAACCCCTTGAGAGCACACAAGATCCTGTTTTTCCATTTGCATTCGAAAAAACGATCGGATAGAATCCCGCCCTTACTGTAAATATCACGGGCAGGGGTTCCCCATGCGTCTTTCAGAAAATGAACTGCGGAAAGCGTACGACACGGGAGTACGCCATATTCCAAGGGAAACTCCCCTTCGATTTCCCATTTCTCTACCCACAGTCCCCTTAAAAGAAATCCTTGCGTTACCTAACGCCAAGGCCAAAATCCGCGCTATTCCCCCGCAACAACTCTACTTCTCTCTGAAAGAAGAAGGCCTTGCGGATTGCCTCGAAGTATTGCCCCTCATCAGCCAGGAACAGTTCACACGAATCTGTGACTATGACGTATGGCCCGATGATCGCCTTTCTTTGCGTCAATTGTTCCACTGGCTTCAGCACTGCGAGGCTGCCAAGCACGGGGACAACTTCCGCAGATTCAAGAAGTTAGAAGAAGAGTACCAGCTAGCTGCCCTGATTCCCTGCATTCGAATCTTCGATGAGGATGCCTTCGAAAAGCTAAGCGATGCTGAGCAGGACCAGCTCCATGCTTTGCCTGGTAACGCCTTTTACTATGCCATCGAGTGTGAAGATCCCGAAGTATACGAGGGGATTCAGTCCCTCATCGCCTCAGGCCTCGAGCTGGATATTCCATATCTGATCTCGCTTCTGACCCATGCTGCATATATGCCTCCTCATGAGTCCGAGCTGCTATTGGCCCAATTCCGCAAGGCCCGACTCGAGGAAGACGGATTCGTTACGGAAGAAGAGAGCCAATCCCTCTTTACCCCCCTATCCGTGCAAACCTACGCCAAAAAATGGCGGGTAACCCCCGATTCCGAGACGGTCCAAGCCCTGGCTCTACCCGAGAACACCTGGTTCTTGGAAGAGGTCCTGCGCGTTGGAAAAGAGACCTGGAGCCCCGAAACCTATGCGGGTATCACCCAGAGCTTCCTGTACCTGAGCAATGCCACCCTCGTGGCCTGCCAGATACCTCTGGAGGACCGCAAGGCCCTCGAGCAGGTATTTGCCCACGTACAGGGTTGGGTCAATTTGGGACTTGAGTTCCTCTCCCAGGGGCAACGGGAGCGTGGCGCCCTCATCTTGGTAGAAGAAACCCCTCGGACCCTCTTTCGTTTGGGCTTTTCCATTCTGCGCACCTTGCAAGAAAGCGTGATTGAGCAGATGAAGAAAAATCCAGTTTTTGCCCCACTCTGTAAGTACTGGACACTGCAAAAATACGGACTGCTGCTTCGAGAGTTAGATCTCCATCAAGAGCGTCTTGGGTTCTTGCCCACCGAATTCTTGAAAGGCTTGTTCAACCGATTCCCTATGGTGGCGCAACCGACAACAGCAGAGGGACAAATTTACTTCGAGCCGGTTTGCAGTTTGAAAACCTGGCTCCAATTGCACCAATTGGTAACTACTTTCTTGCCCCAAAAAGGAGAGGATGCATGAGCGACACCCGAGAATCTACAGGCGTAACACCGGCAGAATGTACCGATCTAGCAAAGATCATGACCCTTAAATATGGGGCACAACTAGGCGATCGAACTTTTTCTATCGTAGCTACGACCGAAAAAGAAAATGTGTCCATTGTTGTCACCTTGGCATCCCCCAATGGACGGTTTCATTATCCCGTAGAAGCACGCATGGAGGCCACAGCGGCCCAAGATGTCACGGTGCCAGAAGCGTACACCTTGCTCCTTGACTATGTGGATGCCTACTTTGAAGAGTACTTACAAGAAGACTGCCTCTTGCCCATCGATTGGAAAGAGTATGACTTTGAAGGATGCACCCTGCAAATTCGAGGCCAAGTATCGAATCTAGAATTGGAACGAGCAGCAGATTTGCTACTCGCAGCGATGCCAAAAGAGAACGGAGACGACGAGTGAATGCAATCGAGATTGAAGAAAGACTCAAGACTCACTTTCCCGATGCCCAACTGAAACTCACCGACCTCACCGGAGGTGGGGATCACTGGCAATTAGCTATCACTTCTAGCGAGTTTCAAGGCAAGTCCCTCGTAGCTCAACACCAGTTAGTGTACAAAGCCTTAGGCGACTGGATGCTCGGGCCCATTCACGCCTTAGCTCTTACGACCCAAGCCCCGTAATCTTACAACTACGGGAACCATCGCTTCGAAACTCTTTCATGCAGTTCTAGCTTTCTTTTTACCTCACCGAAAATTCTCGCCTGTTCTTCTTTAGAAGGCGCTTCCATAATACTGGAGAGCAGCGCATATATTTCCATTTCGCCTTTGACCAGAGCATCAGCCATCCTATTTTTCGAATCATCTGTAGCAAAGAAATTATGTTTTGTCTTCCATGCACCAATACGCAGTACCTCACTGGTACCTTGATCGATATATCTTGAAGCAGACTCGTTCAACACCATCTTATGGTCTAGCTCTTTCATCTTATGGCCTAGCCCCGCTAAGGTTTGAGCCTTTGCTGCTGCTGGGCCACCCCCCTGAGTAGCCGACACTGCAGGTACAGCCACTTGTGCATGCGCCGTCGCCCGACGATGCTGCTTAAGAGCGGTTTCTACCGAAACACCCTCATTGTCTGTCAACTTAAGCAGATCCTGTTTTTGATAGTCTGCCAAGTTCAAAGAAGGAAAGAGGACATCAAACTGAGCCTGGTTTAGCTGATGAAGCGGAGTACCTCCGGCTTCTCCTTTCCCAAGAGAAAGCATCTGCATTTTTTGATAACTTGCAAAAGGCGCTAAAATTGCCTCCAACTCCTGAATGTGTCCACTTGCAGCTAGAAGATGCAGAGGGCCCTGCATAGGAGGAGTACCATGCCGAAAGGTGAGAATCTTCATCTTGTCATGGCTCAGAAATTTATCGCTTGCTATAATTTCCACAAGACTAGAAGGGCTCTCTTTACTGATTTTAAGAATAAGAGCTGAATTGAGAGCACTCGCCTCTACATAGGTTAAAAGCTCAATACCTTGGTAAGACAGGAGAGAAGAAACAGTATCGACAACAGCGTGAAAATCTCCTTTATTTGCTGCCCCCATAGCCTCTTTATAGAATTTCGGAGGACCTGCAACGAGAGGGGCTGAAGACAATAAAATACCCAAAACAAGACAAATTCTATTTTTCATGGTTTCTCCAAAATCTAAATGTGCCAACCCGTATACCAACTCTTCTCGGTCTCGGCCGAGTCAAAATTTAAAAATGCGGATAACCTATCTTTATTATAGGAAAATCAGAACCTATCTAGATAGGTCAAGACGCCTTGGATAGTTACAAAGTTGGGAAGTCCTTCGCGCAGCGAGGGATTACAGAGATGGCAACATCCAAAAAGGCATGCGCATTTGCAGAGGGTGCTGCTTCCACTCTACGATTTGCGAGCGCATCCGTTCCAGCAAAGAAGAGGATGCAAACTCACTTCGAAGCTGAGATTGCATCTTTGAAAGAGGGAAACAATCCCCCAGAGACGGGGCTTTTTGCAAGCACGCTTGTAAGCTATCGTAGGTCGGATGCCAGCGATACAACGGCACATGAGCATCCTCCAGAAATCCACCCAACTTCTGGGCCCGCTTTACCCCCTCTCCAAATCCCCCCAACTCATCCACCAGTCCGATGGCCTTGGCCCCTGTTCCGGACCATACGTAGCCTTGGGCCACAGCATGCACCTGGGCCGTGGTCCACTTGCGGTTCTGGGCTACACGCTCGAGAAAGGTTGCGTATGTGGCATCTACCGTGCGCTGCAGGTTTTGATACGCAGCAGGGCTTAACTTATGACCCACAGACCAGGGAGAAGCGGTAGTGGCATCTCCCAGAGAGGGGAAGCTCACCCCGAATTTTTCTTCCAAGGCCCCAAAAGAAGGGCGCACCATAAAGACCCCGATGGAGCCAGTGAGGGTCGCGGGATGGGCGATAATATGATGCGCAGCGCTCGCAATGTAGTAGCCTGCGGAAGCAGCCAAGGCCCCCATGGTGACTACCACAGGTTTCTCCTTAGCCAGCAAGGCAACCTCTTGCCAAATCAAATCCCCCGCACTGGCATCGCCCCCAGGAGAGGAAATATGCAGCAGCACCGCCTTGATTTTCTTCTCCTCTCGCGCCCACTTGAGGGGTTCCAGCATATTTTCGGGAGTAATGGCATCCTCTTGCCCGCGCCCCCGGCCCATACGCACATCTCCCACGGCTTCGAGATAGGCAATCCCTTCTCTCGTATCATGAACATCCCCGTAGAGCGGCGTAGTGTGAGGAATTTCATATTCGTCAAATTCCAGAACTGTCCCCTTCGTCTGTGCAAGGATCGCGTCTTTGCTCTCTTGCAAGTATTGAACCTGGTCGATCATCCCCTGACCCAAGGCTTCCTTCGCAGTGAACATCGACTGTTTTACCCACTCGCTAAGTTGCCCTTCGCTCTTATGTCTGCCCTGCCCAACGGCAAGACGCCACTGCTGACGCACCTCTTCCTCTAACTTTTCAAACATCTGCCGAGCTTCCGGACTCATGGTATTCGACAGCAGGGGCTCCACGGCAGATTTGTACTTGCCCACCCGCACGAACTCAATATCCACACCCAGCTTTTTGAGAGCCTCCCCGTAATAGATAGGCTGAAATTCCGGCATCCCCAAGCGAGCCTCCCCCAGGGGGGGCATCCCCAAAGAAGTACCCACAGAGGCCAGGTACAAGGATTTATTGTCCAGATGGTAGGACCAGATATGCACCGGCTTTTTGGTGGCCTCAAATCGAGACAAGGCCCCCCGTAAGGTCTCCAGAGCCGGATAGCTCCCCTCTAGCCCTTCGTTTTCAATAAAAAGCCCCACAACTCGCGGGTCCTGACTCGCTACATCGAGCTGGTGGCACAAAGATAAGAGATCGGGGCCAGATTTTTTCCCTGTGGCTTGGGAAATAAGATCCTGCCAAAACCCCCCGTCCTCGCTTTTTTCCTGCAAGGCCCCTTCGAGCTTCAAATGCAAAACGACCTTGGCATCTGAAGCGAGAGGGGTGCGATGTAAGGCAGATTTCCCCTTAGCGATCATATAAAAAAGAGAACCGAATAGAACGGTAGTTAAAATACCCACCGTGAAAAAATAGGCGCGAATGAGGAACAAAAGGCGACTGATCCAACGGAGGAAAAAAGGGCGGTTGTCTTGGGTCTGCATAAATGGATCTCTCTATTCGAGTTAGGCCCTCTACCGTACAAGGTTAGCTAGCGAAAAGAAATGTACAAAGTGGGGGAATTGGGGAATTGGGTCCACCTACCTTTTTGGAATTAGGGATTGGGTCCACCTACCTTTTTAGAATAGGGACAACCACCAAAGGTGGTTGTCCCTATTCTAAAAAGGTAGGTGGACCCAATCCCTCTGTCCCCGATTCTAAAAAGGTAGGTGGACCCAATTCCTCTGTCCCAGATTCCAAAAAGGTAGGTGGACCCAATCCCTAATGCTACCATAGAGGGAGAAAACAACTTTGCGTATATGGAGCCTGATTTTGATGAAAAAAATAGGAATCGCTCTCCTTCTCCTACTGTGCAACTGCAAAACCACACGCAAGTCGAGCATGCCCGCTGCGCCGTCTACCCTCGATTTCTCGGGATATACGGCGCTAGAAGCGACCACTTATTGCTCCGTATCTACAACCCCCGATGCATGCCCCCCTGCAGCTCCTGCACAAGAAAAATTTGCCAAAGATTGCAAAGAGGCTCAACGGTGTATCCTCGGACAATCCTGTCAACCGGGGGGATTGATGCTCGTCACCTGTAAAGATTGCACGTTCCTCTGCAGTGAAGATCCCTACTCGGCGCTGTTTCAACTCCCTGCGGAGCCCTAACTTACAAAGTAAGCGCCAGCCTAAACCCCTGCTCGATGGCAAACTTCGCATCCAGCTCCATCGCTTTAAACGCCCCCCCAATCACGTGAGTGACCATCCCCATAGCCTCGAGCGGCGCTTGCAAGGGATTGTGCGGCAGCTGTCCTGCACAGATCACCACATGATCTACTTCGAGCAGCTGAGAAGCCCCCTTGTGCAGGATCCGAAGTCCACTGGCCTCCACACCCTCGTACTCCACGTCCTCGAGCATCTGGACCCCATGGTGCTTTAAGCTCGTACGGTGAATCCATCCTGTGGTTTTTCCCAATGTTGCACCCAGCTTGCCCTTCTTGCGCTGCAACAGATAAATCTTGCGAGCGGAAACCGGTTTGAGCGGTGCCAGCACCCCACCTCGTTGCTGGAATCCCCGATCGATCCCCCATTCAGCACAGAATTCAGCGGGAGATTGGGCATCACCTTGTTTACAAACCAGATACTCCGCTACGTCAAACCCAATCCCCCCCGCTCCGATAATCGCAACACGAGCCCCCACTTGTACCTTCTCCCGCAACACATCCAGATAGGAAACTACCTGCGGGAGCTCGATCCCAGGGATTTGCAACTTACGCGGCTCAATTCCGGTTGCCAGCACCACTGCATCGAATCCTTGACCATGTAAATCAGCCGCATCCACGCGCTGTTGCAACCGCACCACGACGCCATGCTTGGCAAGCTGCGTTCGGTAATAACGCAAAGTCTCTGAAAACTCCTCCTTGCCCGGAATTTTCTTCGCTAAATTGAACTGCCCCCCGATCTCCTTACCAGCGTCGAACAGCGTCACCGCGTGCCCTCGCTCCGCAGCTGCCAGGCTGCAAGCCATCCCCGCAGGCCCCGCCCCGATCACAGCTATTTTCTTAGGCAATGTTGCCGGGGTGACCACATACTCGGTCTCGTGGCAGGCGCGGGGATTTACCAAGCAAGACACATGTTTACCTTGGAAAATATGGTCCAAACAGGCTTGGTTGCAAGCGATGCAGGTATTGATTTCTGCACTCTTACCCAACCGGGCTTTTTGCACGAAGGCAGAATCAGCCAACAGGGGACGGGCCATGGAAACCATGTCACAGGCACCGTCCGCTAAGAGTTGCTCGGCAACCTCGGGGGTATTGATCCGATTGGTGGTAATGAGGGGCACACGCAGGTGTTCCTTCATCTTCTGGGTCACAAAGGCGAAGTTGGCCCGCGGGACCATGGTGGCAATAGTGGGAATCCGGGCCTCGTGCCAACCGATCCCCGTATTGATCATGGAAACACCCGCTGCTTCGATCCGCTTGCCCAGCTCGATATTCTCCTCCCAGCTACTCCCATTTGAGACCAGGTCAAGCATGGAAAGGCGGTAGATAAGGATGAAATTGGTCCCCACCTTTTCTCGGGTTTGCCGCACAATCTCCACAGGAAACCGAATGCGGTTCTCAAACGAGCCCCCCCATTCATCCGTGCGTTGATTGGTCCGCGCTGCGATGAATTGGTTGATGAGGTACCCCTCCGATCCCATGATCTCTACACCGTCATAGCCAGCATCCTGGGCCAACGCCGCACATCGCACAAAATGTTGGATGGTTTTGCGCACCATAAATCCGGGCAAGGCCCATGGGGTAAAAGGAGAGATAGGGGATTTCTTGCGAGAAGGAGCTACTGCCAAGGGATGATATCCATACCGCCCCGTGTGGAGGATTTGCATGGCGATTTTACCGCCATTGGCATGGACGCGATCGGTAATCACACGGTGGTGGGCGACCTCTTTCTTGGACGTTAACTTAGCGCCAAAGGGTGCCACCCAGCCAAATACATCAGGGGCAATACCGCCCGTAACGATGAGCCCCACTTCTCCCGCTGCCCGTTCGCCATAAAACTCCGCCAAGCGCTCAGCTCCACCTTTTGCTTCCTCCAGGCCGGTATGCATAGAGCCCATAAGGACGCGATTGCGCAATTGGGTAAATCCGAGATCAAGGGGGGCAAGCAAATGAGGATAGGACTGCATGGCAACTCCGGCGGTAAGGCTTGGCAAGCGTAAGGAAAGCACGTATAGGTATAAAAATGACAGTTTCTCATAAACCAACACCCGACGGATATACAAATGGATTCTCGTACCTATATTGAGCAGGCAAAAGTAACCGAATCCGCAGATTTTCAGCCCATTATGGAGCGACTTCAGCAACCGGAATTGATCCGTATTCTCCACGCTGCCATGGGAGTCAGCACAGAGGCGGGTGAGCTCCTCGATGCGGTAAAAAAACACGTTTACTACGGCAAGCCCCTCGATCGCACCAACCTCTTCGAAGAGATGGGGGATATGTTTTGGTACTTGGCAATCCTTGCGGATTGTTTAGGTGTAGACTTTGAGAAGGCCATGGAAAAAAACATTGAGAAGCTACAAATTCGTTACGGAAGCAAATTCTCCGAAGCGCGCGCGCAGAAGCGAAGCCTAGACGAGGAAAGAGCCTGTCTCGAAAGTTAAGAATACGCCTGGGGGGAATCCTTGAGTCTACTAAAGTCGAGCTTTCTCTTTGCCGGTGGCACGTTCCTGAGCCGCATTGTGGGGTTGCTGCGGGAGTCCCTCGTGGCAGCCGTCTTCGGTGCCAATGTGTACCTCGATGCCTTCTTGGTGGCAAATCGCATTCCCAATTTGCTGCGAGAATTGGTGGCAGAGGGGGCCTTGGGCGCCTCCTTCACCAAAGTCTATAGCCAGCGTGCCTGCCAAGACCCGAAGGCAGCCACAAGCCTACTGCGACAGAGCTTACTCTTCTTCGGTGTCATCGTGGGAATCATCACCCTCCTTGGCATGTGGTTTGCCCCTGAGCTGGTGGATCTTCTCACCCTATTTGCTGCACACACACCCGAAAAAGAGCTCTTACGCGAGCAATCTGTGGCACTCACCCGCATTCTCTTCCCGTTCATCTGGTTTATGGCTCTCACGGCAATTTTGGCTGGGGCTATGTACCAAGAGGAGCGCTTTTTCTTGCCGTCAATTTCTCCCATGGTCCTCAACCTGGGCTATATCGCAGGGGCTACCGTACTCGCAGCTGGATGCAGTGCATTACCTGCCGAATGGTTTCCGTGGCCCACCCTCCATCGAGGGATCTTTGGGCTCTCCATCGGGGTCCTCTTGGGGGGATTTGGACAATTTTGGATGCATTTTGTCCTCGTGCGCAAGCGGTGGCGCACCCTCAACCTGTCGTGGCCTCGATTTGAGCTGACCCCTGATCTCAAGAGAATCTTTCTGCTCATGGGGCCCATGCTGTTGGCTGCCAGCTCGGGACAGATCAACGTACTGATCAATACAAACTTTGCCACCCAGCTCGAGGAAGGTGCCGTATCGTGGCTCACCTTTAGCTTTCGGGTATTGCAGCTACCTATTGGGATTTTTGCTGTGGCAGTAGGCTCTGTATGCTTGCCTCGCATGAGCCGTGCGTATAGTGCAGGTTCAGCAGCAATCAAACAGGCGCGCCTGTCCGAGGAGCTGCAACACTCTACCGAGCTCATCACCTGGCTGATCATGCCTTGTTTTTGTTTCACAGCTTGCAACAGTCGGCCCATTGTGGAGCTTTTGTTTCACTACGGAAATTTCTCTACCTATGCGGTGGATCAAACCGCACTCGCGCTCTATGCCTACAATTTCAGCTTGTTGGGGTATAGCTTGGTGAAGGTGCTTACGCCTTTTTACTATGTAATCGAAAGAACCACCTTTCCCATGTGGGTGGGCATGGGCAGTATCGCTCTTAACTTTGGAAGTAACTATTTATTAGCTCAACGCTATGGGCATGTTGGCATTGCAGCCACAATGGCGGTGGTACTTTCCCTTAATGCTGTCGCACTGGGACTGGGAGCCATCTGGCATGGGGCACGGTTCTCCCGCAAGGCAATGGGGGGATTTTTTGCGATTGCAGTTGCCACTGGAGTTTGTCTGTGGGCACAGCAAATGCTCCATGGTTATTACGCTGGCACAGTGGATGCAACAAAGCTGCGTGTGGGACTTGGACTTGCTGCACAAGGGGCCCTCATTGGGGGCTTGTTCTTAGCTGCCGCTTGTCTTCGCTTTCGGGTAACCCCTCGGGGGCTAGGCTTTTTGTTTTTTAATAAAAAATAAAAGAAATAAAAAATGACGAACTATACCGAATACCAACCCAAAAACAAAATCAGAATCCTCACAGCCACGTCTCTATTCGATGGACATGATGCCAGCATCAACATCATGCGACGCCTGCTCCAAGCTCGAGGGGCCGAGGTCATTCACCTGGGCCATAACCGCACAGCCAAAGAGGTAGCCCTCGCAGCCATCCAAGAGGACGTACAAGCCGTCGCCTTATCGAGCTACCAAGGCGGCCACATGGAGTACTTCACCTATGTACGCAAGCTGCTCAACACCCACGGAGGCGAGCGAATCGGGATTTTTGCGGGGGGTGGTGGGGTAATTTCTCTCGAGGAGAAGGCCTATCTTGAATCCGAGAAAATTGCCTGGATCTACACCCCCGAAGAAGGCCAACAGATGGGCCTTCAAGGTATCATCGGGCATATTTTGTATACATCAGACTTTGCCTACACCACCCCCCACGCTAGCACCATGCCCCTCGATGCCCAGCAAGCTCGGCACCTGACTTTGCTCGAGAGCGGAACCTCACCTATGACTGAAAGTTTGGTGGGGACACCCCGTTGGAGTGTCCCCGGTAAGGATCCGGAAGGGGACACTCCAACGGGGTGTCCCCACAGGCCCCTAGAAACGCCCGCTGCATCGGCCAAGCCCCAAGCTCCCATCCTCGGTATCACCGGGACTGGAGGGGCCGGTAAAAGCTCCCTGGTGGATGAATTGCTCCTACGCTTCCTCCAAGACTTCCCCACCGTACGCATCGCAGTGTGTTGCGTAGATCCCACAAAGAAAAAAACCGGGGGAGCCCTTCTCGGTGACCGCATGCGCATCAATGCCGCCCGCAACGAGCGCATTTTCCTGCGTAGCTTTGCCAGCCGGGGCTCCGGAAAAGAAATCTCTCGCACCTGCGCCTCTGCCATCGCCTACTTGCGCACACAACCCTTTGATTTGATCGTATTGGAAACAAGCGGTATCGGGCAAGCTGACACGGGGATCCTTGACCTGTCCGACTGCAGCCTGTACGTCATGACCCCCGAGTATGGGGCTTCGACCCAGTTGGAAAAAATCGACATGTTGGATTTTGCCGATTGGATCGCAGTAAACAAATACGAGCGCCCCCAAGGAGAGGACGCCTTGCAGGCTGTGCAAACCACCCTGCGACGTAGCCGATTTCAGGGTCAGCCCCAGACTTCCTATCCCGTATTTGGTACCATCGCGAGTCGCTTCAATGACGACGGCACCAACGGGCTCTACCTCAGCATGGTAGCCCATCTGCAACGGTACGGAGACCTATGGAAGCAGAAGCCCGCTTTCTCCCGCCTCAGCGCACCGGCTTCTACCCAGCGAGAAGCCCTAATCCCCTATCATCGGGTCCACTACCTGTCCCAGATCGCAGAAACGGTACGCAGCTACAGCAAAAAAACCAGTGAACAGGTCACCCTGGCCCAGCAGCTCGAGAGTTTGACTGAAGCGAGAGCCCTGCTTGCAGACCCCGCCCTTCAGATTTCACTGGATGCCCATATAAAAACTGTGCGTTCCCAAATGGAACCTGCATTGCTTCAAGCCATCGAGACATGGGACAGCACCAAAGCCACGTACTTCGAGCCTTCGTTTCCGTTTCTTGTGCGAGGCAAAGAAATTCGCGTGCCCAGTTCCTTTGAAACCTTGTCTCAGTCTGTTTTCCCCAAGGTCATGCCCCCCACTTACCAGCGAAAGAGCGAGATCGCTCGCTTCTTGCTTACAGAAAACCTACCCGGGAGCTTTCCTTTTGCTGCAGGGATCTTTCCCTTTCGACGCAACGAAGAGGACCCCAAGCGGCAATTTGCCGGTGAAGGCGGCCCAGCTACCACGAACAAGCGCTTTCACTTCCTCTGTAAGGACGACGTAGCCAAGCGTCTAAGCACCGCCTTTGATAGCGTGACCCTGTATGGAGCAGAGCCCCATGAGCGACCCGACATTTTTGGAAAAGTTGGAGAGGCTGGGGTATCCATCGCTCACTTGGATGATATGAAACGACTCTATGAGGGGTTCGATCTATGTGACCCCAAAACCAGCGTCAGCATGACCATCAACGGACCGGCCCCGATCTTACTCGCAATGTTTTTCTCTGTAGCCATCGACCAACAGGTGGATCAGTTCCTTGTGCAACAAGGGCGCATTCCAAATGAAAAAGAATTTGCAGAGATCCGAGAAAAAACCGTGCAAGTGGTGCGTGGTACCGTGCAAGCCGATATTTTAAAAGAGGACCAAGCCCAGAATACCTGTATCTTCTCCACGGAATTTGCCTTGAAAATGATGGGGGATATGCAGACCTACTTTGTAGAACATCAGGTGCGCAATTATTACTCAGTCTCCATTTCGGGCTACCATATTGCCGAAGCGGGAGCCAATCCTATTACTCAGTTGGCATTTACCCTCGCCAATGGCTTCACCTACGTAGAATACTACCTGGCTCGCGGACTCAACATCGATGCCTTTGCCCCCAACTTAGCATTCTTCTTTTCCAACGGCATCGATGCTGAATATGCGGTACTGGGACGCGTGGCGCGTCGCGTCTGGGCCATTGCCATGCGAGACCTCTACAAAGGCAATGAACGCTCCCAAAAGCTCAAGTATCATATCCAGACCTCGGGACGCTCGCTCCATGCCCAGGAGATGGCCTTTAACGACATTCGTACTACCTTGCAGGCCCTCATGGCCCTTTATGACAACTGCAACTCCCTGCATACGAATGCCTACGACGAGGCCCTCACCACCCCCACAGAGGAGAGCGTACGACGAGCCATGGCCATCCAACTCATCATCAACCGAGAGTTTGGGCTCAATCAGTGTGAAAATGTAAACCAAGGGTCTTTCTTCATTGAGCATCTCACCCAATTTGTGGAAGAAGCGGTACTGCAAGAGTTTGAAAAAATCTCCAGTCGAGGAGGTGTCTTGGGAGCTATGGAGACCCAGTACCAGCGCAACAAGATCCAAGAAGAAAGCTTGTACTATGAAGAGCGCAAGCACTCGGGAGCCTTGCCCTTGATCGGGGTGAATACTTACTTGGATCCCAACCAGGGGAAAGACGGAGCTGTACGACAGACGACCCACCTGATCCGAAGTTCCTACGCAGAAAAAGAGGAGCAACGACAACGGCTGATCGGATTTAAAAAGAAAAATGAGGTCCAGCGCCCAGAAGCTCTACAACGACTGCGACAAGCTGTGATCCAAAATCGAAATATTTTCGAGGAATTGCTGCACACCGTGCGCTACTGCTCTTTGGGGGAGATCACAGATACTTTGTTTGATGTCGGGGGCGAATACAGACGCTCGTTGTAGAGCTACCCGGTGGAACGGATGGACAGGACTTTGGCAGGGGCTAACGCCTGCTCTTCGAGCAGAAAAAAGAGGAGACAAGAAGTAGATTTTACGAGCAATTTTACCCTTTTTAGTTCCTACAGTTTTGTGGAGACGAAGGTAAGCCGCTTTCATTACCATGAGTTGCAGGAGAAAAACCACCAAGCAACAGCTTGGTTTTACTGTTTTTTTTAGACATCCCTTTTTTTGTATACTTAATTAGCATAAGTTCTACCCCTAACCCAGAAAGGACATCTTAGTCTCTCTCATACTCATGGAGAATTTTATGCGTAATTTTCGTACAATCGCTCTGCTCGTTCTCGCTTTTATTTCTGGACAGGGTCGCGCAGCTGAAGGTGGGGAGGCTGTAGCAAGAACACGTGGAGCTGTTACAAAAGAACAGCAGCAACGTGATATTGCTACCTATAAAACACTTGATTTTGATCCTCAACTTTTTACAACGATTCAGTTCGATGACCAAGATGGAAAAAGCTGGGTACGAGCAGCATGGGCACTCATTTTTTCTCAACATCGCGATTCAGTTGAAATGGAGGAGCTTAAGAAAAAGTTCCCAGATCTTTTTCATGCCATTCTGTCGAGTCCTACCTTTTTAGTTCAGTTGGGTAGATTTCCTCTAGAGTTCGAAAAGATCCTCAGAATTTCTGAAATGCAACAACCGGAGTACACGTATCAATTAGATCGCTTGCTCAAGATTATTGACGAGAATGGCGGTGTTATGTCTTCGAAATCGTTTTACTATGCCACGGAAGGTCTAGATATGGTCTTCAACTGTGGCGGTGAGTATCAGGATCCTTACAAGATTAAGAATAGCAGCGGCATTAATTTCACAATCTCTCTGACGTCCGAACGCCCTGGAATTATCGAAAGAAACGACGGGTTCGTATTTGTCACGCGGAAAAAACTAGCCGAACATTCATTCCTTGTGATCGGCTTAAATCCGGGAGTAGATACGGATCACCCCTTTTTTACAGCGCAGAATTTACCTCCTGACATCTATTTGTTAGACAAACACGCGCCTGCAACAAATAGCGGCACGCAGACGATTCGTTCAGATTTTAATGACCGAGAAAATTTTATGGAACTCGGTGACAGGTTTCACGAAAGGTTTGATGCCATTTATTTTGATTTTTCAGTCATAAAATTTATAGGGGACAGACCCATGACTTTTTACACTATCCTTAGAATGCTAAAAAAAGGAGGGAAACTCTATCTACCCAACTCGGGCATAGTTAGTGGGTTCTTCCAGCTACCACCAAAAGAGATGGTGGATCGGGCCGCTAAAGACGACAAAGACCCCATCTACTTGGAATATAAACGCACCCAGATGATGCAAGCTATGAATGAAGCGCTTACAGAGCTTTCTCAAAATCTTCAAACCTCTGGTTTTACGGTGAAGACAGTTCACAATCAAGCGATTAACGACCCCATCTTTACTGCAATCCGCACGCACATCTTAAATAAGAGCTCTGCTGAGGGCACTCCCGCCCCAGACTTTCTGACACTCATTGCAGAAAAACCATAGTATGGGGGATGCCTGAAGTCTCTAGCTGGAAACTGTTCCGCCAGCTGCGTGGCGGGTGTAAAGGGGTTACTCGGAATACCCAGAGCCCATTCACGGAATTCGGAGACACCCGAGAATGGCGCTTCCTTAAGCGTCTTTTTTGCCTAAATCCTTGAAAAATCGTCATCCCAAGAATGCCAGACACATAAGATTCCTTAGCCGAATGCCATTGCAGTCGGGTGTCCCGAATGGCGCTTCCTTAAGCGTCCTCTTTGCTTAAATCCTTGAAAAATCGTCATCCCAAGGCTGCGTAGCAGCCGTATGGGATCCCTGTGTTTTTATCGAGATCCCATACGGCTGCTACGCAGCCTTGGGATGACGGATGGG
>CANJLI010000023.1 GCA_947475005.1 Deltaproteobacteria bacterium | reverse complement strand
GACGCGCCAAGGGCAGCCGCTTGGGGGGACCCTACCCGGGTCGAAAGCGCAGCCAAAAGGCCAACTGTCCACGGCGAAAGTCTTGTCTGCGATTGAGAGAGGGTGGGAGGCCCCGAGCGAGCGCCGGCCTTGACGTGTCATCTTGGAAAGAGATCCCCGTTCTCCCATTGCGAGGCAAGGAGGGTTTGGGCAACTGCGCAGCTGGTGCCCAAGAAAAGAAAAGAAAAGAAAAGAAAAGAAAAGAAAAGAAAAGAAAAGAAAAAACAACTGCCTGGGTAGTTACAAAATAATACTTGTATAAAAATGTGCACTATTGACGATGAAATACAAACAGAGTATTTGGAAAGTCCTCCACGTCCACCTCTCGTCAAAGGAACTGATTCTATGAGGATTCGAAACTGTTTTCTGGCTCTCTCCCTTCTCTCTACACTACCTTTTGAATTGATGGCTGCTGACGCATCAGCTCGCGTTTTAGCAAGAGCACAGAAAGGCCAGCAAACTCCCGCGACAACAGAAGGCTCAAAATGCAAGCGAGTTGGACAGTGGCTCATTGGTTCTTGCTATGACATAGTAGGAACTGCTGGAGCTGCCGTTCAATATGATCGAATTGACAATACCTATGGCCCCCAAGCTGCAGGCAGCCAGTACCTTGGGCGCATTGGCACAACAGGTCGTGTTGGCACAGGGGTTGCCTTAGCCGGCGGAGCCATTGCACTGGCTTCAGATGCAGTGGGCATATATGCAGTTATTACGGATAACCCGCATCTCGAACAACGGGCATGCAGAGTAGCTGCAGTGTGCAGAGCAGGCGCATTCTTCTCTGAGTTTGTAGGTAATGCACCATTCTGGCATACGGACCTTACGTACTCCCCTCAAAGCGCAGAATTGGCCAGTGCAATTGATGAGGTCGAAGAAAGGGGTGCAGTACCACTGGTTTTGTTTGGACTAATAACCATAAGTGCAGCCTGTGACTGCGTAAAAGGCTGGTGCACGAAAGCACCGAAGCAAGGGCAACAACAGGCTGCTGATACAAATCTTGAAGACGCAGAACAAGGAGTCAGACACCACCCCAAAGAAAAGAAAAGTCCCACCAACGAAGTTGAATCGGAAGTATAGTCTTTAGATGGGGTGGGACACCCCGCCCGAGTATCCCCTCATAATCTCCACAAGATTTGAAATCCATTCTGCACATAAGGTCGCTTCAAAGTCTTGAATGCGGGCAGCAATCCCAGGGGATACCTCCAGCCCTTCTTTTTTTCTCTCCATGTCAGCGAGGTGCCCCGTTTCTTCTTGCAAAATCGAACGGAGAGAAAAAGGGGCATCCTGATTGCGGAGAGCCGCTTCGTAATGGGTGTACAACCAGGTGGCGCGCTGCTCGATGTAGTAGGTAGTCAATACATAGCACCCTTCTTTGCGCTTCAGCATCGGCAACTCTCGCAAACAACGAGCGATGAAAAGTTCCAACCGATCCAAATACCGTCTGCTTTTTCCATCTAAAAAAGAAAAACGAGAGGGCACTCCAAATTTACATGCTTGTTTCTTAAAGAAGTAGGCATGTCTGGTTTCTTCAGCTGCGTGTTGCAACACAGAAAGATCTGTGTTGCAACGGGTTTGATACCCCATGATTTTCTTAGCCCCACAGTTTTCCAACTCACTCAAGGCTTCCAAAAAACCAGCTTGCAACCCAGGATCTTGAACCAAACGAGAGAGTACGCTCTTTAGCTGTTCTTCCATGGGGCCTCCTTTTGTAGATCCAAGATACCCTGGTACAAAGGTTCTAAATCTTGCTGGGTGGTACAATACGGAGGCATCACATAGAGACAATTTCCCAAAGGTCGCAACAAGATCTTGCGATCAAAAAAATACCGACGCAGTGCATGGCTTGCCGTATTAAAATATCCTGTAGACGCGGGTGTTTTAATCTCCATAGCCAAAATCGTACCCTGAGACCGAGGATGCACAAGCGGGCTTGGATCTCTTGGCAATGCCTCGATAAAAGTTTGGTGACTACGAGAAATCCTCTCGATGGAGGCCAAGCACTCCGGTGATTCCAAAAGGTCCAAGCTGGCATGAGCCGCTGCACAAGCGATGGGATTACCCATATAGGTATGCCCATGGAGGAAAGAATGGGCCGGATTTTCCGAGAGAAAGCCCTCGTAAATCTGCTGGGTGCACACTGTCATACTTAAAGGTAGGAGCCCACCAGTCAGACCTTTGGACAAACAAACGAGATCCGGTTTTTCCTGCAAGTAATCGCAAGCAAAAAATTTGCCCGTACGACCAAATCCTGTCATCACCTCATCCGCAATACACAAAACCCCATAGGATTTACAAAGTGCAAGCAACTGATCCAGTCGAGCCGGATCTTGCATGTGCATACCCGCTACACCTTGAACGATAGGCTCAAAGATAAAACCTGCGATATCTTTACCGTGAACGTCCAAAATCCTTTCCAACTGTCCGAGGCTTTCTTCTCCACTTCCTCGCAACGGGGGGTCGATATAGAAAGTTTCAAAAAGCAACGGGCGAAAAGGAGCTGAAAAGGATCCGTCGCTATCACTTACGGACATAGCACCGAAAGTGTCCCCATGGTACCCATTTCGAAAGGCAATAAACTTGGTCTTGGGTGTGCCTTGCAAACTCGCGTATTGCACAGCCATTTTGAGGGCAACTTCAACTGCCGTAGAACCGTTATCCGAGTAAAATACCTTAGTGAAAGATGCAGGAAAATGAGCCAGCACCCGTTGGGCCAAGGTAATAGCCCCCTCGTGAGTCAGGTCCCCGAATTGAATGTGATCGAGGGTCGCGAGTTGCGCAGAAATTTTCTCTACCAGATACGGATGACAGTGCCCATGGAGGTTGCACCACCACGAACTGATTCCATCCAATCTCGCCACCCCTTCTACATCATAAAGATAGGCCCCTTCAGCTCGCACAATGGGGAGAGGATCCGGGGCAATTTGATGTTGGGTGTACGGATGCCAAATATGGTTTTTGTCCGCTTGGAGCAAATATTGAGTTGTCGTCATTGAAAAGTGTACCTCGTAGAGAATCTGCATAGCTTTTAACAATATCAAGTGTCAGCATCGCATGAGTATCCATGCGAAAGAGAATGGGGAGTTCAGTTTTTCGAGAGACAAAGGGCTCGAGTTCCGCATCGAAGGGACCATTAAAAACCAAGCCTGCAATGGGAATGCCTCTTTGCCTGAGCACCTCTACCGTGAGAAAGGTATGGTTCAAACTACCAAGATAGTTACGAGTCACAATAATCACCGGCAGCTGCAGCTGCTTCATCAAATCCAACATCGTGTTCGAATCATTGAGAGGAACCAATACGCCCCCTGCTCCTTCCACGATCAACGCATTGTCTGTTTTTGGAAGTTCAAAATCAGACAGCTCAATCAAAACTCCTTCTGCAGCAGCAGCTTGATGGGGGCTCTTCAGTGCACGCAATCGATATCGTTCGGGGTAACATTGCACAGGAAAAGAAACTCTTCCTTGTATGGTATGGGTATCACTGGCTTCCAATTCCCCGCATTGAACCGGCTTCCAATAATCAGCTCGCAAAGCCTCCACCAGCACAGAAGCCACTGCGGTTTTTCCAACCTCTGTACCGATGCCTGTAACAAAAAAACGAGGCGCTGGCATTTACATCTCCCTTTCCATAGAGAGCTCACGGCTACCCAAAGCTTCCCACAAGGCATCGATCTGTGTTTTTGTGTGCATAGCATGGAGACAAATGCGAATACGCTCCGTACCCCGTTGCACCGTAGGACTCACGATGGGAAACACCCAAAACCCTTTGCGTTGCACCTCTTGCACAAGGGCATGCACAGAGATCCCCCTTGGAGGACGAAAACTCACGATGGGACTTTGTACCTGTGCGTAGGCAATATTTTGCTGGAGCTGGGTAATGCGATGAGGCTCTGCTTGTAGCTGGTGCAATCGATATTTGATCATCGTCTGTAACACAGGGCTCAGTGCCGTGGTGTAGAGAAAGGACGGACAGAAATTCACCACCATGTCTCGCAGAAGCGAAGAACCGACCACCACTGCACCTTGACATCCCAATGCTTTGCCAAAACCATAGATGCGAGCCAGGCACCGAGAGGCAACTCCAGCATCCACACTAAGTCCACGACCGGTACCCAAGGTGCCCAAACCGTGAGCTTCATCCACCACCACGTGGGCATTGTAGGTTTCTGCCAGTTCCACTACTTCTCGCAAAGGAGCCACATCCCCATCCATGGAATACAAACTTTCCACTACAATCACGATGGCCTGATGAGGCTTACGTGCCAAATGCAAACGAGCCAATTTGGTTTGCAGATGAAACAAATCGTTATGACGAAAATAGTAGAGCGCAGCCCGACTCAATCGACAGCCTGCTTTCAAGGAAGCATGTGCCGCTTCGTCCACCAAGAGGATATCCTCCGGTTGACACAGAGCACTAAAGATCCCGCTATTAAGAGCGTAGCCCGAGGAAAACAGCAGCGCTGCCTCCCCCTGTAAATAGATGGCCCACTGTGCCTCAAGAGCTTCTGTGGCTTCACGATTACCCGTAAGCAGTCGACTCCCCGTGGCTCCTGAAAACTGAGGGCCTTCAAAGAGTTCTGCAGGTAATGGTTCTCTCGCAAAGCCCAAATAATCATTGGAAGCAAAATCAATTCCCCGAGGCATCACTTCTGGCAACCTGCGCAACGTATAGGTTCGCTTACGAGCTTCCAGCTGACTGTGCCACCGTTCAGTGAGGGGCGTCAGCATGACGACTACCAGAGAAAGGGGCCTTGGGCGTTAATCCCAAATGGGTAAACATATGGTGATCAGCTTCTGGCAACGGATTTGCGATAGTGAGTAGCTTTTCACCGATGAACAAGGAGTTGGCCCCCGCAAGAAAGCAAAGGGTTTGATCCTCGAGGCTTCGTTTTTCTCGACCTGCTGACATGCGGATCATTGCAGTAGGAAATATGATCCGTGTCGTTGCGATCATACGCACCAGCTCCCAAATCGAGATCGGCGCTTGGTTCTCAAGCGGAGTCCCTGGTACTGCGTAGAGGGTGTTGATGGGAATCGATTCGGGCGGCCCTTCCAGCTGGGTGAGGGCAAAGAGAAACTGGATGCGATCTTCTTCCGTTTCCCCAAGTCCCAAAATTCCGCCGCAGCATACTTGAAGGTCTGCATTCTTCACGTGAGTCAGCGTTCGAATGCGGTCCTCAAATTGGCGCGTAGAAATGATCTTGCCATAATGCTCAGGCGACGTATCGAGGTTGTGGTTGTAGGCGTGTAAACCCGCTTCTTTGAGGCGGTCTGCCTGAGCTTGGGTAAGAAGGCCCAAGGTACAGCAGGTTTCCATCCCCAACGACTTGATATCTTTTACCATATCGATAACGCGGTCGAACTGATCGTTGTCCTTTACCTCGCGCCATGCAGCACCCAAACAAACCCGCGAGGCACCCATTTCCTTCGCCTCTTCGGCACGAGTGCGCACTTCTTCCCGAGACATCAGTCCGTGTTTTTTTATGCCAGTGTTGTAGCGAGCGGCCTGGGGACAATAACTGCAATCCTCCGGACATCCACCGGTTTTTACGGAAACCAGGTGATTAACTTGGATTTCTCCCGGTTTGAAATGCTGCTGGTGTACCCGAGCAGCTTCAAATAGTAAACCGAGAAGCTCTCGATGATAGAGGGCAGATATGCTGGAAACGGTCCATTCGGCCATGGTACTTCCTATGTCTCTATTTTTTTCTTTGATAGCAGGAGCGTATCTATTTTTAGGGCAGAAGGAAAGCACGGAGTGCATCACCTTTGCCTTCACTTATCGCGGAATTTCCAGTAGAGTGGGTGCCCATATCCATACTGATACGCAAGAGAATGACTGTGAGTACGCCGTTGAATATAGCCTCCCCGCTGCACTTGGTAGATCCCATCGACGTGGACAAGCCCGCCTACTGGGAAGACCCCACTTCTCTTACGTTTCGCGGCGCTGCTATGCTCGGTGTACCCGTAGAAAAGTTTGCCAATTGGCGCTGGCAGATGCGTCATCAATGCCAAGCTCTGGAGGATTTACAAGCATACTTGGCTCTGTCCCCTTCCGAGCAGGAGGGTCTAACAGAAAGCCAGGCTCTATTTCGCACCGGTGTAACTCCCTACTATGCAGCTCTTATTGCACAAACGGATCCTGCTCTGCAGGAAGCGTTACGGCTCCAAGTAATCCCTCGCAAAGAAGAAATGTCCGACGCCCTCGGTATGGAAGATCCTCTTTACGAGGTAGACCATTCTCCCGTACGTGAAGTGGT
The DNA here is from genome assembly GCA_947475005.1 of Deltaproteobacteria bacterium. Classification (GTDB taxonomy): domain Bacteria; phylum Bdellovibrionota_B; class Oligoflexia; order Oligoflexales; family Bog-1112; genus CANIBL01. Next base: position 26,051 of record CANJLI010000023.1, on the reverse strand, counting down.
ACACGTATACCCCGATCGCGTGGCCTTTTGCGTGGCCATGCTGTGTCCGGTTTACTGTCGCTACTGCTACCGCAAGCGCAGAGACGAGGAAACGGGACTTCATTTCAATCGACAAATTATCGACCGAGGTATCGCTTATATTGCCTCTCAACCCTCGATTCGCGATGTACTAATTACGGGTGGAGATCCCCTCATCGCTTCCGATGGGGCCATCGAGGAATTGTTGCAACGCCTCCGTTCCATTCCCCATGTGGAAATCATCCGCATCCATACGCGCACCCCTGTAGCGTTACCCTATCGCATTACCACGGAACTGGTAGAGATGATCCAACGCTACCATCCGGTGTGGCTCAACACCCACTTCAACAGTGCCCTAGAGCTCACACCCGAAGCCAAGCATGCCATCGAGTTGCTAGTCAATCACGGGATTCCCGTAGGCAATCAGTCCGTGTTCTTGCGAGGGGTAAACGATACCGTGGAAAAAATGCATGACCTATGTCGTACCTTGGTTCGGTTTCGTGTACGTCCGTATTATCTCTTCCACCCCCATTTGGTAGCTGGCACCGCTCATCTGCGTCCTTCTGTGGAAACGGGTCTTGCCATTATGAAGGGCTTACGGGGTAAGCTCAGTGGCCTTGCCATTCCCACATATGTACTCGATACACCCTCTGGGAAAGTGCCCTTGACCCACAATCATGTGCTGGGAAAAGAGGGAAAGGATCTCCTCCTCGAGGATTTACACGGAGAAATTTGGCGAGAGAAAGGGGCGTGGTAACGTATGACAGCCGTAGAAATTGCACCTTTCACTCATCTCCATGTTCATTCTGAATACTCCCTCTTTGATGGCACCATCAAGATTCGCGATCTCATTCAACGAGTCAAAGAACGGGGACATACCCATGTAGCCCTCACCGATCATGGAAACATGCACGCTGCCATCGAGTTCTACCAAGAAGCCAAAGCCCACGGCATTCAGTCCATCTTGGGAATCGAGATCTACCATCGTGCTCCCGAAAGTTTGGTAGCCCTCGCTGCGACCCTGGAGCTACCGCTCCCTCCAGCTTTTCATCTGGTGCTGCTCGCAAAGAATCTCACGGGGTATCGCAACCTGCTCAAACTTGCCTCACTGGGATATTTAGGGGGGAACCTTCAAGAGGTCCCCCTTGTGCCGTTGTCGGAGTTATACGCCCACACAGAAGGCCTTTTTGTTCTCTCGGCTTGTCAGATGGGTCTCTTTGGATTTCTTGTAAAGCACATGGCCCAAAGTCTTTTGACAGATGCCCCGCTTTTTTCTGAGGATTCTCCCTTGGGAGCCGAGCTCTCTGCTTTCGCCTCTGATCTGCGCACGCATTTTGAGCCCCAGAGTGTCTATGTGGAGCTCACGGACAACCAACTTCCGGGACAAAGGGCTCTTATTGAGCGGTTGGTAGAAGCTGCCACCCACTATGATCTTCCCTATGTGGCAACGGCAGATGCCCACTACTTGGATGTAGAGCACAAAGAGATCCACGCCTTAGCCGTGGCCATCAAGAACAAGCTAACCTTAAAAGACATCCGCAAACGTCTGCGTCAGAGTCGGTTTCATCTCCTATCTGCCGAAGAGATGACCCTCGCTTTTGCACAATGGCCCAAATCTCTTTCTGCGAGCAATGACATTGCAGCTGCCTGTAGCGGTCTCAAGATTCCAATGGGAGAATACTTCCTACCCAAGATCGATTTGGGCACAGGGGAAGCACCTGTAGATGCACTACGTCGATTGGCACAAGAGGGATTGGAAGATCGATTGAACCTCCTTGTGAAGCTATACCCCGATGGCACCTTCACGGAGGAAAAATACAAAGAGTATCGGGACCGATTGGCGTATGAGCTTACGGTGATCATCGATATGGGCTTTTGTGATTACTTTCTTATCGTGCAAGATTTTATCGGATGGGCAAAGAAGCAAGATATTCCCGTAGGACCGGGACGAGGATCTGGAGCTGGTTCTCTAGTGGCCTATGCCTTGCAGATTACCGACATCGATCCGATTCCCTATACGCTGATCTTTGAGCGATTTTTAAATCCAGAACGGGTCTCCATGCCCGATTTTGATATCGATTTTTGCCAATGGCGTCGTGACGAAGTCATCGCCTACTGTTTGCAAAAGTATGGGGCCAACCGATTGGCCCAGATCACCACCTTCGGAAAAATGCAGGCCAAAGCTGCAGTGAAGAGTGTGGGTCGTGCCATGAACCTCGCCTACTCCCGTGTAGATGTCTTTACCAAGTTGTTTCCCCCTGATTTGGGAATGACCTTGGAGAAAGCCTTGGAGATGGAGCCTCGCTTGCAAGAGGCCATGAACAAGGATGAAGAACTACAAACCTGTATGGATTCTGCCATGCAGCTTGAAGGTCTCGTGAGCCATACTTCCGTACATGCCGCAGGGATTGTGATCTCTGCTACGGATATGACGGATTATCTGCCGATCTATACCACCGATGGAAAGACACTCATCACTCAGTATGAGATGAAGCCCACGGAAAAAGTAGGCTTGGTGAAGTTTGACTTTTTGGGATTAAAAACCCTTACTGTCATCCACAAAGCTGTGCAATTGGTGCGGCAAGGCCCTGATACAGACTTTGATATTCGAACCATTCCTTTGCAGCAAGAAGCAGTGTTCCAGCTTCTCTCTGCAGGGCATACTTGTGGCATCTTCCAATGTGAAGGGGGTGGAATCACGCAACTGATTCTCAAACTCAAACCCTCTACCTTTGAAGACATCATCGCCTTGGTAGCTCTCTTTCGACCTGGACCTTTGGGCTCTGGGATGGTGGATGACTTTGTAGAACGTAAGCACGGCAGGCAAGCCATCACCTACTTGCATCCGTTGCTGGAACCCATCCTGCGTGACACCTATGGCATGATTTTGTATCAAGAACAGGTGCAAAAAATTGCAGCTGTTCTTGCCTCCTACAGTTTGGGGGAAGCAGATCTATTACGTCGTGCCATGGGTAAAAAAATCGCAGAAGAAATGGCCCAGCAAAAGGATCGTTTTTTGCAAGGCGCCTCTGACAACCAGGTTGATAGTAAGATTGCCGAGGAAATATTCGACCTGATGGCAGAGTTTGCCAACTACGGATTTAACAAGAGCCACTCTGCCGCCTATGGCTTGGTAAGCTATCAAACCGCATATCTCAAAACCTACTTCCCTGAGCCTTTCTTCGCAGCCAGTATGACCTGCGATCTGGACAATACCGAAAAGGTTGTACGGTATATTGAAGATGCCCAGCGACAAAAGATCGAAATATTGCCTCCTTGTGTGCAAGCCTCTGAAGTTGTGTTTTCCGTACCGGGTAAGAATCAAATTCGATTCGGCCTTGCTGCCATCAAGGGCATCGGAGAAGCAGCTGTACGACCAATTGTAGAATCCAGACTGGCAGATGGGCCTTTTCAAGACCTTGCAGACCTTGCCCATCGGGTGGAACTCAGCAAACTAGGAAAGAAAACCTTGCAACTCTTGGCATCCGTCGGAACTTTCGACGCCTTTGGATATACGAGACAGTTTCTTATGGACCACGCAGAAGCATGGATGCAGTTTAGTATTAAACACCATGAGTCCAAACGGTCCGGCCAACGCAATCTATTTGCTATGTCCTCTCTGACTGCAGCACCAACTTCTCGTTCTTTACTATGGCCCAATGAAAAGACAGAAGAAAAAAAATGGCAATTTGAGCACCTCTTAGAAGAAAAAAGGCTGTTGGGTGTATATTTCACCACCCATCCTTTCAATTCTTTTGTGGAAGATCAACGCTGCTTTTCCAATGCCAAAATCAAAGACCTTGGCAATTTGGTCCCTACCGATGGAAAACCGTTTCAAAGAAAAAGTGTGCGAATGGTGGGATTCTTGGAAGCCGTTACCTATAAGAGGACCAAAAAAGGCACATTAATGGCATTTGTTCGTATTGAAGATGCCTCTCACTCTGTAGAAGCGATTTTATTCGGAGATAAAGTAAAACCAGAAACCATGCCACCACTACGTACGCCTGTATTATGCGAAGGTTCTGTCTCTGCAGGGATGGATGGGAATGGATTCCGATTTTTGTTGGATGAAATTAGCTCACTATCCTCACTCAGAGAGAAGCAAGTTCGAAAAATCTCTTCGGTTTTACAAAGCGAAAAAATCCCATCTACCGATTTTTTTTACAGGCTTTCAAATTGTCTCGACACTCACCCGGGATCTGTAGAGGTAGAGCTTACCCTTCGTTTCGAACACGCAAGCCTTCTTTTTTCTTGTGACAAAAGAATTGCTGTCAGTGATGCGTGCATGAAAGATCTACAAAATATACTCCATACACGCATTCAGTATCATGCATAAACTGCATTTTATTTTCACTTAACAGGTAAATCTGATTGAAACTGATGTAGGTCTCCTTCTATATTCGGATTAATTTGCGTAGATGAATATAGATGGAGGTGGGTATGTACCGATTGATAGTATGGCTTTCTTTATATATCGGTACTACGCAGATTGGATATGCAGCGTCTGTGGAAGAAGTTTATGCCCATCTAAATCGGATTGAATCCAAATTTAATCCAAAAGAAAAGACGGCTTCTGCCCAAAAATTAGTTGATACATTCAAGCCAATTGTCAATTCTTTGCGAGAAAAATTTTCTGCATTCAAAACAGAATACAGAAAAAAGATGGTTGAGGGATTATTTGTTGATGGAAATTTACATCCAGGATTAAAAAGCAGTTTGGATTTCAATCGATTGATTCAACGTGTGTGCCGAGAACCCATCATAGTGGACCTTTTTTCTGCTTATCAAACTGCCTATTTGAATCAAGCAGGCATCTTCCCAGGATTGGTTCTTGTTTCTAAAAAAATGAAAGGCATCGTTGAAGGCAATTTATTTGAAATTGAAAGGGATGATTTCCTATTGGCTATAGAGGATCTAAAAAAGAAAATTCAGCCGTCCTCTATGAAAAACTGGATCCAAGTCGAATGGAAAGAAAGGGGATTTCATGAAATACATACACCTGAAATCAATGAGGATCAATTCAAACTCATCCAAAGATTCCATTCAAATGATCTTACAACCGTTCAATTTTTAATCGATGGATTCTATATGAAAGCAATATGGAGACTTCGAAATTTAGGCTTCATGAAGGAGGCGGAGGGGGTTGAGACTTGGCTCAATCAAATTGCAACGAGAGATGACAAGGTGGAAAAAATCGGATCATTGGGAGGTGGAACCACAATTACAAAACTGGTTCAGTATCCTTTTGAAATTAAAGGTGTATACAAAACCCCGCCAAAATCAAGTGATCCCTATCAAGGATTTGTCGAATGGTGGTCCAGCAAAGTTTCAAAATTTGAACATGAAATTGCTGCCTATCGAGTGGATCGACTTTTAAACTTAAACTATGTACCGCTTACAAAAAAAGTAAAGCTGGAAAATGGGGTTGGTTCTTTGCAATATTTTGTAGAGCCAGCTACTCAAGCCAGGTTTATGAATCAGGCTAAAAATCCAAAATCAAGTTCCCGCTGGGTTAAACACCGAGGGCGTGCCCTGGAGGATGGTAATATTCGGCTGTTTGATTGGATTATCAGCAATGCCGATCGCAATATCGACAATTACTTAATTCAAGATGATGGGCAAGTAGTCCTTATCGATCATGCATTTAGCTTTTTTTATAAAACAAAATATGCTCCAACTTCTTTTGCCTTTGAGCACATGATCCCCAGCCGGCGAGTATTTGAAGCCCTTTCATTTTGTGACAGCAATCCAACGATTGTGGAACAAGAGTTAAAAGGATACGTAACTTCACGGGACATAGGTGTTGTCAAACAACGTATTCACTATGCCTATACTACCTTGCAGCACCTAATTAAAAAAAGAGGGGCAGATACAGTTTTTGAAAAAGCAGATGCTCTTGATAAAAGGTTGGGGATCTACCGCCCAGATTTGTTGTAACTACCCAGGTAGTTGTGTTTTTCTTTTTTCTTTTTTCTTTTTTCTTTTTTCTTTTTTCTTTTTTCTTTTTTCTGGAAACCAGCTGCGCAGTTTTCCAGACCTTCCTTGCTTCGCAAAGGTAGAGTGGTAGGATTCCTTTCAGTTAACATGTTAGATGCCAAGGCCGGCGCTCGCTCGGGGCCTCCCACCCTCTCAAAATCGCAGACAGGACTTCCGTCATGGAATCAAAACCCAGGCTGCGATTTGTGACCCGGGTAGGTCCTCCCAAGCGGCTGCCCTTGGCCCCTCAAATGTTACCCGAAAGGAATCCCAGCGCTCTCTCGCTGCTACTCTAGATCTTTGTAGCTACGGGAGAACGGAGATCTCTTTCCAAGATGACGCGCCAAGGGCAGCCGCTTGGGAGGACCTACCCGGGTCGAAAGCGCAGCGGACGTTCTGGGTTCTCTGACGAGGGTTAGCTCTGCGATTGAGAGAGGGTGGGAGGCCCCGAGCGAGCGCCGGCCTTGACGTGTCATCTTGGAAAGAGATCCCCGTTCTCCCCTTGCGTGGCAAGGAGGGGTTTGGGGCAACTGCGCAGCTGGTGCCCCAAGAAAAAAAGAAAAAAATCAAATAAACTGATTCTCCCTCATCCATTTGTCACTAATAAATTTAGACATATAATTGCGAACCCCATCAGCCAAAATCACCACACAATTTTGACCTTTCTCCAGTTGTATCCCTGCCTGCATCACTCCCGACATGGCCGATCCGGAAGACCCCCCACAGAGAAGCCCCTCCTCACGGATGAGACGTCGAGCCAGATGGAAAGAATCAACATCCGATGTTTTTACCCACTGATCCACCAAACTGCGATCCAAGACCTTGGGTATAAAATCATATCCGATCCCTTCCACTTGATAAGGTGAGATAGGTCCTTCACCCGCAAGAATAGAGCCTATCGGATCGACACCGATAATTTTGCATGCCGGTACCGCTTTTTTGATCCGTTGAGCAATGCCACTCAAGGTACCCCCCGTACCAGCACCCACCACCACCATGTGAACCTGCCCATCTAAATCTTGCAGTATTTCTTCTGCTGTACAAGTAGCATGAACATCTGGATTGGCTGGATTGTTGTACTGATCCAAAATGTGAGCATTTGGTAATTCTTTTTGCAACCGTCTGGCAACACTAAGGTGACTTTCCGGTGAATCCGAAGCTGCCTCTGTAGGGGTACGAATGATCTTTGCCCCCAAGGCCTCCAGCACCACTTGCTTTTCTTGGCTCATTTTTTCTGGCATGGTGATGATCACGTTATAGCCTTTCACCGCTCCCACCAGGGCCATACCAATGCCGGTGTTGCCCGATGTCGCCTCAATAAGGGTGTCCCCCGGTCGAATGCGACCCTCTTTTTCTGCACACTCCACCATATGCAGGGCAATGCGGTCCTTCACAGAGCCGCCTGGATTCATAAACTCACATTTTGCATATACGGTGCAAGGAAGGGAGGCCGTCACCCGTTGAAGCTGAATCAGAGGGGTCTTGCCAATTGTGTGCAAAATGCTATTGTGGCGCATAGAGATCTCCTGCAGAAGGAACAAGGGCAGCTAACTACAAGATATCATTGTAGCAAACTAAAAAATAAAGCTCAACTTCCCCTATACTCGCAGCGTATTAGAAGCCATCGAGGTTGTTTTGTTACAAGTTACCTGTCACCACTGTGCACAAGCTTCTACCTTTTCTACGATTGCACGAAGCACCGAATGTGCCGCTTGTGGAAGAGATATAAAAGTTTGTTTCAATTGTATTTTTTATGAAGAATCGCATTTTCATGCCTGCCGAGAACCCCAAGCCGAATGGGTACGAGAGAAGGACAAATCCAATTTTTGTGAGTACTTCTCCCCAACTACCCGAGAAAAGAGCACCCAAGCTGACAATCTTCTGTCCAAATTAGAAGACCTATTTCGGTAAAAATTACCTAGCGGCCACGGCTTGTTATATCCCCCCTAAAAAAGAGAAAATAGGAACAGGCGATCTGTTGCCTCTAGGGAAGGATATGTCATGCAGATTCCGCTTCCATCGATGGTATTTGATATGGGAGCCAGCAGTATCAAGCTGGTAAAAAAATCCATTCAAAACCCCAATCACATTGAAATTCTTCATCAAATCCCCACTCCCGAACATGCGATCAAAAATGGAACCATTCAAGACATTGATTCAATTCAGGACATTCTAAGACCTTACATTCAAACCCTTTCTCTTCGTAAACATTTCCACCGAGCCGTTCTCGCATTGGGTGGAAATTCTTTGATTATGAAACGGGTTTTATTCCCGGAACAACAGATTGAAAATTTGGCAGATACAATTCTATTCGATGCAGAACAGTATTTTCAACATGATTTAGATGATCTGTATTTTGATTATTTTGTACAACATGAATTGCATCGAGACAATCAAATCCCCGTGGTTCTGGTCGGGGCTAAAAAAAGTATTGTAGAGCAACATGTTAGTTTAATTCGATCGATTGGACTAAAAATTGGGATTGTAGATTGCAGCAGTTTCAGCATTCCAAATCTATTGTCATATATGCAGCTGCCTATGCAAGGATATTGCTTATCTGTGCATTGCGGCGCTTCTTCTACGCAGCTTGTGATTCTACAAGATGGCCACTACCTGTACAGTCGCGATATTCCCATTGCCGGAGATTTGATTACTTCAAAATTAGCAGAGATGGGTGGATTATCTATTTTCGAAGCTGAACTTCTGAAAAAACAAACTACATTTTCGAGTGAAGAACAAAAAGCCTGGATAGAAAATTCCATTCAATCTGTTTGCCGACAACTTTTCCATGAAATGAAAATGACACTCGAATTTTACTTTGAAAATGCAAATCAAGAAAAAAACAAATCGATTTCTCGCATCTATCTTTCCGGCGGTGGTGGTCTTGTAAATGGATTTGCCAGTTGGATGGCAGATTTTTTTTCTGCACCAGTAAGCTGGCTAGACCCTTTCTCCTTATTTTCTTTACCCAATGACGATATTGCCTCACAAGAAGGCAAAAATGGGGTTCGGTTTTCAATTGCAGCCGGCCTTGCCATCCGCCCTTGCATGTATCAACTTGGATAGATAGGTTTTGACATGATTGCAATCAATCTAGCCCCTACAGAAGAATTGGAAAATCGACATTGGTATGGCTTCGACCTCCTCTCTTTTGTCTGCAGCTGCCTGCTATTATTCGGTTTGTCTCAACTGTATATTTTATTTGTTGAAACTAAAATTTCACGCATAAATACAGAACAACATAAACTGGAACTGCAAAATAATACTCTTAAAATCTCGAGTGATCGCTTTGATGAAATCCATCGACTGATCGACCGAGAAGATAAAAACCTTCAATCTATCCGTAGCATCACCACTTCCAAAATAACAAAATACGAACCTGTTATTTTGCTCGAATATTTACAGACATTAAAGCCAGATGGCGTTTGGCTGGATAGCATTCAAGAAAATCACGAGAAAAAAATGATCCTGATTACAGGTGGAGCATTTGACAATGTACTGATTGCAGACTTTATGACGCTACTCGCAGAAACGAAGCATATAGAACCCTCTTCGGAAAATATCCGATCTTTGGTTCATTTTACAGATGTGATCCTCGAAAAAGTATCCATAGACGGGACCAAAACGGACCCCGCAAAGACTGTAAATCCTTCCGCTCGATTTGACGCCTCTTCTTCGATGGTGGCAGATCGTCCATTTGGAAAGTCTGACTCTGGTTCAAAAATTACACAAAAAATATTTCCAGATATCAAAGGGCGGCCGATATTTTCGATGCTCCTTCGCTATGAACGTTCGCAAGTCGACACGAAAGGGGTCAACTAGTGGAAGCGGCTGAACTACTCATTCGATATCGAAAATTGGGGTTGAAAAAGAGAATTTTTATTGTAGCGGGCATTTCCTTTTCCCTGGTTGCCTATTTTATCGTAGATCAAAGCGCCCAATTGGAAGGGCGCCTTGTTCAGGCGAATCAAGAAAAAATGACCATGCAACAAAAACTAACAAAATCCATTCAAAAAGAAAAAGAATTGCCGGAGCTTGAAAAAAGACTCTATCGCCTCGTAGATGAATTGGAAAAAACCAAGAAAATTATCCCTGATCACTTCCCTATCGATCAAATCTTACAAAAAACAGCCATCACAGCTCAAGATGTCGATGTAAAAATGGAAGAATTTGTACCTGGAACCCCAGTCCCCTCGACCACTCAATATCGATATGCCAGCTTACCCATCCAAATCCATGTATTGGGATCCTATGCAAAAATTGTAGCATTTATCGATAAAATCGTTCATTGGCCCATCACAGTGCATGTAACGAATTTTAAACTCTCTCTCGTGGATATTTTGGTTGAAAGCCCCAATCCAGACAGTTCAAATATAAAAAATGACAGCACAAAAATCTCTGCAACCATGGATATGGTTTTGTATCGAAGCCTATCGAATATGGAAATTGCAGTCATTCAAAAACAAGAGGCTAAGACAAAGGCCCCCATAAAGAAAAAGGGGACAAATTGAAGGTACATCTCACCGTATGTATTTTAATTTTTAGTTTAACCTCCCTGATTTTGGCAGATCACAAAAATTCAGTTACAAACTCTGTGCAACAGCTAGAGGATGTAACCGCTAGCATTAAGATGGATACGGTACTGGAGGAAGCCTTTGACTATTCCTACGCTTCTTTTGGAAAGCCAGACCCGTTCATTCCAAATATGCGTCCAGCTCATCTACCCAGTGTATCTGTTTTAATTACCAGCATCTTACAGCGATACACCTTAGACCAAATTCGGCTGGTGGGGATTTGGCAATTGGAGAATGGATCCAAGAAATCCTTGCTTATGACAGAGAAATCAGAAGGGGTCGTAGTTGCCGTTGGGGATTCAGTCGGCATAAAAGGGGGTAAAGTTAAGGAAATAGAATCCGATCATGTGGTGATTCGAGAATTTACGTTGGACTCTGATGGCGAAAAAAACTTTTCAGATCGAACGATTTGGCTTGGATCTCGTGAGGAGAAGAAATCGGAAAAAGACAAATCTCTTACGATTCAGTTTGACTCGTACCCAGAGGAAGAGGTGGCTAAAATAACAGAACCAGCTTCAGCTGAAGTGAAGACTGAAGTGAAGACTGAAGTGAAGACTGAAGTGAAGACTGAAGTGAAACAAGAAAGTGCGGATAAAAATAGCAATTGAATCCGCTGGAGGTTCCTGTGAGAAGAACACTGGTTTTGATACTAAGTATGAGTTGCAACAGCCAACTCGTTTTGGGTCTATCCAATACTTCTGCACAAAATGAACTTGACCCCGACACCAATGAATCCAATCTGACTTCGCCAGCAAGTCCATCCGTCGAAGATTCTATGACTTCCAATGTAAACGCATTTGTAAAAGATCGATCTTCACCAATTTCAGACTCTATGCAACCAATCAGTATCGATTTTAAAGGGGCTTCCATTAAGGATGTGCTACAGGCCCTTTCCAAAGAGAATCAGACCAATTTTGTATTCCCAGATGATATTGGGGAGAAAAAAGTTTTCATTTCTTTAAAAAACACACCTTGGACGCAAGCTTTAAATGCCATTCTGGATACGTATGGATTGGGCATGATCCCATTAAAAGGGAATGTGATCCGAATCGATACCTTGGAACATTTAAATGGGGAGAAGAAAAACATTGATCAAATCCGAAAAAACGGATCGATCCTACAGCCCACAAAAGTGGTGATTTACCGACTTTCCTATGCCTCTTCCGAAAAAGTCATCAAGATGGTCCAGGAGATGCTACCTGCATTGAAGTATGACGATCGGGTAAAAGTACAATCGGATGAAAGAACCAATTCTGTGGTTGTAGAAGCAACTGCACCCGACTTGGAAAAAGTCAGAAGAATTGTGGAAAAAATCGATCTTCGAACCCCTCAGGTCAAAATTGACATTCGTGTATTGGAAGTTATCAAAGATGTAAACAAATTTTTGGGTATCAATTGGGGAGGTCCGGTTCGATATGACCATTCTCGTGGACTTGGATTTGGGAATCTTATTTTTCCAAACAGCGTCACTTCCGCATTTTCTGTTGATACAAAAGCATTTAACGCAAAAAATGGGGTTGCTTTTGACACCCATTTTGGCAGTCTTAACAATATATTTGAACTGGACCTTCGCTTACGTATGGCGGAGTTATCTAGTTATACGAGAAGCTTGCAAAATACAAATGTAACAGTCTTGGACAACCAGGCAGCCTCCATTGAAGCTGGTTCAGAACAATTTTTCTCTGTACCTGTTGGACTCAACGACACCCGTATGTCCTCAGTGAAATCAACACTTCAGTTGAAAGTAAAACCTCACATCACAGCCGATGGCTCTATACAGATGAATATCCACATCAATCGAGACATCCCCATCGATGTAGCCGATTCCAGTAAAGCAAGTGCAAGCAAAAACATCACTTCACTAGAAACGGATTTACTCCGAAAAAATGGAGAAACAGCAGTTATCGGAGGATTGTATACCACCAGTATTATTCGAACAGAGACAGGGGTACCTTTTTTCTCTTCGATCCCCATATTGGGAGCTTTATTTAAATCAAAAGGCACTGAAGAGCTAAAACGCGAATTGATGATTTTGGTTACACCCGTCATTTTATCCGCTCCAGATGAAAAAAAACAAGGCAATATCGCAACAAAAGAATCGCATAAAAACACAACGGGATCAGAGGAGGCAAAAAACCGAAAAGACAATCACCTCAATATTTCAAGTTCCAATTCAATAGACACCAATGAAACAGAGAATTATAAAGATAGCTTTGATTCACTTCCCCCAGATAACGGAGCTCCATCGGACGAGCCGCTACATTCCAACAGATCAAACTACTCAACTGAATTTGATAATCTAGGGGATAACAATGAGTAAACCCATTTTCATAATTTTACTGGGATGTTTTTTCGTAGGTTGTTCAGCAGTTGTCAAATCTCCAGGGATATGCAAATTGGATTGTTCCGGCGCGATGCCGGCTGCTGCAGGGTCAACGATTCATTTTTTAGGATTTGGTGCAGCTGAAAAGTTAACTCTGGCCTGTCAAAAAAAACCAGGCACTAATTACTATGCGCGTGTACCCATTCAATTTATGATTGAAAAACCCGCTACTCCCTTACCAGCTGAACAAATTCCAGGCGATGCAGAGCATCTGCCTACCAGTGATGTTGGGGATACACGAGATACGACCACCGCACTGGCTGGGATTAGTTTTGACATTTCTGTGCTAGGAGGGTCGATGGCCACCATCCCCAATTCAAGCAGTGCGGACGATCGATACAAGGGGATTGTCACTGACAAGAAGACCTGGTGCACAAATAGTTGTGGAATTGGCTTTGTGGAGATCATCCCTTTTTGTGAGGCAGACGTGAATGACATTTCGCTCTTGGTTCAATCTGGTTCTGCTGCAGCTGCAAAATTTAATATTACGGTAAATCCATGACCGCCTTTTCCTTTCTCTTGGCCTTTGATGTTGGGGACTCTCCCCAAGAGAAACAAGTGTTATCACATTTTGTTTTAACACCTCGCCTGACAGAGGCAAGCAAATTGGCTCGCAAACTAGCAGAGAGAAAGAATCCCCAGATACTCTTTCTCTTTTGGCAACAGGCTTCGATCTCGTTTCCCCAATGGGGATCTGCTCGGGTTTGCTATGCGGAAACTTTGTTAAAGTATGGGCTGCTGGACTCGGCTTGGATCGCTTTGATTCTCTCTCCCGTGCGTCTACAGGACAACCCAAAGGCAATCCATCTACTTGAAAAAATAGCCTGGATTTTGGGATATGAGAATTTATGTGGGCAAATCCGAGCCTATTGGAAACGATCCGCCTGGGTAGAAACCGAACTAGCAGGGATGGAAATGTGGGAAAAGAAAGAAGGAGAATCCCTCTGCAAAGCCTTTAGAGAATTTTTATCCGAAGATACCATGATTGAGGAATTTAAGAAATTTTGTATGTAAGAAGCTGCCCTTCTATCAGAAGTTTGCCAACTAAGAATTATCTTCGCAAAGTAAATTATGGCATTTTGTTAAAGGGACACTGGCGCAGTTTCCGTCATCCCCAGCGCCTAAATTATGGCATTTTGTTAAAGGGACACTGGCGCAGTTTCCGTCATCCCCAGCGCCTGAAGGGCGCGTCGGGGATCCCCCTCGATCGTGGGAGATGCCCATACGGCCGAGGCGGCCTGGGCATGACGGAGATTTATGCAGAACGGTTGAAAAAGGAGTATTCTTTTCCAGTTTGCACCGGGAGAACCAGCCGGTGCACATTTTGGCTCGATCTTGCCAGTAAAATTGGATAGTTAGATTGAAAAAAGTTGGCTCCTCAGGCCATTGCCAGAACCAAGCCTGTTTATTACCAAAATCCAATGACAGTACCTCGCGGGCTTGGCCTAAGATTTGTTCTACATACGTTGTTTTTGGGGCAGTTTTTTCCTGCATTCATGGAATCTACCCACTCCAACTGTTTTTGCAATGTTATTCCTTCGCCTAGATACTCCATCCTTACACGATCTGGAAAGGTCTCCTCTACTGACTGTAAGCACCAGCAAGTTTCCCCGGGAACTATAGAAGCTTGACTCCCAAAAAGCTGCTTGTTTGTCTTGCTTACCAGATATCGATCAATCGCGAGCGCTGACATCCTCTTTCCGGCTGCCCGCCCTAACTTAGACGATTCTTTGAACCAGAGAAATGCCGTCATATAATGCTCGGGTTTATCCCCGTGCTGAAACACGATAGCAGCATGGAAAAAATCATCCGCCGAATCAAAACAACCCTCAGCGAATATTTCGGAGACTCGCTTCCTGCGATCCCGATCTCTAAATACCGCGCCTGGCGCCATCACGCCACCAACTCTGTCTGCTTGATCTCTGGCATGAATTTCTGTCAGTTCTTTTGAGCGCTGGCTATATTTTTCTGCATCAGTGATACAGATTTTGTACGCTACATTATCGGGAGATACGCCTGCTGAGGTCGTCGAGCAACCAAATAGGTAGCCTGTCAACAGAAGCGATAAACAGGATTTTAACGTTTTCATATTCACCCCCCCCTTTTTTTAACACACGTATGATTGATTTGAAATGTGCATATGTACATGTGTTCCTGTCCAGAAAAATGGCCCTCTGAGTCTGTGCATATCACAATTCTTCATGTGTGCAATGTGTGCTTATTGCGGCTGATTCAAGTAACGATGAGCAGCAATCTTTAATGCCTTAATAGTAAATCGTTTTCTAACAGCCTTATTCTCTGTTTTGTAATATTCACCCTCAACCTCTGCTTTTGTGCAAAATCCATGTACCGTGCGCAACGTCAAACCAAATAATTCACTAAGATCATGGTAATCAAGATAGTCCGAATCATCTCGATCTAGTTTTGCCAATTCATGGACCCACTTTGCTGGCGGACGTCCCATCTTCTTTTGCAATTTTTTTTTGATACCCATATACAATCACCTTGACTTTATTTCCGGATGCTCCCTAAACTAATTATAGAATATCTACAAAACAGTTGATCCGTAAACAGGGAAGGAATCTTTTCTCGGAAAAAGAAGAAAGTCTCAGGAAATCTTGGCGGACCTCTGAGACTTTCGAGTATACACCTTCATTCTATCGTTTTCGTGCCAGCTTCGTAACCCCAAAGTTTATGAAGCTGGCGCTTGGTCCCGCCGTTTCGTTAAATCGAAAGGGACACAAATGAATCTGATTTCACCACGAGACATCGCTCAGAACGAATTTTGGACTGACTTTTGTAAGGTGGTCTCCAGGGATACCACCTTGATTGAAATTGCCTTTGCTCCAAAAGGGGGTTCCAAATTCAATCGCGCTATCTATTTCAATCAATTATTACCACAGGATCTCGAAATATTGGCAACGAGGGACATCAATATTTCGTTCCTCGCTGATTGCGATATTGACAAGATTGAGGCTCAACATAGTCGAGAAACGTTTCGCCAGTCTAAGAATTCCACCTTATCATGTAAAAAAATTGTTAGCTTTGACCTTGATCTTAAGGACATGGAACCTGGATTTTTATCACTTCCGATTGAACGCCGCCGTGCTCTGGTGATTTCTACTGCAGCCATCATCATAAATAAGAGTAAAGATCATAACATACCGATATGGATTGTAAATTCTTCAGGGAATGGGATTCATTTACATTTTAAATTTGCTGTCCCCTTCTCCTTGGAAAATGCGAATGAATACAAGGATTCTTATACAACCTGGATCGAACTGCTACGAATGTCTCTTGGGTCCTCCCTACTCTTCGATGCAGCGTGCAGCAACCCAGCTCGAATCATGCGACTACCGGGTTCTACCAATTGGAAAGACCTGGAAAATCCGATTCAGACAGAGATTCTATTTCATAATCCAGCCGCTCATGCAGATCAATTTCTACGTAGAATCGACTCCAAACTATCAGGCCAGTCGTATAAGAAACAGCTCAGTCTGGAGGGTATTTTAAAGCATTTTCACTATTTAAAATTTGATACTCTACAACAACAAGGCGATCAGCTGGTTTGTTCGAGTCCATTTTCGTCGGATTCTTCACCAAGCTTCTATTTTCATCCGACTAAACAAATTTATTATGATTTTTCCACAGGGGAAGGTGGTACTACCTTTCAGTTGGTTGCCAAATTAGCAGGTTTGGATACCTTAAGTGACTCGACCGCTATTTCTAAAAAAATTCGAGAAATAAGTGGGGAATACCCCGAAAACACCTCTCGATTTTCCCTTCGTTCTACCGGAGTTTGGTTCTCAAAATCACTAGAAGAAGACACTGAGGCTCTGTGGATCTGTTCACCGCTGGAGGTCAAAGCTGCGACACGGGATCATCAAAGCGAGTCATGGGGACGCGTGTTGGCTTTTCTAGACCAGGATGGGATTAGAAAGACCTGGTCCATGCCTATGGAAATGATGGCTGGGGATGGGCTAGAGCTTCGTCGAGAATTGCTTCGAAGAGGGCTCAGAATCTCATCGAATCGAAAAGCTAGAAGCTTTCTTATGGAATATATTCAATCCGTTGAAATCGACAGCCGAGTTCGCTGTGTGGACCAAATAGGCTGGCATGCTGCGACTTTCGTCTTGCCCAATCGAATTTATAGCAAAAATAAGGAGCTAGAAGACATATCACTTCAAAGAGATGGGGAGTTCGCTTGCTTTCAACAGCGAGGAAGTTTGGAGGAATGGCAAGAACATATAGGAGCTGTCTGTAAAGGGAATTCCAGGCTGGTTTTTGCGCTATCTGCTGCTTTTACACCACCCTTGCTTAAACTCCTCGGAGAAGAAAGTGGTGGCATCCATTTTGGAGGCTCCTCCTCAATTGGAAAAACCTTAGCCCTTTATATTGCAGGCAGCGTTTGGGGAGGTGGAGGGGTTTCTGGATACCTGCGCAAGTGGCGATCAACACTCAATGGGCTAGAAAGCCTAGCTGCAGATCGAAATGATTGTCTTCTCACTTTGGATGAGCTTGCCGAGATTTCTGCGAAAGATGCGGCCTATGCTACTTATATGCTTGCAAATGGAAGTGGAAAGAAGCGAATGGGTCGTAATGGAGAAGCGAAAGAAGCGCTAGAGTGGAGGACTTTGTTTTTGTCCTCAGGTGAAATCGGCCTTGGTAGTCACTTAGCAGAATCGGGCGAGAAGCACCGAGCAGGCCAGTTTGTTAGGCTTGTAGAAATCGAAGCAGATGCCGGTAAAGGTCTGGGTATCTTTGACACCATTGGCAACGCACCTTCATCCTCTCACCTGGCAGATAGCCTCAGACAAGCGAGTGATCACTATTATGGAACGGCCATCGATAATTTCTTGCAGCACCTGGTTCATTTACATATTGAGGGGATTGAGAAAACGCGTAAGGAATTATTTGACAAAATCTCCGTACAAAACCTTACTGGTCAGGTAGGTCGTGTTGCCAAACGTTTTTCTCTTATCGCAACTGGTGGCATCCTTGCCTCACGAATGAAGATCCTACCTATAAAAGAGGAAGATATTACCTCAGCCGTAAAAATCTGCTTTGACAATTGGGCCTCCAATCATTCGAATCACCCTGATTTTGAGTCAGAAAAAATTCTTTCGACAATTAGACGCTACCTTCAAGTCAATGGTTGCGCCTATTTTCCCGAATGGAATGGCAAAACTGATGTCTACACAGACAAGAAATGCTGCGGGTACCGCTTGTTGAATGAGAACGGTACTTATAGCTGGCTCATTCTCAATGAAGTGATGCGCCAGGAAATCTGCCAGGGGTTAGATTTCCGTAAGGTAATTCGAGTCCTCAAGGATGGGGGGATTCTTCTGCACAAAAATGGAGTGAGCTCCATCCCCTTACGATTGCCGAACTTCGGTCTGGTACGGGTATACCAGCTCTCACCTGAAATCTTACTTGAACACGATGCACACTAGGCCCAAGGAAACGTGTAACAAAAATTGTCTGTAATTTTAAATAAGTACACAAATTTTGGAGAAAGAGATGCGTAAGGAGTTGCGAAAAAATAGCGATGGTACTCACTACTTTTCATTTCTATATTACGACAAAGATCAGGGGAAAAGAGTCCGATTATCAAAGGAATATATTCGAAAGCGGTTCGGGCGGGATCTCCTCACCCCTGAGGAAGCAGATACAGCGATTAAAATTCTTGATGCAGAATATGAAAGTCTGCAAGTTAGGTTAGAGAAACGAACAAGATGGGAGAAGGAATTCTACAATTTCCACTCACTATTGAATCAATATGCAACTCGTCAGCGCCGAAAAGCACCAAATAGTTACAAAAACAATATTCATTATCTGCGCTACTACGTCCTGCATTATTTCTTGATGGAAGCCAAGTGTAACAACATCGATTTTTGGCCAGATCTTTATGAAAACTTTAGGGATTGGCTTGAGACCAAGGCCTGCCTCATCAAGCAACCGAACAAACTCATTTCCTACGGAGCTAAAAATCATTGTATTAAAGCGCTGAATACGTTTATGCGCCAACTCTACCAAGATAAAATTATTCACAAGCTGATCCTCTGTGAGAAATTCCCCAGCTATCAGCTTAATGAGCGTTCTATAGATGATGTGATATCTGAGCCTGAAATGCATTCTGTATATGAGTTTTTAAGAAAAACAAGCCATACACTAGAGGCCACATTTTATAGACTTCTTTACTACACAGGACTTCGATTTAACGAAGGCCTTGGATTGTCGCTACAGGATATTTATCAAGGCAGCCCCCAGCATGAGTCCCTGCAACGGCTTCTAAAGAGATACGAGATCGAACATTATGGATACATTGTTCTCGCCTCACAGCCAGCCCACGAAACAAGGGGGTTACGAAATGAAGATGGAAGCATTTCACGCAAGCCTCTGAAAGGTCGAAAAAAGATTGCAGAAAAACATTCACGGGTTGTAGTGATCACTGACAAAAGTCTTTGGAGAGAGCTGGTGGAGTTATACAACAAGCAGATCGATAGACTAGATAAACGCAAGTGGGGGGAGAATCCATCAAATTATGCTCTATTCGAAGGAATCGATAAATCCACCTCGACTCGACATCTGCAATATGCCTATCAGGCTCTTGATCTACAGTATCGCAGCTGGCACTGCTGTCGACACAGCTGTGCCACCAATCTGATTGGGCTAACCGGTGATCACAATCTAGCTAGGCTTTGGCTGGGGCACAGCTCCCTTGCTGTAATCGAGCGTTACGTACACATCCACCAAGCCATTGTCCGAGCTTCCCAGAAGCAAAGATCAGAAGCCCGAAGTGGCATCAAAAAACTAGAGATTTGAGAATTTCGAGAGACTTGCTTGCGGGCAAGTTTCCAGGCTCTTCTACCAAATATGCCTCGGTCGCTTTAATGAGATCCTTGCGCAGCCTCTCTTTTGAAAACCTCGGAAAATGATCGATAAAACTCTCTATGAAAAGAGCTGATTCAGCTACAGGGATTTGTAGTACTTGATATTCTTTGTGATGTTTAATTTTGATGTCATCGAGATAGGCTGAATAATCATTGAAGCGTTGAACGGCTTCTTCAAGTAAAGATAATTCGCTGATGGGGAATTTGATTCGGAGGCATCTCACTGAATATATTGCCTTTGCACCGGCAGAACCAGCCGGTGCACATTTTGGCTCGATTTTGCCAATAAAATTGGATAGTTAGATAGAAAAAGAATGGCTCCTCAGGACGGACTCGAACCGCCGACCAGGTGGTTAACAGCCACCTGCTCTACCAACTGAGCTACTGAGGATCGAAAAGCAGAACCCCTTCATACCCAGAATCGATGGGAAGGTCAAGGACGCTGTTTCATAGATGAATTTTTCTACTAGGGCGTAAAATGGAGCCCCATCCGCGGAAAAGACCTCGCAGCCCTTTGCAAAGACAGCGGAGTGTGATACACCGGGAGGCTCTCTTTCCTACGCCATACAAAAGGTGGAAGGAGCAAAAATTAAAGTAAATTCAGTCTATTGAAGTAGGGTGGTCGCGATGACATGGAAACTAGTGGCAACATGCCCAGAGGAAACCAAAACGATTTTGGCCCAAGAAGGGGAAAGTCTAGGGGCAACAGTAGACAAGCTGGGTTTTCGCGCTGTATATTTTGAAGTACCTGATTTAGAATCTTTTTATAAATTTCATTTGCAAATTACCACAGCCAGTCACCTATTTTGGATCATTAAGTCATTTGCAGCCAAAGATGACCGGATGCTTTTTAGCCAGGTCCAACGAATCAAATGGCGCGAGTTATTTGACCCAACAAAGACCTTTCGCATCGATGCCTACGTGAGCAACCACCCAGAGTGGACTCCGCCTGAGCTCAGCAAGCGTACCCGTCAAGCCATGCAGGAGCACTTCCAACACCACGGATTGCCAATCCCACACGCGGATGTAGAGGACCCAGATGTATTGATCTGCATTTGGCTCGAGAACGGTAGAGCCACCGTGAGCATTCGTACCTCCGGGGATACCTTGCACAAGCGGGGCTATCGCCTACCTGGGCACATGGCACCCCTGAAGGAAACCGTAGCGGCTACCGTACTGCGAGCCGTGGGATATGACGGCTCCACGCCTTTGTATGACCCCATGTGCGGCAGCGGAACCATCGTAATCGAAGCTGCGATGATGGCATTGGGGAAAGCCTGTCTGATTCATCGTAAAAAAGATGGCTTTGCCTTTGAGCGATTGAAAAACTTCGATCGTGCCCTCTGGCAACAGGTCCAACATGACCTGCGAGAGGGAAAAAAATCTGAATTGACCTGTCCGATTTATGCCTCTGATATTTCCTCTGACTCGGTCACCCTCACCCGTGAAACCGCACTACGGGCTCGTGTAGAACGATATTTGACCTGTAGTGTAGACAACTTCTTTGACACTGTGGCCCCATGCCCCGAAGGCCTCATGATAAGCAACCTGCCCTATGGGGATCGTATGCAGGCTGCAGATGGGCTCGATGCCTTTTACGAAAAAATTGGGGACCATCTCAAAAAAGCTTACAAAGGGTGGACCGTTGCCCTTCTTGTCTCTGCTGAGTCCCCTTGGAAATCCATCGGACTCAAACCCAAACGAAAAGTACCTTTGGTGAACGGAAGTATCCCCGTCTTACTGCTGATATATGAGATCTATTAACACGATGAAGGATCTGTCATGTCTCCCACCTCCCCTTGGATGTGTGCCATCGATTTTGGTACCTCCAACTCTCTGGTCACCATTGCGTCTCGAGAAGAAGTAGCCGCCCCCTTGGTCGTAGACCCCCTAGCAGATGACCCCACGGTGATGCGCAGCGTACTTTTTACGCGGGGCAACCAAGGCTGGGCCTTCGGGGCCCAGGCCATCGATCAGTGCACAGAATGGGCCCCTGAGGGCCGCCTGCTGCGATCTCTCAAGAAGCACCTCCCTGACGCTACTTTTTTGGGAACCCAGATCGACGGGCGCTTCTATACGATTATCGATTTGATCGCCTTGTTCTTGAAACACTTTCGCGAGATTGCCTGTCGCCAATGTGGCCAAGATATCTCTCGCGTGGTACTCGGTCGGCCTGCCATCTTCTCCACCAATCCCGATGAAGACAAGCTGGCAGAGCAGCGATTGACAGCTGCTGCGCAGGTAGCGGGCTTTACGGAGGTTCATTTTCTTGCAGAGCCTTTGGCTGCTGCCTCTGAATTCCGACACACCCTCACCTCGAAGAAAAAGGTACTCATCGCTGACTTCGGAGGCGGTACCAGTGACTTTACAGTACTAGAACTGGGGCCTGATCGCTTTCGCAAGGAAGATGTACTTGCCATCGGAGGAATCTCACGCGCTGGAGATGCTGTAGATGGTAGTCTGATGCAGCACAAGATCAGCCCTCATTTCGGAGCAGATGTAACTTATCAGCATCCCTTGGGCCGCAATCCCCTGCACATGCCAAGAAGCTTGCTCAAAAAACTATGCTCCCCTGCAGACATTGCCTTTTTGGCACAGCAAGACACTCTTTCCTTCTTTAAGGATGTGGAGCGGTGGGCCCCTGCCCCCGAAGATAAAAAATTCGTGCAGCAGCTTGTGGTATTGGTAGAAGAGCGCTTAGGATTTCCGATTTTTCGAGCCATCGAGGACACGAAAAAGGCGATTTCACTGGCGGACACCCATCTTTTCCGATTCGAATATCCAGGCATCGAAATCGAAGAACCAGTAAGCCGCACAGATTTCTTTCAAGCCAGCAAAACGGTGGTCGAAGAGATTTTTGCTGCCTGTGATGACACAGTCCAAAAGGCAAACTTGCGATTTTCCGATATCGATATCGTTTGCTGTACGGGGGGAACCGCCAAGTACCCTGCTGTGATTCATGAACTCGCCACTCGATTCGGAGCAGAGAAGTTAAGTCAGTACCAACACTTCCACTCCATCATTCGGGGATTGGGAGATCGGGCACAGGAGATTTTACTGAGCTGAACTCATTTCTGGGTTCTTTCGAGCAAAAATATAAATTGCATTCCCAGTGGCTACGAACAGATGCCTCCGTGCAAACGCACGGGCACAAATGGGCTTGGTAAACCCTTTTGGTACAGGATCTAATTCGCAGGGAGAGGAATTAGAACTGCCATCGCTTTCTTCTGGCTGAGGGGGCTCTTTTCCAGAAAATCCAACATAATGAAGCTTCGATTTGTATTTTTTTTTAGCTTCATCATAATTGAGTTCAGCCCAACTAGTTGAGTTCTTTTCATTTATAAGAAATACTTTTTCGGTCGCTCGATAGACGATAATGCGGGTTATCCCTGAAATAGGAAGTCTTTGTGGCTGTTCTGCACAAATCACCGTCATACTGCTCAGAAAAGTGCCCACTAAAAAAGAATAAATATGCTGTTGCATTAACTCACCCCCACGAATGAAAGTTGCCGTAAATACGGCTATACCCCAATAAAATCAAACCGGTATATGTTCAATTATTTTCTAGCAGAAAGTTAACTGGTAGAAGAAGAGGCCGTTAGAATCGCGTGGGTAATGCTCGTACAACCAGCTAGCTCTTCCAGCAACTCCACCAAGTGGGTCACCGCTTTTTCTAGCAACGATGCATCTGACGCCCAAAGATCCTCGATGTAAAACAGCACATCTTGGGTCTCGGTTCCTAGCTTGGACTCTTCACACTCACGCCAATTCCAGCGTCGGCATAGTACCTTTTGTTCATCCGCATACACCACTTCCCCTTTGGACGGAAAGCTCGATTCAGTGCTCCCCAATGGGGTAAAAGGCAATTGGCCTGATGCATAGCCTAAGGTGATCCGTCCTGCGATTTTGGAAAGGTCATCGGCTCCCATGGTAAAGCCATGTTGCAACGACACCATATTATAAATATCCACCAACTTATTGATCGAACGAATTTCTCCTTTTTGCGCCACCGATTTGTAGAGGTTCTCGAGAGAACACAGGTGCTTTTTCGGAGTGGCTCCGAATTTTTTGTACGCCTGTCGCCAGCAGGTAATGGGCACATATTCCTCAAAAGACAGGCCTTGTAGCTTTTCCTGGAGCGAGAGCGTAAGGCGAGACAACCGTTCTCTGGCTTCCTGCGCACTGGCATCCTCCATGTTGCTACAGCCTTGTGCGTGAATCACAGCAACGCGTAAATTGGGATGGGCCTCAAAGATTTTGGGGTCAACGGTAAACATATATGAGTCTCCTTTTTAAAATCAGATGCAATATAGCCCCGTATATTATAGTAGTATAATTAAATAGATTTATATTTAAGTAGAAAAACTAATATAAAAACACAATGGTTTGAATATATGAATAAAAGTGACAAGAAACGAATTGAGTTCTCCTTTGAATACAAGTCATTTGAAGCCTTATATTTCGTTGCCAAATTAGGCAATTTTGAGCAAGCAGCCAAAACATTGCGGGTAACCCAATCTGCTATTTCTCAACGGCTTAAACAGCTCGAAAGCATGATCCAACAGAAACTTCTGTTACGTACCTCACCTCCAAAATTAACGGAGATGGGGGAAAAAATAGTAGCGCATTACCAACGTATGAAATCATTGGAAGAGAGTTGGGTGGAGGAGAATCTTGCGTTAGAGCGTCACCAACAACATTTTCGAATTGCAGTGAACCGAGATTCCCTTTCCTCCTGGGTCATCCCCGCTCTTTCTACGGTGTTGCAAACGAGTCCATTGCAGTGTGAGTTTTTTCCCGAGGACCAAGATCTAACTGTAGACCTGCTCAAGCAAGGAAAAGTAGAGGCCTGTATTACCTCCTATCACAAACCCATTCTTGGGCACGTGATGCACCGTCTCGGTACCATGCGTTATTTATGTGTATCGACTCCTGCATTTGCAGAAAGTTATTTTCGCACCGCTGCACGTAACAAGGCTCTCTTGTCAGCTCCTGCTGTGATTTTTGATCGAAATGATGGGTTACATATCCGTTTTTTAGGCCAGGAAGCGTTTGTCCATCACATCGTACCGGATAGTGTTGCCTTTACGCAGATGATTCTACAAGGCAATGCCTATGGGTTGATGCCTGAGTTGCACATTGAAGATGCGTTACAACGAGGCACACTTGTGGATCTCACACCGGGCAAAAACATAGAAGTCCCTCTGTACTGGCATCAATGGGAATGGATTAGCCACTCCATGGAAGCGCTCGCAAAGGCTATGATGGGGCACGCACAGCAAGTGTTAAGGCCGCAAGAAAGGCAAACACCCACTCATTAGTCTGTTTGTTACCTATCCAGTATACTAGATTTATCAGACCTTATTGGTAGAGAATTTTTTGAAGGGAGTTGATATGTCTGCACGTACACTGGATAGGAAAAAAGCTGAACCCATAGCCAATGGGCTCAATCGATATCTTGCAAGCACTTATCTTCTATTACTAAAAACACAAAATTTTCATTGGAATATAACGGGGGAACATTTTTATTCGTATCATAATTTACTTGAAGATCAATACAAAGATCTTCAAGATGCAGTCGATGAACTGGCAGAGCGGGTTAGAAAAGTAGGCTTTTTAGCATTGGGGAGTTTTTCACAATTTAGTAAAGTGGCTGATATTAAAGAATCTACCAAACCATGCAAGTCTCGCGAGATGCTCACCTCCCTTTTATCCGACCATCAAACAATGGCCGATCTCGCAAAAGATCTAATCAAACTTTTCCAATCGAAGGGAGATGAAGCAAGCGCAGACCTTCTCGTTTCAAGATTACATGCTCATGACAAAGCTATTTGGATGTTAAGCGCTACTCTATCATGAATATGCCCTGACTCTACATATTGGATATAAAATATGGTGCAATACTCCTTTTAGATTCATCCAAAATTATCCCGCTTCAACTGAAAAATAAAAATTTTACATTTAGTTTCCCAACGCAACTACCCAGGTAGTTGTTTTTTCTTTTCTTTTCTTTTCTTTTCTTTTCTTTTCTTTTCTTTTCTTGGGCACCAGCTGCGCGGTTGCCCAAACCCTCCTTGCCTCGCAATGGGAGAACGGTGCATGAAGGCAAAGATGGCAGCGGGAAGGCCGGCGCGACGGTCGGATCCCCCCGTCTCTCTCAAAACGCAAACACAATTCTCGTCATGGACAATCGCTCTTGGTTGCGTT
>CANJLI010000022.1 GCA_947475005.1 Deltaproteobacteria bacterium | reverse complement strand
TCCAACGGGATGTACCCTCGGAGACTTCAGCTAACTTCTAAAGAGGGCACTGAATGGGGATGCAGAAAGTGTATACGAAAACTGGAGATAAGGGGATGACCTCTCTGGTTTCGGGTGAAAAGGTGAGCAAGACCGATATTCGCGTAGAGGCTTACGGATGTGTGGATGAGCTAAATGCCTACATCGGTCTGCTGCGAGAGGGGCTCGTGACTGAAGGGCGGCTTGCAGGAGCTGTGGAGTATTTGGGGCAAGTTCAGCAAGAGCTTTTTGATATCGGATGTGAGTTGGCGAGTCGCAGTACCGAGCTGCGCATCGAGGGGATTCAGGAGTCTCACATCCAACGATTAGAGTCAGAGATGGATCTCTGGTCGAAGGATTTATCCCCTCTTTCTCGTTTTGTGCTGCCAGGGGGGCATTTGGTTAATGCGTGTGCCCACGTAGCACGCACGGTATGCAGGCGGGCAGAGCGGCAGATTTTGCACGTGCAGGCGCAAGGGGAAACCATTCGCTCGGAAGTCGTGCGGTACATGAACCGGTTGAGTGACTGGTTGTTTGTCTTAAGTCGTTGGATAATCTTCCTCCTGGGAGGCCAGGAGGTTTTTTGGGAACCGGTGCGTAAGGCTAGGGCTTAATGCCTCACAAGTTCAAAGAGAATTTCCATAATGCCCTGTGCAGTAGGACGCTCTTCTGGATTTTTTGAAAGCAATTGTAGAATGAGTGTTCGTAGAGCAGCATCGGTAGGATCGAGTTCTTGGCCCCATCCAGCAAACATTGCCTGATCGATATCTGCTCTGTCTGTAAACCGACGGTTCTCTGTTCTAATTTGAGGTGGATAATGTGCCTCGGGACTTAGTAGTTCATAGAGAGAGACGCCAAAAGCCCATGTATCCATCGCTGGGCTGTTTTTTTCCTCAGGTGGCAAATACAAAGAAGTTCCTTCAACAGGAGCAATTTCGGCTTTCTCAAGATGAATTGTTAAACCAAAATCGCACAACATAGATTGGGGTTTATCTTTAGAACCAAGCAACCCATGCAGTATGTTTTCAGGTTTGAAGTCTCGATATATATAACCTTGCTTGTGAATATATGCCAATCCCTGTGCAGCTTCCCATGCCGCTTGCACAACTGCTGCTCTATACGTAGCAGTTGTCTGGGTCTTTAAATAATCCTTCAATTCACCCCTGCTTCGCAACTGACTCAATTCTAACTCACTGTCTGTGTTATATTCAATGTTACAAGGAGGCATAATATTTGCATGCAAAAAACGTTTATGTATCGCAGCCTCGTTGCGTGCTCCGTCTTTGTTACCTCCTATAGACATTACAACCAATTCTTCCCTTCCCTCCATTCTTACTTCTCCTTCTGCAAGGAAGAAAAAACGAATCGCTGGATAAACGGTTTTAAAAGAGCCTTTCCCTAGAGGCTTTCCATACCGAATCATAATCTGATTTTTCTCTCGCAGTACGCGGGCGACAACCTCACCATGTACGGTATTTACCCACTCGAACTCGGTTGGATTTTCACCTGGTTTTTTTACAAATAAGGCGGTCACAGCTGCTGAAACTGCTCTTGCCCCTATATTTGGTGCAATAGTAGCTTCAGCTAGCAACGCTAGGAAGCTAGCTTCAAAACTCTCTTTGATCGCTGCATCTAGGTAAAGTTTAACAAAGAATGCATCAATTTTTTTGTCAGGTTCTAATTCTTTCTTTAATTTCGTATACATTTTTACATTAAGATTTGAGCCTACCTTTTCTAGTTTTCCCATCCAATCCTGTCGATTGATCCAGACGAAAATATCTTTACCTGAGGCGGCTTCTTTACCTAGAGGAACCATCACGTACTCGGACGTTGGCGTTGGCATTGACATAAAAGCATATAGCTGAAGGGGAAGAGGCAGGCTTAACGGATGACGCAAGTCACCGAGCATAATTTCATACTTTTGATGTTCATCGACAGACCCCCTAGATGGCAGTAGGATAAAGGAGGAGTCGGCAATGGCAATTGATGTTGATGAGTTTGGGCTACGAGATCTTCTTGTGAGCGGCTTACGTCCGACAAGAGGCGACGACGTTGCTGCACGCAATGCAGCATTCTCACTTTCCTTTTTCAAGCTCTCAAATGAAGACATCATGCCTTCAGTCGAATCGATTGAGTTTGATCTAGATAGGTCCCGTGAACCCACTGAACTTGATTTTGATATAGGTTCTACAAAGCTCGCAGTATCAGCTGTAGCAGCCAGCAACAAAGACTCTATAAAGAATCCGAACAAGAAACATATCCAACTGATTTTTTTAAAAGAATAGGGCTTGTTCATTATATTCTCCTTAATTTACAAGGCTTTTCGAATTTCTGTTTAATTGGAGTTGAAAACCTATATGGGGTTGTATATGGTTGGCGGTGTACATGTCAATCTAACTGCCATATTTTTTATAACAGCATGATTTTATATGGTTTTCATGGACTACAGGGGGTTTTAATATGCCTTTATTTTTAACAAAATTGAGTTGGATCGGACTTGTGCTGCTTTGTTCTTTGCCAGTACAAGCAGCTGAAAATATTGATGTTCCAGAGCCTGGCGATAACCGGGAGGCTCTGGTTATCACGCCTGATATCTTAACAAAAGCGCAGGAATCGCCTCATGCATCCCAAGTTTTGTGTTTTACCCCCCCGAATTCCCCGCCTCGACGTCCTCGTGAGGCTGCGGTTTCTCATGAGGCTTCGGCTGCGCCAGGTGAGGAGGGATTTTTTATTCAACGGATGTTGGGTTTTCAAAGGCAAATTCCAGTCCAGCTCCATCCGCTAATGGATAGCATGCTTTCAGGTCAATGCCCGGAAAGAGCCGCTAATTTGCACAGTTGGTTTACCATTCTTACCCAATCCCCTTTAGAGATCACTGAAGTCAGTAAGCGGCAATATTTGCAGATTTTACGAATTTGGGCAGATGCGCAGTGGCAAAAAGTCTTGGCTAAATTGGAAACAGGAGACTGGGTCTGGGAAGATCTGGATGATTTTATTTCTCTTGCTTGGCTGGGGATTGCACAACGAAACTTAGATCTAGAAGCTGATCATTCTTTTCTTGTTCAATTGATTTATGCAAATCAATTGATTCTGATTCCTTGCGAGGAATTTCCCATTGAAACGCTTGTTGAAATCGAAGAACTTTTTATTCACCAACTACGTACTCTTTCCGTATGGGCAGGAAGGTACGCTCAACTAGCTCCTCACGAAGAAGAGGCAATGCGAGGAAGCATTCTTGCTATATCCTACTCATGGGAGAAGTTACATAATACCCGCGTTCAACGGTACGGTTCCGAATCCCCTCATCTGGAGGAGTTTCGAACGACATTAGGGACATTGAGCAGGACTTTGTGTAAAGCCCTATAATTCTGTAGGGACACTCCCCGAGTTTAGTCGGGGACACTCCAACGGGGTGCCCCCGCTGGTCTGACGTTGTTCCCCTTTCTTGCTATTTTAACCTTTCTTTTTCTTCGCTTTCATCTTTGGAGCTTCTTCCGCAAAGCTGCCCTCTTCTGTCGCATCGGAATGCGCTTTATCCCCGCCCTTTAGATTCGGATTTTCTCCTTTTTCTCCGCCTCCCTTGCTACCCCCTTCGAGAGAGCCTTCTTTGGATGCAGAATCGGTCTCGAGGGTATTTTCATCTTGTCCCTCTTCAAATCCGCTGTAGCGACCCGGGTCGTAGCCATCATCGGCCCCAAAGGATTCTCCCTCCGTGGAGTCAGAGCGTAGTGCATCTTCTCCTCGTGTAGACAGAGACTGCGCTAGAAGCCATGGGGAAATGAGACAGGAGGAAATCAGGATTGCAGTTTTCATCAAATCAGCCTTTCAGAAATGCTGCGAAAGGGGGGAATTAAAATTCAAGTTGCATATAGGACTACTTTTTTTCGAGTCTTTTGCCAAGCATATTGGAAAATTACTTGAGTGAACCCACGGGTTTCGGGTATGAACGTCTCCTGCTTTTATAGAATGGAGACAAATCAATGGCAGGAGAAGTAGGGGAAGTAATTTCCGCCATCGACACGCACTTGCAGGGTCGCAAGCAAGAGGTTGCTATTTTGGTGATTGATCCCCAATGGGATTTTACGGAATTTGGCTCCGATATTCTGACACCCGCTGTAGGTGCAGTACCCGTTCCAGGTTCTAATTTGCAATATATGCAAACCGTAAACGAGCTGACAGCGACATTAAAAGAGCGATTGGACGCGCCGGTTTGGGTGACACAGGAACCGCACCAGTCCGAGCATGTGGGGGCTATGCCGTTTTTACGACGGGACCTCATCGATCATGTGTTCTATAAAGAGAAACCTTCCGATGTAGAATCCCATTCTGCCTTTCGAGATGCTGCGGGGCAGTGGAACGACCTGGCAGAGCAGCTGCGCCAAGCAGGGCACTCCGTGTTGGTGGTGTATGGGTTGGCTACTGATTTTTCCGTGTTGCAGACCATGTTAGATGCGCGCGAATTGAGTTTTGAAGTATGGTGGATTCAAGCAGGCTCTCGGGGCATTTTTATCCGAGATTCGCAATCGGTGGAGCAGGTCGAATATGAAGTTTTGCAACAAATGCGTGCTGCGGATGTCCACATTCTATAGTTTTGTTTTTTCTCTCTTCCTCGTGGGGGGAAGTGAAATCTCCATCGCCATACAAAAAAATCCCATTGATAAAACGATACTTCATGTTGGCAACGGCATGGAGCCTGCTAATTTAGATCTTACGAAAGTCATGGGGATCTCCGAGATCAACATTTTGCTGAATCTCTTCGAGGGTCTCACTGCACCAGATCCGATCTCTTGGGATCCGATTCCGGGTGCGGCACTTTCCTGGGAGATTTCCCCCGATGGCAAACGGTATGTGTTTCACTTGCGACCTGATGGCAAATGGTCGGACAAACGCCCCCTCACGGCTTATGACTTCGTTTTTGCGTGGCGTCGCCTGTTGGATCCCAAAACAGCTGCGCCGGATGCTTATTTTCTGTTCCATGTGAAAAATGCCAAGCGATTTAATGCGGGAGAAGAAAAAGACCCCACCAAGCTAGGGTTTCATGCGCGCGATGCATACACCTTAGAGGTGGAGCTTACCTTTCCAGCGCCTGGCTTCTTGACGCGTACGTGGTCACCCGTTTTGGCGCCCTTGCCACAACATGTGGTGGAGAAGTGGGGGGATCGATGGGTGGATGCGACGCATATGGTCACCAACGGGCAGTTTTGCCTGGGTGAGTGGCTGCTGCATCGACATGTCAAACTCGTAAAAAACCCGCTCTACTGGGATGCGGCTCATGTGCACTTCTCTCAGGTTATTTTCCATCCCATTGAGTCGACGTCTACGGAGGAGCATTTATTTGCCACCAAGGGGCTGCAAGTGACCCACGGGGTGCCGTTCTCCCGTAGCCAGTTCTATGAGAAGCAGCATCCCGAGCAATTGCAGTACACCTCCCTGCTGGGGGTTCATGCCCTGTTGCTCAATGTGGATCGTAGGCCTTTGCAAGATATCCGTGTGCGTCAGGCCTTGGCCATGGCCATCGATCGTACCCAGTTGGCAGCCGTGTGTGGAAAAAACCATGAGCAGACTGCGATTTCGTTCTTGCCGCCCTATTTAGATGGGTTTACTTCGGCCAGTTCGCTGTCCACCTCCATGGATGCCCAAACCTTGGCAGTGGCCAAGGGTAAGCTGGCAGCCGCCGGTTATCCGGATGGCAAGGGGTTTCCCCCGTTGGTGATGCGTTATTTCATCAATGAGAACCATCGCAAGGTAATGGCTGCAATTCAAGAAATGTGGCATAAAAATTTAGGCGTTTCGATTTCGTTGTACAACGAGGAGTTTAAGACCTTTTTGCGCAATCGAAAGAACCGAGATTTTGACATCGCCCGTATTGGGTGGGTGAGCACGAGTTCCGATCCAGAATCGTTTTTGGAGCCTTTTCTCTCGAAAAGTTCTTTCATACCCACCGGCTGGCAACAGCCCAAGTTTGACAACCTCATTCTGATGGCTCAGCAAATGGAGAACCCCAAGCTGCGGCTGCAGACGTTGCAGGAGGCAGAGAAGCTCTTGATGACAGAAATGCCAATCATTCCGCTATATACCATCGGATCGAGTCGGTTGGTGGATCCTGGGCTGCGCCTTGCCACAGACAAGGGGGGTGAGCAGCTCTGGCAGAGCAATCACTACTCCGTGATGTATTTGAAGTATGTGTACCGAAAGGAGTGAGAAATGTAGTCATCTGTTTTTATTGGTAGATTCAATATAGGGTTGTCTGTACGCGCCCCCCCCACTTATAGTGGGGACAACTGTCTTTCCATCGCGCTATGACCGAAGGATCTCTGTCAGATGAAAGTTCCAAAATCTATAACCTCTTTGGTACAAGCCGGCTTGGTTGATGAAGTCGTGAGTCGACTTATGAGCGGCAAAGAGGCCGATGTCTATGTGGTGCTCTGTAACGGTGTGACTCGCTGTGCAAAAGTATACAAAGAGGCCAACCAACGCAGCTTTCGCCATCGCACCGTCTATACGGAGGGGCGCAGTGTACGCAACAGTCGCCGCTCCCGTGCTATGGAGAAGAAAACGCGCTATGGGCGAGAGGAGCAGGAAGAAGCCTGGCAAAATATGGAGATCCAGGCGCTGGCCCAGCTCAAGGCTGCAGGGGTGCGTGTCCCGGCTACCTATGCCTGCTTGGATGGGGTGTTGATCATGGAACTGGTGATGGATGAAGAGGGAAATCCAGCACCGAGACTCCATGATGTAGAGCTCACGCCTGAGACTGCGCGAGAGTACCACCAAACACTGATCTATGAAGTCGTGCGCATGCTGTGTGCAGGGATTATTCATGGGGATTTGTCGGAGTATAACATTCTGTTGGGGACCCGTGGTCCTGTGATTATCGATTTGCCCCAGGCTATTCATGCATCTGGTAACAACCAGGCTGAGAAGTTGCTGGAGCGAGATGTGCAGAATTTGACAGCATACTTTGGCAAAGTAGCCCCTGAGCTGTTGAAGACGCAGTATGCAAAAGAAATCTGGCTTCTTTACAAGAAGGGCCAGTTGCTACCGGATACCAAACTCACGGGGCATTTCGAAGAGAGTAGGAAGCGGGTGGACCTCACCAACTTGATGCGCACCATCGAAGATGTGAATCTAGAGGAAATGAAGCGCAGAGAGAGGAAGTAAAGGGTGGGGGGACACTCGGGCTGCGGGGTGTCCCCGATCTCATCCCCTCTTAAGGAAGCGCCATTCGTAGGTGGACCCAATCTCATTCCCTCGTATTAGAGGCAAACTGGAAAAGAATACTGCTTTATCAACCGTTCTGCATAATCTCCGTCATGCCCAGGCCGCCTCGGCCGTATGGGCATCTCCCACGATCGAGGGGGATCCCCGACGCGCCCTTCAGGCGCTGGGGATGACGGATACAGATAGAGTGCTCGAAAAATCAGTATTCTTTTCCTGTTTGCCTCTTATGCTTCAATCGTCGTAAACCCTAGTTGTTTGGCAAGAGCGGCCTGTTTGTGATCTGCGCTTGCGAAGATCAGTTCTTTTGCCGTAGGGTCTAAAAAATATGCACAAGCCAAGTGATGGAGATCTGCGCCTCTACAATTTCCAAAACTTAAAATATGCATACATAACTTATCAAGTTCTGAAATTTCTGTGACTAGATTGATGTTCTTGCATTGTTGGATCAATAATTGGAGTGGGATTGACTCTCTCTTTCCCACTGCTAACAACTCCGATATCAACAGTTGATGGCTAAATAGTTGCATACCATGTAAACGATCTTTCATCTCTTTGTACATCGGTTGTTGGAATAATAGGCCTACGATAATTGACGTATCTACGTAGCAAGCTTTCATTACTTCTTCCCTTCAATTTTCTCTTCTTCTCGAGATAGAAGAAAGCGATCTACAGCCCCTTTGATGTCAGCGACTGGTTGAAGGGGGGCATGAGTTGCAGGCTGAATCAAACCCCTATTTGTCAGATCCTGGATACGATCCGATAAATTTTTTGGTTGTTTGTATAATACAATTTCGAACTGGGGCTTGCCGCGATCTGAGATAATAACTGTTTCCCCTTCCTTAACTAGTCGTAATAGTTGAGAAAGTTTGGCCTTCACATCATAGATTGCATATACATGTCGCATCCTGTTCCCCTCCTTTTGGATATTCATAGGGCTCCTCTAGTGTAGCATATCCGGACTAGTCTGGTCTAGTTTTACAAGATCGGTGGGTGTCCCCGATTTCACCATCAGAAGTCAACTTTTGGCTCAAAAGGTGGTACATACCGGGGGATGAGATCGGGGACACCTAGCGAATGGCGCTCTCTTAAGGGGATACTCCCAACGGGGTGTCGCCGATCTCTTCCATTTCCTAAGGAAACCCGATGAACCCAGTTGATTTTTGCAAGATTACGATCCAACACGAAGGCACAGAGACGGCCTATACTCACCGCAAGGGTTTGGGTTTTCAAGCGCTATGCATGAAGAACAAGACCCCCATTGACTTTGATTGCAGGCAAGCTGACTGTGGCATCTGCATCGTTAATGTGTTGGAGGGAGGGGAAAATCTATCTCCGGTGAAAGAGACGGAACAAGATTTCTTGAATGCCATGCGTGCCGATCCAACGGAGCGGTTGAGCTGCCAGACCCGTATCTTGGGTGATGTCAAAATCCTCGTAGAGATATAGAGATAAAGGGGGACACTCGCATCGGTTGTCCTCTTCTGTTTACTGGGCGGAGGGGTTGAGGATGTCGTTGAGCTTGCTCGTGAGATCCTGGTACGCCTTCCGGGCGTCGAGGCGCTTCTGGGCCAATGCATCCAGCTGGGTGGGGATGTGGCTTTCATAGCTTTCCCCAGCCCCTGAGTGCTGAAGCTGGTTTTAGCTTTGAAAAAACGCAGGGATCCCATACGGTCCCTTCGGGACCTTGGGATGACGGAAGGAGGAGGGGATGGGATGGTGGGGGTTAAGGGGTAAGAAACTTACAAAACCGAGCCATAGCTGACTGAATCGTATCCTGTAACCCACTATTTACAGAACGATGTCTATCGTAGGTATGCGCTCTTTCTACCCCAACACCAGCAGTACCAAAAGTAAGGAAGGAAAATGCGGTCGGTATCATGGCTTTTGCTTCACGAATGGAACAAAGAGAGAGTTTACGCGTTCCGATGAGATGGCACACATAGACCGCACTACCGACGGCAAGGGCCAAACTTACAGCTGCGAGTACGATGGCATTTTGTGCGTTGTTTTTCCAAGCTTCCACTGCTTTTGTAGTCGCTGCATGAACACCTTCCAATTGGAAGTGTGCACTCTCGAAAAATTTGAAATAAATGGCTCTGGCAGTAGGGTCATCGAATAAATCTAATGAGCCGAAAAAAAGATCGAACACAGATGCGATTGATTTCGAAAGAGCAGTTAACCTTGTGGACCCCAATGTTCGATTTTCGATGGCTTCTCGACACTTAGATAAAGTGCTCAGTTGAGCCCCGATCGACATCAGGGAATCATCAAGATTCTTCTCTTGGAGGTAGGAGAAGTCTTTATTGGTTAATTCAACATTGGGAAAATAACTTTTTAGAACGATGGTTTTTGCGTGGTTTTCGGCTGTGAGCTCGATTGGTTTTTCGGAAAGGATGGGAAGATTTTCCGACGGCATCTCCCCTGATTCTGTCATGGCTGCAGCCAGATCTTCCATGCTCACAGGTGATGCTGGCTCCGATTCCGTGTCTGAGAGGAAAAGAAACTCATCGTCGTCTGAGGCAAATATGGGGGCGCTGCTTACACATAAACAGAATAGGAACAAAATCCTTTTCATGGTCTCTCCTTCAAAAAAAATTGAAATGAGGACCTTGCATATCCCTAATTCGCTAAATTGTCAAAGTGAGTGTCCTCGCAGTGTGTCGACCCGAGAGGCCGCTTCTTGCAAGCGATGTCGAAATGCAGGACTTCGGTGGGCTTCTGCTTCCAGCGTCTCGATGGCGGTCTCCCAATGATCGAGCCCTTCACAGACCAGCAAGAGGTCCACCCCAGCTAAGATGGAGTCAACCAAATACCCGCGCCAAGCATCCAGGTCCCCCGCTACCGCACCCATGCGCATGTCATCGCTTACCACCACACCGGTAAACCGAAGAGTCTTGCGCAGCAAGCCCTCGATGATCACCGAGGAGCGAGTGGCTTCGCGGGTATCCAACTCGGGATAGATGCAGTGTGCCACCATCACCATGGCAGCATGGGGGAGACAGTGGCGAAACGGAGCGAGTTCTCGAGCCTCCAGTTGGGCTGCAGAGAGGGGAATGTGGGCACTGCCCTGGTGGGTGTCCACCTGCGCATGCCCTTGTCCCGGGAAATGCTTCAAACACCCCAACACGCCGCTCTGCTGCAAGCCTTGTAGGAAGGCAGCTCCCCGTAGAGAAACCGCATCTGCTGTGGTGCCGAAGACGCGGTTGCCGATGGCTGTGTTAGATGCGTTGGTTAAGATATCGAGGCAAGGCGCAAAGTTGCAATTGATCCCGAGAGTGCGCAACGCACGACCCATGGCCTGGGCCTGAGTTGCAATCTCTTGTTGAGCTGCCGCATCTGTGCGTCCCTGTGCCAGATCCTGAGCGGGGCCTGGGTCCAGAACGGGGCCTTTTAAGCGCGCAACGCGACCACCTTCCTGGTCGATGGATATGAGCAGGGGCAATGTGCTCACCCGCAAGGACTGCACCTCCTGGATCAGCTCCATCAGGGTGCGATGGCTCGTGCCTGCTCGGCTCTCTGCATCCAGATTGCGAGCAAAGAGCGTAACCCCCGGATGAGACTCACGAGAGAGGAATTGCCTTTCCGCTGCGGTAAGGTGCGTTCCAGCAAGTGCCCCCGATACTACGGAACTGGCAATGCGTCGAGATTCACTCATCGATGATCTGCAGGATGTAGCGTTTGGATAGTTTTGCCGCAGCACAGTTGAGAATCGTGCGAATGGCATCTGCCGTGCGACCTTGTCGTCCAATGACTTTTCCAATGTCTTCTTTGGCGACCTTCAATTCGATGATATTGGTTTGGTTCCCTTGAATTTCATTGATGTCGATTCGAGTGGTTTCATCCACCAGAGCGCCAGCTATATACTTGACGAGCTCTGTCATAGAGAGATCTGCATCATCCATTGGTTCCACTCCTGTGTCATTTGAGGCTGCCGCTTCTACTCTGCTTCCTACTGACGATTCTAGTGCGAGTCTATCTAAAAATTGTTGGGGAGAGAAGATAGCTTTTTTACCAGCAAAATAATTGTTTGGTGGATTTTTTTCCGTTGGCCCAGCGGGGACACGCTGAGGAGGGATTGGGGACACCGCAACGAGGTGTCCCCGCTAGGCACAGGGTATTCTCGCGCTTACAACATTTGTAAAGGAAAGTGCGCGGCTATCTCTCTAAAATCAGCATCATTGTGCAAGAGGCGATACCCTTCTCGCTCCAGCACCAGTTGTGCAATCAAACAATCGATGGTGCTTCGAATTGTGATCCCTTTCCTGCGGCAGGTATAAAAAATATGCGCGGCTGCAGAATAAGTAGAAAATCCATGTAACGGTGAAATATGGGTTTGTGTTTCTAGGAACTCTAACAATAGATTCCATTCTTTTAGGTCTTTGGCGCCTTGTAATAGCTCTTGGCAACAGTATATCGGAATACAAAAATCAGCATTCAAGGCCTCTATTTCTAGAAATTTACTCACAGCCTCGTTTTTTTTTCCTTTAAACAAATCGATGAGGACCGATGTATCAACCACAATCATGATTGCCTCAGCTTTTTATAGTCATAATTGGGGGAAAAATTTATCCTCCCTTGAAGATTTGAGAGTTTTTTCTTCTTTTTTTCTTTAATGAGAGTCTTTAAGGCTTCTCGAATCAGCTCTCTTTTTGTCGTAATTCCAGTTAAATCGGTCGCCTCTTTTACAAGATCATCATCTAATACAATATTGGTTCTCATACACCCTCTTATACACATTACAATACATCATATGAGGTGTATTGTAATGTGTCAAGTTTCAAGAGATAATTCGGTAGCTGTCCCCGATCTCATTAACGTTGGCCCAGCGGGGACACCCGATGCGAGTGTCCCATTCCGGTCTTTCGGGGACACTCGCATCGGGTGTCCCCGCTGGGCTTAGTTGGCGTGCCCCCAATCCCCTAAAACACCCGCCCCTTGACCTTACCTAGGTCAGCTTCATCCATGGGTATCGTCTCTGAGTAGTACCCTGCGGTTTTCTTTGCCTCAATCTCTACCTGGGCATCATCAGGGACTCGATCCGCGGGAAGCGGCACGCGTTCCTTCACTACGATCCCTGACTTCACAATGGCATCGTATTTCATGTTGCTCATAGAAACCAACCGGTCGATCTTTTGAATCCCCAACCAGTGCAGCACATCCGGCATCAACTCTTGAAACCGCACATCTTGCACGCCCGCTACGCACTCCGTACGAGCGAAGTATTTGGAGGCCGTGTCACCTCCCTCTTGTCGCTTGCGGGCATTGTAAACGAGGAATTTGGTTACCTCCCCCAAGGCTCGACCCTCCTTGCGGTTGTACACGATGACCCCTGCGCCCCCCTGCTGGGCGGATTCAATGCACACCTCGATGCCATGGATCAAATAGGGCCGACACGTGCAGATGTCCGAGCCAAACACATCGGACCCGTTGCACTCATCGTGTACACGTACGTTGAGCGGGTACGTTGGATCGGGAATGGTTTGGGGATCGCCAAAGATATAGACTGTAATCCCTCCGATCGGGGGTAAAAACACAAGCAAATCCGGGCGAGTAATGAGCTCGGGGTACATGCCAGCCGTGTTTTCAAAGAGAATGCGCCGCAGCTCCCCTTCTTCGCATCCAAACCGAGCCGCGATGCCCGGCAAGTACCACACGGGTTCCAAGGCGGCCTTGGTTACGGTTGCCGCTCCGGTATCGGTCAAAATTTTTCCATCGAAATGAATTTTATTCTCTTTTATTCCCATGTGAATCTCCGGTAGATACACATGGGCTTTGGTCACTGCGATAGAAGGTCGAATGTCGATGCCCTTTGCGAGCATAGGGGCAAATGCAGATTCGATCAGATGCCCAAAGGGATCCAGGGATACGATCTGCCCGGGGCGGGACCAAGACGGATAGGGCCCCACCACATCCGTGGGCGAGGTGTTCGTGAAATCGGGTTTATACTCAGCCTTTAAGCTCCCTGCAGCGATGGCCAAGGCTCGGTAGACCGAGTAGGATCCAGAGTGGGTGCCGATGCAGTTGCGAAACTCAGGCTGCGTCACAGCCGCAATCACAGGGCCTCGTTTCAGCGGGTCTGCCTCTCCCCAGTGTAGAGGAAAGGGGACCGGTGTGTTTTTCTCGGGATGTGACGTCAAACGAATATGCTGTAGCTGTTTGGTTGGGCCCATGCTCACGCTCCATGCCATGCAAAGTAGAAAGAAGTAAAAGGGAAAGTCCTTTGACTATACATAGTTCCATACAGGGAGGGTAGTGTGAAGAAGCCATTTATGATTGCAGTGACAGGGGGATCTGGTTCTGGCAAAAGCACCGTGGTGGAGCTGATCCAAAAATCATGCCCCACGATTCCGATTTTGGTTCTTACTCTCGATCATTACTACAAGGATTGGTCGCATCTTTCCCCGGATCAGCGAGCGAAGGTCAACTTCGATCACCCTGACTCCATCGATTCTCACACTCTTTGCGCCCATATCCAACAAGTGGCCCGTGGGGAGCGATTTTACCGCCCCAGCTACGATTTTGCGACGCACAGCCGTACCGAAGAGAAGGTGTTGGTAGAGCCCGCTGCTGTGGTGATTTTGGATGGGATTTTCAGTCTGTATTTTGAAGAGATCCGTTCCTTCTTCGATTTGAAGATCTACCTCGATGTCCCCAACGATGTGCGGTTCATCCGTCGTTTGCACCGCGATATGGATACCCGTGGACGAAGTATGGGGAGTGTGGTGGACCAATATCTATCCACCGTACGGCCCATGCACACGAGATTTATAGAGCCTACGAAGTCATTTGCAGATCTCTTGATCTCTTGGGAAGATCGCAATCCAACTACCATCGAGATGTTGGCATCGATCATCCACGAGAAATCAAATGGGAGTTCGGTCTAAGAAGGGATTGGGTGGCAGTATAGATCCCTGCGTCGCTCTAGGTCTGCACAAATCGCGCGGACGTAGTCCGTGTCGGTGAGGGAGCGGAAGTTGGCTAGGTATTGATTGATGTCCAGTACCTCGAGGGCCAAGGAAATGGAGCGAAAAAACGCGGGTACCTTGGCGCCTGGTGGGTAGATGTGATGCAAGCCCCCGCTGTAGGCAAAGAGTGCTTTCTTCCCCCGAAAGGCTTCGAGGGCCTCCACGACTCCTCCGCGCACCGTCATGGGTTTGCCTTCTTTATCCAATCCATTTTTCCGTTTCATGCGGCCTTCCGCCATAAAGATAAGCGCATTGTCGTCCGTTAACTGGGTGAGGAAATACCGCCAAGAGTCATCTCTTTTGCGGGTAATGGAGACCACACTCGGCGCCATAAACCGAAAAAAAGGCCCCAAGAGGGGGCGTTTCAAGGTCTCTTCCGCAGCTGGAAAAATCAGGGTACGAGACAACTTCCAGAGAAAGGAATTGGGAAACGCACTGATATAAATATGTTCAAACAAGCTTGTGTGGTTCAAAAAAACAACGAGTTGCACATTCTTCCAATGGCGATCTGGTTTTTGGCCGATCCAGCGCAATCGGAGGGGATAGGCCACCAAACTAACGCTTTTGAGGAAGAGAAAAAGGAGAAACCGAAGAAAATTCATGCCCAATCCTATAGACCGTGGTTGACGGAGGTTGTTGCTTTTGGGTATACCAGACACCCAATGCGGAAGTAGCTCAGTTGGTAGAGCGCCAGCTTCCCAAGCTGGAGGTCGCGAGTTCGAGCCTCGTTTTCCGCTCCATTTAGAATTCTGATAAACCCACTTCTACCACATTTTCTACCCCATCTAATATGATACCCTAATGAGGGAGTTTATTTGGGGGATGGCTATGAAAATCCGAGTCTTTTTTTGCCTGCTTTTGCCCCTGGGCTTTGCCTGTCAAACCCCATCGCCATCGCCCTCCGCCTTCGAACAAGGTGCTGCCTATGCCAAAGCAGGGGCTTTGAAAGAGGCAAAAGCCGCCTACGAGACTGCACTGTTTGCTGCTCCGACTCAGACTGAAATTTATCGCAATTTGGGGATTGTGGAGTTCCGCCTTGGCCTATTCTCGGAGGCAATCCTCCATTTGCGCTACTGTATGGACCATGATCCGAGGGATGCAGAGGCCAGCTTTTATGTAGCAGAGATTTTTCGGCTTGAGGAAAAACTCCCCCAAGCCGTCGAGGCGTACAAAAAAGCTGTGAAAGCCAATCCCCGTCACCTTGCCGCTCTGCAGGCCTTGGCCTGGAGTTACTCCGAGTTGCATCAGTATGAAAATGCGCAACGTACCGTACAGCAGGCCCGTGGGGTAGCGTCCGAGGATTTTAACACTACGTTGATTCAAGCTCAAATCTGGATCCAGCAGCACCAGGAGAAGAAAGCGCTTACTCTCCTGGATACGGTGCCCCAGAAAAAACTGACGCCCCAGATGCAAGCTTTGTGGT
Organism: Deltaproteobacteria bacterium; assembly: GCA_947475005.1. Taxonomy (GTDB): domain Bacteria; phylum Bdellovibrionota_B; class Oligoflexia; order Oligoflexales; family Bog-1112; genus CANIBL01. The sequence goes on along the minus strand of CANJLI010000022.1, from coordinate 18,389 downwards.
TCAGTACCCGAGGCAAAGCTTATCTGGGTTTGAAGGCATATAGGAAGGCCTATCATGCCTTTCGGGCTGCGATACTCAAATCTCCGTTGCTTGCCTCTGCCCTACTGGGGATTGGAGAAACGTATCTGCATTTTGGGCAGATGAAGGAGGCGAAAGAGTATTGGGAACAAGCAATTCATGTAAATCCCAAACTCAAAAAGAAAGTGGGGACAGTGCCATGTGTCCCCACTACAAGGAGAACCCTATGCCCCAATTGACCCTAGAATTTAGCCCCACGGTGGTAGAAAAAGAGGACATGATCGGTTTGTTTCAAAAATGTCATGAAATCTTGGTTCAAACCTTACCCACTGAGCTCGGAAGTTGCAAAAGCAGAGCCTTTGAAACCCCGATCTTCTACATTGGGGATGGAGATCCCAACAATGCTTTTGTACATGTCAGCTTGAAGAGTATGCCAGGACGCACGGTGGAGACATTGACACAAGCGGGGGAAAATTTGATGAAACTATTCAAAACCCACCTGTGTGTATGTTTCTCATGCTTATCTTGCTTCTTGTAAGACGGCATTGATGATTGCTGGAGAAAACCAAAATCGGCAGGAAGGGCAGGTAGTCTGCTGCTGTTCGATAAACCATGGCCGGATACACGCTTCATGAAAGATATGAATGCAGGGGAGTATGACTTGGCGTTTCCTCTCTTTTGGCTCTTCTAGAGGGGTTATACAAATTTGGCATTCTCTCTCCTCCTCCTCCTCCTCTTCTTCTTCTTCTATCGTAACGTAAGGAGATACTGATGTCGGTGAGGGAGGGGCCGATTGTGGCTGATGAAACTTTCCGAGATCGTAGGTTGATTCTTCCTCATATGCGGGTAGAGATTGATCTATTTGTAATAGCCTGCTCACATCAGGCATACTCACATTGGATGTCCATTGAAAGACTGGACTTTGTCTCTGTTGTAGGGGGATAGCGGGGTCTTTGGTGTAGATCTGATAGGGTTCTGTTTGGAATGAGAACAATACAAAGATATCGGGTTTTTTCTTCGAAAACAAACGTGACCATCTGGACCTGGATCCAGGGGGCCTTTTTCTTTCACCGACCACAAAGAGTTTGCTTTCAACCCATCCACCCAACCGCAAATTGCCATTCACCTCATGGTAAACCTGGTAGAAGGGTCTAACTGTACCATCTGCCACTTCCATGTACAGAGGGGGTATCCCGTGCATGCTCTTCTCGAGAGCTTCTCTCGTGATAGAGGAGGAACCCTCCACTCGCTCCACTGTAGAAATCCAGGCCCCGAAGAAGAGCAAAAACGATAGGGCCCAATTCGTGCATATTTTTCTCATGCTAGACCTATGGGGAAGGAATGGAAAAACCCGCTAAAGGTGAGAGCCTTCTAGTAACGGCTCAGTATCACCTCTGATTTTCATATGTCAACGATGGGAAATTGTATGGGCTGTGAAGAAGCGTTTGCCCAGCGGGGACACCCGAGAATGGCGCTTCCTTAAGGATATAATTATCATCTTTTGCTTACGTTCAAGATGGCAACCCATCCGTCATCCCAAGGCTGCATAGCAGCCGTATGGGATCTCGATAAAAACACAGGGATCCCATACGGTCCCTTTGGGACCTTGGGATGACGGATTTCCAAGGATTTAGGCAAACAGTACCCTTAAGGAAGCGCCATTCGGGGACACTCGCATCGGGTGTCCCCGCTGGGCTAACGAGTGCCCCGATGCTCCAATTCCAATCGGAGTCCCATGGTGGAAAACGAGAATCGGTCCTGTGCGTTGCTGGCACGTTGTTTGCGCGCCTCGAGAGTTTCTTGCAAGCTCATTGTGTATTGTTGCAGCAAGAGATCGGGAGTTTCCCCCTCCTCTGCGAGCGGATAACAACTCCCAGCCTCAGGGAAGAGAACTTCGGAAAGAGCCCCTGCATCGGAGACAAAAATCGGCGTACCGCACAGCAAAAATTCCTGGGCCACGCGACAGATCAGCTCAGAACCCAAGCTGCACACGACCCCCATGCATGCCCCCGAGAGAAGCTTCGCTACTTCTTCCACCTGCTCGGTTTTAAATTCTACCTGCGTTGCAATTCCCAATTTCTCTGTGAGCTCTTGCAGTTCATCTACAGAGGTATTTGCCGGCTTGCCTACAATTTGCAAGATCGGAATCGGTAGAGCCGTACCCGGAAGTTGCTCCAGAAATTTTGCAAAGATCTCTATAAACTGAGCATGTCCCTTGATGGGATCCAGTCGACCGAAGATGACAAAAGTAGGGGCGGTTTGCCACGTGGGTTTTGTAGCAGCTGGGAAAAATTTCTCGCTGGACAATCCCAATGGCACAAAGTGTTTACGTGCCGATTCTACCCAGGTACATGCAGTGCGCAAGAGTTCACAGGGAAACAACACGGAATCAAATCGGGAGAAAAAGACACGATGAAATAAGGTAAAAACAGGAGCTGAGAAGGAGTACCCCATAAATCGGGTGAGGTGGAGTCCTTGTTTTTTCGGTGTTCTCCACAAGAGCCAGCTCTCAGGTCCCCCAAATGCAAGGATCCAGTTGGGCTCCCAGCTTGTTACAAGATCTCGGTACGCCCCATAGGACGATATAGAAATCGACTTCCACGCGAGGAAGGGGAGTGCTTCTCGCTTGCATCGAGCCACTACGGCTTCGCTTTCAGGTACGAGGAGTTGCACCTGCCAGCCCTGAGTACGCAAGGCATGAGCTGTACTGATCAGGTACTCGGTGATGGCACTGTTCCAGCGGTTGGAGGAAACCAGAAGGGCCTTTTTTTTCATTTGCGGATCTCGCAAGAAGACGGAGGCAAGAGCGGTGGGCAATTGGTTTTTTCCCAGCGTTTGGCATACTTCATATACGCATAGAGGCTGCTGAGCCACGCGTACGTGTATCCTGGGTAGCCATCGAGAAACCCAAGTCTTCCGATGTAACGCGTAAAGAATTCCTGCCACGGACGCAGCACATGGAGCCACGACACGCGTTCGGGTTTTTGCTCCGCAATGGCAGAGGTGTAGCGGTTGAGCCGAGCCAGGTAGTCGCTCAGGTCTCGGTAGCTCGTATGGAGCAAGCGCCCGTGAGCACGCCGTGCGATGCCACTGGATAGCATTACGGTTTCGTGAATGGGGTTTACAAATTTTCCGCAGTTTCGCCGGAAAATACGCAGGGGTTCATCTTGGGTGCGGCCAAAGCGCATGGTGCGTCCCATAAAGACCAGGGATCGAGGTACCGTAAGTGCGCTCACTTCGGTTGGGATTTCTGCGAGTTTGCCGAGTTGGGCTGCCAACTCGGGGGTGATGCGCTCATCCGCATCCAGGGAAAATACCCACTCTCGGGTGGCCATAGCGAGTGCTGCATTGCGTTGGGCGGCATAGTTATCGAAGAGCCGCTGGCTCACTTTTGCGCCAAAAGCACGAGCAATATCCACGGTGCGGTCCGTGCTGTCGCTGTCCAGCACGATGAGCTCCACCCCGGGGGGGATGGCTGCCAAGCAGGTGGGCAGGCGGTCGGCTTCATTAAAAACAATCATTACGATGCTGAGGTTTTGTATGGACATAGTTGCTGCTGCAGGACCTATAAAAAGTTGGTAGGATGAGCCGCCTTGTCTTTATTTTACGCAGTATGGCGTTTTTTTCAATGCAAAGGAAAAACCGTGGACGATACCTCGATTCCCATTCGCACAACCCCTTTATTTGAGGCACATCAAACGTGCAAAGCGAAGATGATGACCTTCTCCGGCTGGAAGATGCCCGCCTTTTATGAAAGTCCCATGGCGGAGCACCGTGCGGTACGAGAGGATGTGGGCATCTTTGATGTAAGCCATATGGGCGAAATTTTTGTCTCCGGCCGAGACAGCCTTGCTTATTTGCAACACGTGTTGATCAACGATGTGAGCAAATTAATTATCGGCCAAGGACATTACACGGCGCTCCTCAATGAAAAAGGGGGCTTTGTAGATGACCTGTTGTGCTACCGCATTGGAGAAGAATCCTACCTGCTTTGCGTCAATGCAAACAATGCGGATAAAGATTTTGCTTGGATGCAGGCCCATGTGCCTGCGGCTTTGTCCCAGGTGACCCTCGATAACCAATCCGTGGCGTGGAGCCAACTAGCCATTCAAGGCCCCAAAAGCCCTGCTGTGATGACAGATCTTTTTCCCGATCGTCCTGATCTCTTGCTCTTGCCCTACGCTGGCATCGCAGCGGCTACCTACAAAGGTACTGCTGTCTATGTGGCGCGTACGGGTTATACAGGAGAGCGCGGCTATGAGCTGTACCTGCCCAACGGGGTAGCGGTAGCGCTGTGGGAGCAAGCTTTGGCTACGAGTCCCACAACGAACATCCGTCCCATCGGGTTGGGCGCGCGAGACACCTTGCGCCTTGAAGCCTGCTTTTTGCTCTATGGCAACGACATGGACGATGGGGTAACGCCCTTGGAAGCCGGGGTGCAATGGGCGGTGAAACTCGATAAGGGTGACTTCATCGGGAGAGCGGCTCTCTTGCAGCAGAAAGAGTGCGGTATCCCTCGGCAGCTCTATGCGTTTCGCATGGAAGAAGCTGGAATTCCTCGCTCTCATATGTCGGTGATGCGTCAGGGGGAATCCATAGGCCAAGTTACCAGTGGGTCTCACTTGCCCACCCTCGGATTTGGGGGAGGGCTTGCCTTGCTGCAAAGCGATGTACAAGTAGGGGATGCCATCGAAGTAGATGTGCGCGGGACCTTAAAGGCCGCTCGTATTGTGAAAAAACCGTTCTACCAAGCTAAGACAAAAGGATAAAGGAGCCACTATGTCATTTCCAACCGAACTCAAATACACCAAAGATCATGAATGGATTTCTGCTACCAGTGGCACAGCACGGGTAGGTGTGTCTGCCTATGCGGTGGAACAACTGGGCGACATTGTGCATGTGGAATTACCGAGAGAGGGGCAACAGTTTCGCAAGGGAGACGCCTTCGGTACCATCGAATCCACGAAAACCGTCTCCGATGTATATGTTCCTGTAGGGGGGCGTGTAGTGAAGGTGAATGAAATTCTAGCGAGTCATCCTGAGAAGCTACAAGAAGCGCCTTATACCCAGTGGCTCATCGAGATCGCTGTGGAAGGCGATGCGAGCGAGCTATTGGATGCAAGTGGGTATGAAGCCTTCCTCGCAGAAGATCACTAAGGCTGCTGCATCGTGCTTGGGCGAATGAATCGGTGGAACACATTCTCGATCGGTTGGTCTTCTGCTGCTTTCGTTAAATCCCCAGGAAAAATAACTTCGATCTTATCCCGGCTTCCACTTACTACAGAACCGATAGAAAATTCGAATTCTCTACCTTCAGGGCTTTCAATTAACCATTCCATCTGCTCCACATCGAGCTCGAGTACAGAATATAGTTGTACAATGTCACATTGGTGTTTGATCGAAAATCTGGTTTCTCTTACTTGTAAGGCTCCATATTCAAGAATCCAGGCATCCATGATACGCGGAAATTGATGCCTGACATCACTGGCCTTATAGGCCTCTTCACCTGCATAGGTTCGCACACAGGGGGTTAGATGTAGCTTGCGTTTGTTTTCCGGCACCCGGAGGTCTTTTCTTGGGACTCGAAGAGTTAGATCAAGAGTTTCAACTTTCCCCCCTTTCTTCTGTCTTGTAGCTTGCAAACGAATTTTCGTTCTGTTGAGTATTTCTGGCTCGAGAATTTTCCATGCATAATCTTGTGGAGTGACCCAGTCACCTCTCGCTATTTCAGTTTCGACTTCAGCCGGAGCCTCTTCTTCTTTCAGAGGAGAAGAGGGAACTTGATCAAGCTGGGACATTTTCTCTGCTTGTACTTCTTCTATTTCCTTTGGGGCTTCAACTACATCATAGTTCTTTTTTGTTTTTTCATATTCTTTTGCAACAATTTCCATCAAGTGCTTCTCGGCAGCCGCTTGAAAAGAAGCTAATTTTTCATGAATACTTATAAGCTGGGTCTCCAGCATGATTTTTTTGCTAAAATTTAGTAAATTGATGTAACGTTTATGGGTGAGCAGTGAAACGCAATTATCTTTTTCTTTTTCTAATGCATCTAGAAGCTCTCCTGCCTCGACATACATCATGCGCATATAGCACATCCAATTGTAGTGAGGAGTTCCAGCTTTGGCATCTTTCCCGATAAAATTAAGTATCATGGCATTAGAAATATTATGAACTAAATTTATATTGTCATAACAGATTCGATTTTTTGCAAAATCTACTCCTTGTGCTTTCACAAAAGCCATACGGGAACGAGTGAGAAGAACATCATAAAATGACGTAATACCAATTCTGAGTCCTTTCTCAATGAAGTTGAGTCCTTTCAATGGTTTTTCTTTTTTTATCCTCTTGGATAGGGACTCTAAATATTCGCGATCTAGAGGACAGATTTGGTCCATATCCAATATTTGTGCCATAACAAAAGCGCCTTTTACAAGGCTATTTGCAAAGTTTAATTTCTCATAAGAGGCTTCCTCGTAATAGCAATCAAAAAAACTTTTATAAAACCCTATCACATCTTCGTTCCTGGGAGGCGTAACCCCTTCTGGATAAAAAGATCCCCCTTCGGCAGCCATTACCTGTGGGCCATTTAAAATGAGCAAAAATAGAAGACAAAGCTGTTTCATGGGTTGGAGTCCTTTCGATTTCAAGCTGCCTTATATAGCAACAAATAAAGCGGGCGACAAGAAATCAGCGGTAACCCAGCTGAAACAAAAAGAAATCTGTGGATTAAATAGAGGCGTTTTGTAAGGATATTTGGACATAATCAGCTTGTGCCATCCTCCCTACAATATGGAACATAGAATGGTATTGCCTTCCTCTAAAAGAAGTGCATTTCTGTTTCGATCTGTAATTGCCACCCTCTGGATTGGAGCTAGTTCTTCCCTGTGGGCATCTGCTTCTCTGCAAGAGATTACACTGGATAAGGTCAAGCTTCTTTGGGAAGAGGAAATTCCACTCTGTTGATAACATAGGGGGATTTTAAGGCATTACTGGGGCTCCTTATTTTTTGCCTTTTGATTCCGATAGTTACTGGCAAAATAAATACGCTAGATGGAGCTGGAATTATGACGAAAATAGTAAAAAGTAACCTGTGCCTGCTTGCAGTAAATCTGTCCCTTACAGCGTCACCGATTCTCTTTGCAGGAAAGGGGTGTCTGAATTGTTTCAGGAGTGGCTCAGCGGATGTAGACGCTGCAGAATTGCCTGAAGTTCCACTCTTTCCAACAGCTCTTACGGAAGAAGAGAAACAAGAATTCGATGCTGCCATTTCGAGAGAGCCAAATGAAAAATTAAAGACCCTGTTGCAAGAGCTAAGGGAGGGTGGCTTTGTTCCTACAAAAAGTCTCGTACTGGGTGGTCATACTTTCTATTTGTGTGACCGAATTATTTTGAGCACTTCAAAAATAAAGAGGGTCCAGACCATATTCTATGCACAAATGGAAAATGGCCGGTATCATCCTAGATTTGTGTATCTTTCCAGGAGCTATGGTGACTGGCGTTTATCTCCCTTTCCTCACCCTTATCAATATTCAAAGGGAACGCATGTTCATTACACACAGGAAACGACACTTGCAGATGAATTTTCAGTCGAGTATTGGCGCCAGTATGAGGAGGCGACTCGTGACGGTAAAATCCTCCCTACTTATGACAAATCCCTCATAGGAGCAGAAGAATTGGCTTCTTTTGTTGGAGAAGTACCACCAAGCCCTCTACCAAGCCGCCCACAAAGCCCTGAGCCAAGCCGCCCACAAAGCCCTGAGCCAAGCCGTCCACAAAGCCCTGAGCCAAGAAGTATGAGTCTTGATTTTTCTAATGCTATGTTAGGTGATGATACAGGATTTGAAAAAGAATCTAAGATCTATAATGATGGAGGCTTTTTGTCTTTTTTACAAGACGAATCCGCATCTCCTGGGCAAATGGGAAACAATAGCACTGTAACGGCAGATTTTAAAAAAATTTCACGAAAGCTAAAAAAGAACAGGAGCCTCAGAGGCTTTATGCCTGATTTTTCTCAGCCTCCAGTAAAAGAATTCAATGCCTCTCATCTGGTCCCGCAAGGCAAAGAACCTGCTTTGACGAAACAAATCACCGTGCGTGTATATAAAGGCCTCCTCAAGGGGGAAGAAATCCTTTGGTATATGTGTAACGATGAAGAAAATCGAATTTGGATTGAAAAAATTATTTTTGCGGATAGAAAACTGACCAGCTTTGCTACCCCTTCTCGTGTGATTAACAGTGGCCCTCTTACGAATAAGCCACTTGAATACTTACACCAAACCAAAAAATGGAAGTGGAAAAAAGAAAAATTGAAATTTGCGGGAGATGCTGAATACGTAGACATCACTCCGGCTCTCGACATGCTATGGCCAATACAGAAATATCGAGAAGCACTCAAGCTCAAGCGATCCAAGTAAAAAAATGGTATACGCAAGAGGGTCATTGACCACCTAACGGTAATTTTCTATCGTTTCTCTTATTACCCCTATTCATATCTCAGCCTCGAAAAAAGGAGCGTCTTATGCTTCGTTCTGTTCTTATGTCGATTTCCATGGGAATCTGCGGTGTAGCTCCACATACGCTTCTATCTATGGATTCTGTTCCGTTTGATGAAATTGCCTTATCGGGATTTTCAGATAGGGAAATGACCGATCGTATTACCGAGCATGTGAACAAGATGCGAGGATTTATCTCTTCTCATCAGAAAGAACGTTGGGTGGATGGATTTATTGATGCGGGTGCTGTCGTAGAGGATCCCGTGGAATCGAATGCACATAAAAATCTACGCATTGGAAAAAAGGAAATCACCCAGTATTATAATTCTTTTATTAAGAAGTACGATATTTGGTTTAAAGACAGATTGGTCCTCACGAGTGGTATGTCCCAGTGGAGACAGAGCGATATGATCATTTGCAGCGGGAACAAGAGTGTTTCGATACCGGCTTATTTTCACTATCAACTGGTGCAACAGGGCTCCCAACTTAAAGTGAAGCAAATAAATAGCTATTGGCAGAAAGAGGCGTTGGAGAGAGGGATGAAGTCCAATTTTGTGCGCAGTGTAGGTAACCTTTTCTCTTCCAGCACTGTGGGGATGAGTCCAGCAGCTCTCTACGTACATATGCAGGGGATGAGTCATAGCAATCGTTTTTATCCCCAGAACCACTTGAGGATGACTGAGATTCTCCCAACGGGGGGGCGGCGAATACTAAAGAAAACAGAAGTGGAAGAAATGTCTTTTACAGAGTCGGTGCGCAGTGGAGCTTTTGTTGTAAGTGCATGGACGAGTCGACATGCCTCAACTTTTGAAAAGCAAGTCAAAGCCATTGCGTTGACCCATTTTAGAGAAGGGGAAAAACGCGGAAGTTGGGCAGAGGCGGTGGACCTGTTTTATAGTGGGCTGCCAATTGTGATGGATGAAGCAGAATATGAATGGCCGTAGCCCTCTCCGTCATCCTACCCCCCTCCGTCATCCCAAGGTCCCGAAGGGACCGTATGGGATCTCGATAAAAACGCAGAGATCCCATACGGTCCCTTCGGGACCTTGGGATGACGGAAATGACATCGGGGACTGAGGAAGGGAGTTTCCTCTTAAGTATCAGGCAGAGCCAGCGTCAATGAAGGCCCGCGTAGAAATTGAATGCGGTCCCCATAGCGCAGTTCCACTTTGCCATGCTGCCCATCAAAGGCCAGAATGGCGCGCTCACTATAGTTCTCTATAGATAGTGAGGTCTCTTCGGGTGTGAACCATGCGGTCTGCAATCGACACGGTCGACTCGGGGGGGAGAACAACTCTCGCACATAGAACTGAAACCGAGAGTCTTGCAAAGAGCTAGCCTCTCCACCTGCGGTATAAATCGCAGCTGTGCTGCCCACTCCGGTGGAAATCCAAATGCCACTGGATAGCTGGTCTTCTTTTTGATCTCCCCATTGCAATCGATAGCGAGTCGTCGCTGCCGGATTGATGTGAGTATAAAGGAAGTCGTTTAGTACCGGTTCCGTTCGCTGGATGCCGCCATGACGCACAAAGAGAATCTCCGCAGCCAACCGCTCCACTTGTACCCATGGCAACGTGTGCGCGACCAACTGAGACACGATGCGTTCCAGTTGAGAGGCATCCCCACAGCATAAACGCCCCACACTCAAGTGAGAGGAGCGAATCCCCACAATGGGCAATTGGGTTTGCATAACGTGATGGCTGGCCTCGAGAACCGTTCCATCTCCCCCGACGGTAAGGATCGCCTGATAGGGCTCCAACTCCGGCCAAAATCGCCCCCGCCCAATGAGCGTGTACTCGATGCCATGCTTGCGCAGCGTTGCTAGAAGATTGTCTCGGGTTTGATAATGATCGTTATGGGCTTTTTCTAAGCGTTCCAAGCGATCTCGAGGCATGGTGCCCCGAGTGACTTGATCGCGGACTTCTTGTCCAAACAGGTCTAGGTTGCTGGTTTTGCTGACCACCAAGACTTTCACAGCACTATCCTTCTGTTGGAGCGGTATCGATAGCTAAGAAATGCGCATTGATAGAAATGGATTTGCGGTCCTCAAATTCCTTGCGAGAAGTCGCACTGTAATCTGTGTAGTTGCGATATCCCTTGCTGAATTGAGCCGTCGTAGCCAGTTGCTTGCGCTTTTCTTCCGTCAAGAGCGACATATTTGGCTCTTTCTTTTCCACCAGCTTGATGACAAAGAATACGCCCTTGGAACTCAACACTTGATCGGGGTACGGTTTCTCCTTCGTGAGGGACAAAATCGCACTCAACAAAGCGGGCTCAGAGCCCAATTTGGGGATGTGTCGAGAAACAGCGGAGAACTCAGAGGAAGTTTCCCACTTGACCTTCGCCGTTTTTAGCAATCCCTCTGTGGAACCACCATTTACCAGCGCTTGTTGCACCTGTTCAGCCGCCAGTTTGGCTTGAACCGGAGCTTTGTATTTTTGAATGAGCTTCTCGACGATCTCAGGCGTTACCTGTGCAAGAGTCTTTTCCTCTTTCGCAGTATGGGATTCAACGCGAATGATGTGGAAGCCAAAGGGGGTATCCACTACATCGCTCACGGTTCCTGTCTTCATAGCGAAAGCAGCATCCGAGAACTCTTTCACCATGGCATCTCGCGTAAAGGCTCCCAAATCTCCGCCGGTTTCCTTCCCGTGGGCTTCATCGGTGTAGGCTTTGGCCAAGGCTGCAAAATCCGCCCCTGGGGCTTTTACTTTCGCTGCTATTTCTTTGGCATGGAGCAAGGCGGCTTCTTTTGAGCGCTTCTTGCCTTCATCGCCCACGTTACGAGCGCCCTCGTAGGTAATGAGAATGTGGCGTGCTTTTACCTTTTCTTCGGTGATGTAATCGCTCTTATGGCTCTCATAGTAGTTTTTGATCTTATCTGCGCTGTCGGCTTTTTTTACAAATTCCTCAGTTTCCGCTGGGGTAATGGAAGCTGGAAGTTCTGCTGGGTCAAATCGAGCAAACTCGACCTTGTACTTGGTCTCGCTTAAGCGGTAGTCCATCTCCACTTCTTGTTTTGACGTGTAAGTCAGGCCCATAACGAATTGGCGGAGTTTATCGCTGGTCAAATCTCTGCGAATTTCATCCATAAACGATGCTTCGGAGTAGTAGTTGTAGCGAAGGTAGTTTTTGAAGGCTTCTTCGGAGAATTTTCCTTCTTTATCACGGAACGCCTTGCCTCGGTTGAGGTTTTCAACGACTTCTTCATCGCTGGCGCGCAGTCCGAGGTCCTTGGCTTTGATGTATAAGACGCGTTCGTCCACGAGCTGGTTCATCACTGAGCTGGCTACTTTCAGCGCAGCAGCGTTGAAGCTATCTCCGTACTGGCTACGGAGCCGTTCCGTTTGGCGGGTGTACGCGCGGCTGAACTCAGAACGGGTGATCTCCTCGCCTGCTACAGAGGCAGCATGCCCTTCGATTTGAGGACCCGTTTGCATCCGAGGGGTGCACATCCCAAAGAAAACCATAGCGCCGAGACTCAGCGAAAGTACAAAATATGTACCAAACTGCCCAGAGACCTTGTTGATTTCTTTTACGCCATGAATAGTTGTATTTTTCATCCGAAACATGTGTCATGACCTTTCTGTCTTGACGTAGTGAGGATTAGGAGCCCAAAACGTGAACGGTATATATTCGCCAGCTAAGAAAAAGTGAAGGAGAATCTACTTTTTCTGGGTGAATAATGGATGATTCTTCCTCGAACTGACAATATAATACATGAAAACGTAAGATCCTTCAGGTTCTTTGTCTAGAGAGTGAGTGCGTACCAGTGCCGCATGAAAGGCTTGTCTTCCGCTGCAGAACCGATTATGGATACAATCCCTTGTAGGGGCACGCGTTTAGCACAATGCAGGACAATGCTATTGTAGAAAAATACACGATAACAATACGGAATCGTAGGAGGAATCTATGCTCTTTGATTGGCTGGCGGGAATGTTTTCCAATGATCTGGCGATTGATCTCGGTACGGCCAATACCCTTGTCTACCTAAAAGGACACGGGATTGTGACCAATGAACCCTCTGTAGTGGCCGTGCAAGTCGACCATCGCGGAGCGAAAAAAATCCTCGCGGTGGGAAAAGAAGCGAAAGAAATGCTGGGGCGAACCCCAGGTTCTATCACCGCCATCCGCCCTATGAAGGACGGAGTGATCGCAGATTTTGAAATTACCGAGGCCATGCTTCGCTATTTCATCGAGCGCGTTCATAATCGGCGCACCATGGTAAAGCCGCGCATCATCATTTGTGTGCCTTATGGCATCACAGAAGTAGAAAAACGCGCGGTACGGGAATCTGCAGAATCTGCGGGCGCCCGCCAAGTCTTCTTGATCGAGGAGCCTATGGCGGCAGCTATCGGAGCTGGCCTTCCCATCACAGAGCCAAGCGGCAACATGATCGTGGACATCGGGGGTGGCACAACAGAAGTCGCTGTGATTTCACTGGCTGGCATCGTGTATTCGAAGTCCGTGCGAGTGGGTGGCGATAAAATGGACGAGGCTATCGTCAATTTCTTGAAGCGAAAGTACAACTTGCTGATCGGCGAAAGAACCGCTGAGCAAATCAAGATCAACATCGGTACTGCTTACCCCGATGATGAAATTCGCACGATGAATGTAAAAGGACGAGATTTGGTGGCGGGTATCCCTAAAACCATCCAGATCGCTTCAGAGGAAATCCGCGAGGCTATCGCCGAGCCGATTAACACCATCGTGGAGACGGTGCGTATCGCCTTGGAGAAAACACCGCCTGAATTGGCTGCGGATATCGTAGACAAGGGTATCGTGCTTGCAGGTGGTGGCGCCTTGATCCGCAATCTGGATATCTTGTTGCGCGAAGAGACCGGATTGCCCATTATGATTGCAGACAATCCTTTATGTGCCGTCGTATTGGGCAGTGGCAAAGCACTGGACCAAATCGATATCCTAAGCAGTGTCGCTATGGCATAGGAGACCACTCACGTGTCTCGTTTGCGTCGCCATCAAAAGAAATTCCGCAATGCATTCGTGCTTTGCATATTGTTGGCACCTTTTGTCTTTTTTTCCTCCCCCCTGCGTCCTTGGCTCAATCTGCAAGGGGTTCAAATGGTGGGGCAGGAAATCCTCTACCCGTTTGAATATGTGTGGCACGAAGTTTCCTCTGGCATTGGGTTGACCTGGAGGGAATACATTGCCATCAGTGGGGCTGCCCAAGAAAATGAGTTGTTAAAAAGCAAGTTGACTCAGTTGGAAGTTCGAGTCATGGATCGGGAGCAGTGGATGAACGAAGCGCTTCGGTTGCGACAGCTGCTTCATATCTCTCAGCGTTCCGAAGACCCACTTTTGGTGGGAGAAGTAGTGGGCAACCACAAGCACTTGCTTTCCTTTCCCACGTTGCGTGTGGATCGAGGTACGGCAGATGGGGTGCAGCCTGGCATGCCGGTGATGGGAGAAAAAGGCGTGGTAGGGCAAATCATTCGGACAGGCTTGCACTTCTCCGACATTCAGATGATTGAAGATCACAACTTCTATCTCGATGTATTGGTGGAACGTACTCGCATCCGAGGGGTTCTGCACGGGATTGGCAATGGATTGTGTCGTTTGCAGGTCCATCGTCACGCAGACTTGCGCATCGGAGATACGGTGGTGACCTCTGGATTGGTTGGAACCTTTCCAAAGGGATTTCCCATCGGGAGTGTGATGAAGATCAGTTATGAAACCGATGATATTTCTCAGATCATTACCATTGCGCCCACCGTGGATTTTCGTCAACTCGAAGAAGTGATGATTTTGCTACGACCAAGTTCTGTATTGGAAACCATTCGAGAAACCGCAGGTCCGTCTTGGATGGAGAACCTCCTGCAATAACAGCAAGAGAAAGATCTTGGCACAAGAGCATAGTACTAGCAGAAAACAGAAGGGCAATTGGCTTTCTCAATTGCGTCCTAGGCCTGGGTCCTGGGCGTCCGATGCGCTGTTGTACTTTCTCTTGTTTTTTATCCAAGATACTCTCCTTGGAGGCATTCCATTTGCTGGCGTGCAAGTGGATTTGGTGTCTCCGTGTATCGTATATTTTTGTGCCTTTCGCACTATGGGACGTGCGTTATGTATGGCTTTGCTAGCGGCTTATATGATCGAGACGCACTCGGCAACTCCCATGGGTCTCTATTTCTCTGTTTATATGGGATTGGCCGTTATTTTACAGGCGACGCGTCATCATCTCTCTTGGCAGCATTTTACCACGTGGGTGGTCACGCTTTTTTGTACCGAACTTGTAATTTTCCTCTTTCAGTTTATTCTGCTCCAATCCTACGAATTGGAACTTTCTTCTTTTTCGCTCTCCTTTTGGGGGGAGTTCATCTGCAAATTTTTCCTTTCGATCCTGATTGGCACCGTGTTGCTCAGTCAATGGGTGCAGACGCAGAAAGGCTGACCCCATGAAATTTTCTCCTAAAAAACGCGAAACCCCGATAGATGTATCCCGTTATGCATGGGCGGTTGCTGTGCTGGGTTGCGTGTTTTTTCTTCTGATTGCCCGGTTGTGGTATCTGCAAATTTACAAGGGAGAAACCTTTCGTCAAATTTCAAGCAACAACCGGTTGCGCAAAATAGAAATCCCCGCTTCTCGTGGATTGCTATTTGATCGATATGGTCAACTTATTTTGGGAAATCGTCCTTTTTTCGACCTGGTGTATATTCCTCAATACGTGGTGGAGCCTGAGAAGACCATTCAAATTTTGAGCAACATTCTTTTCGTACCTGAAAGCCAATTTCACAGTGTATTGAAGAAAAATCGAAGTCGTCCCCGATTTCTACCCGTGGTAATTCTGCGCAATTTGACCCTTCATCAAGTCTCCATCATTCAAACCCATAAAATGTATATGCCGGGGATTGAAGTGGAGATTGCCCCTCGTCGTGATTACACGGGAGATACACCGCCTCATTTAGTGGGTTATATTGGAGAAATTAGCGGTCAAAAGTTGGAGAAAGAAAACCAGGAATCTCCAGACAATCCCTATTTCCCTGGAGATTTGGTTGGCAAACATGGGCTCGAATTTCGCTGGGAAAAGATATTGCGGGGACAACGAGGCTATCGTTTTATCCAGGTGGATGCCTTTGGTCGTCAGCGACAGGTATCCACGAATCAAAACTGGAACCTTCGAGAGCAACCTGCAATGCCTGGAGCTGACCTCACATTAACCATCGATTTTGAATTGCAGAAGGTGGTGGCCCAAGCGTTTAAAGGAAAAAATGGGGCTGTAGTGGTGCTGAATCCCCAAACGGGAGAAGTGCTAGCAATGTTAAGCGAGCCAGGTTTTGATCCTGGTATGTACCAAGAGCCTCTCAGCTATGATCAATGGGAGTCTTTGCTTGCAGATCCATATAAACCCCTCTTTGATAAAACCACCGGAGGTTCCTTTGCACCCGGTAGTGTCTACAAACCGGTGGTGGCTCTCGCAGCCTTGGGAGAGGGGATTATTCAACCGAAGACCAGTTTCTTTTGCAACGGTGTCATGACCTTGGGTAAGCAACCCTTCCACTGTTACAAACGAACAGGACATGGCAGAGTCGATCTTGCAGAAGCACTAAAGAAATCTTGCGATGTTTTTTTCTATAGTATCGGACTCAGTCTAGGTGTGGAGCGCATTGCCAAGTATGCCATGGATCTAGGGCTTGGGGCTCAACTGGGGCTGGAACTCAATCAAGAGGACCCGGGACTCATCCCCACTACCGCTTGGCATCGCAAGCTGTTTAAATCCGGATGGAACCTGGGGGATATCCCTTCTATGGCCATCGGACAGGGAGCCAATCTCTTGACTCCACTTCAGATTGCAAGCCTCTATGCCACCATCGCCAATGGGGGCACGGTTTGGCGTCCGTATATCGTGCAGAAGGTAACGGATCATGTAGGCAAGAAACAATTTGAGCAGAAACCATTCAAGCAAAAAACAGCAAATTTCATTACACAGCAAAATTTTGAGATGGTTCGGACCTATTTGGGACAGGTGGTGATGGACCCGCGAGGAACCGGAAATCGGGCAAATATCCCTGGTATTAGCATTGCCGGAAAGACGGGATCTGCCCAAGTGGTGAACCTGGCAAAATACCGAAAGCGAGAACATGAAGTAAGCATGAAATGGCAAGAGCACGCTGTATTCGGTGCTTTTTCTCCAGTGGAAAACGCTGAAATTGCACTTGCCATTCTGAGTGAAAACGATGGAGCAGGAGGGGGAGTTGCAGCAGCCCCGATCGCTAAGAAAATCATCCAAGGATATTGGGATCTGAAGGCCAAGCGGCTGAAAGCCAATGCCAAAGCCATCGAGAAGTCCAATGGCTCAAAATAAGACAGATTTGTTTCAACCTCAGCTCAAAAATACGGGAAGCCACCATACCTTGGTTCTCTTTGGGTTACTGCTCATCATGGCTAGTATGGGGCTTCATAATTTATACAGTGCAACCGCTGCCTCGGGTGCTTTTTATGGGCAGGTGAAAAATCTGTGCCTCGGGGGTGTCTTTTTTATTTTTTTTGGATGGGTTCTCCCCTTACGATTGATTCACACCTATGCATATGCCTTGTTGGTTGCGGTTAGTGTGGCTTTGGTCATCGTGCTGGTCATGGGGCGCATTGCAGGGGGAGCGCAGCGATGGTTGCATATTGGGCCCGTGGGAGGGCAACCGTCTGAGTTGGCAAAAATGGCAGTGGCCTTTGCGGTTGCCAAATTTTTTACCCACAGTCGAACTCGAGATCACTATACGCTGAAGGAAATTTTCCCGATCTTTCTCACCATCATTTTTATCTTTATACTGATTTTTAAACAGCCCGACTTCGGTACTGCAGGGGTAGCCTTGGGAATCGGATTTTGTCAGTTGGCTTTTGTACGCATTAAAATTGGTGTGCGCATGGCATGCAGCATCCTCTTCTCTGTCCTTCTCTTGGCTTGTAGTGGATGGTTTGTGCTGCTGCGTCCGTATCAAAAACTGCGTATTTTAAATTTCCTGGATCCGAGTTTGGATCCTATGGGATCTGGATATAACTCGATTCAATCTTTGATTGCCATTGGCAGTGGGGGGGTGTGGGGCAAGGGATTTCAACTGGGTACGCAGACGCAGCTTCAATTCCTTCCTGCGAGACAAACCGATTTTATCTTTTCTGTCTTTGCAGAAGAACAAGGTTTTTGGGGCTGTTTACTGATCTGTGTTTTGTTCACGATTTTTGCGTATATTGCTCTTGAAATCTCTCGGGGATGTCGAGATGGATTCCACGCGCTCTTGGCCATCGGCATGGGCTCTCTTATGTACGTAGAGTTTGCCATCAATGTGGCCATGGTTATCGGTATCTTCCCCGTGGTGGGGGTGCCATTGCCATTTTTCTCCCACGGAGGCTCTGCGCTGCTTACTGCGTGTTCGGCCATGGGCATTTTGGTTGCACTAGATAGAGATAACGTGCGAGCCCTGAACCGGCATAAGAATCAGTAGCCTTTCCGGGGCTCATCGGGTGTCCCCACAGGGCATGGTTAGAGCGGACAGTTGCTTCTTCTTCTTCTTCTTCTTCTTCTTCTTCTTCTTCTTCTTCTTCTTCTTCTTCTTCTTCTTCTTCTTCTGTGGAACCAGCTGCGCAGTTTCCACACCTCCTTGCCTCGCAATGGGAGAGCGGTCGGATTCCTTTCAGTTACCATATTAGATGCCAAGGCCGGCGCTCGCTCGGGGCCTCCCACCCTCTCAAAATCGCAGATAGTATTTTAGTCATGGACACTAAGCTCTTGGCTGCGATTTGTGACCCGGGTAGGTCCTCCCAAGCGGCTGCCCTTGGCCCCTCAAATGGTAACCGAAAGGAATTCCACCACTCTCTCCCGTAGCTACAAAGTTCTAGTAGCAGCGAGAGAACCGTGCATGAAGGCAAAG
>CANJLI010000021.1 GCA_947475005.1 Deltaproteobacteria bacterium | reverse complement strand
GGCGCGGCTGCTACGCAGCCTTGGGATGACAGGGGCGCGGCTGCTACGCAGCCTTGGGATGACAGGGGCGCGGCTGCTACGCAGCCTTGGGATGACAGGGGCGCGGCTGCTACGCAGCCTTGGGATGACGGGCTTCTAGAAAAAAGACTCCGTCAGAATGTGCGTTGGTGCAACCCCCTGCTCCCCCAAAAATAGCGGCAGCGCACTTAACATCCCTTCAGGTCCACACAAAAAGAAAGTCCGATTGGAAAAATCCCCACCCAACACTTGCGATAACAAGTCTCCGTCAATTCTTCCGAATCGAAAACCAGCAAGGTGTTGCCTGCTCAATGTAACCACCACTTTCACATTGAGGTGCTGCTGCACCTCCTGCAAAAGATCCCAGCTAATTAAATCCTCTTCGCTTCGATAGGAAACGATCAAGATCATCTCTTGGGGGGCCCCGCCTGCCAGGCTGCCATTTCGAGTATATTCGCGCAGCATACTGATAAACGGAGTGACCCCACTTCCTGCACCGATCATGACGAGGCGAGGGGCATTTTTTTGAGGGTCATAGCCAAAACGTCCGATGGGACCTCGTGCACGCAATATGTCTCCCTCTTTCACCTTTTCACACAAATAATGACTCACCACTCCGTGAGGTACGGTTTTTACCGTGACTTCGATGTGGGTTTTTTGACAAGGAGAACTGGACATGGTGTACGAGCGCACGATGGGCTTGGCTTCCAGATGATCAAATCGAAATGTTAAGTACTGACCGGGTTGATAATCAAAGACGCATCCACCTTCCTCTGCATCTACCAGATACAGGGTTTTGGTATCGTGAGTTTCGGGGATCACTTTGTCGATACGAAGGTTCATC
The DNA here is from genome assembly GCA_947475005.1 of Deltaproteobacteria bacterium. Lineage (GTDB taxonomy): Bacteria > Bdellovibrionota_B > Oligoflexia > Oligoflexales > Bog-1112 > CANIBL01. The sequence continues at coordinate 34,289 of CANJLI010000021.1, read as the reverse complement.
CACCCGCGTTTGATTCTTTTTGGTTCCATGCGTGCACCTGTACGATTGACTGGACATGCAAAGTAACAGTTTTTCTACTTATAAAAAACTGGAATTTCAGCTTTTGTTTCAAACGCAACCAAGCTATAGAATTAAAAAGCAATTTAAAAAGAGGGTGTTATGCCGAAAATGATCTTGTGGATCTTCGTATGGGTATGGCAAACGGTGGCCTCTTATCAGGTGATGGCTCAAGATACTCCACTTGGGAGAGTAAGGATGCGTTTTCTTCAAAGTGAAAATCCTTTTACATATGCTGAACTAGAGGAATTAAAAAATTCTGCGAGTCAAGCAGAAGCCACCTTTAAACACGAAAGCTCACTCCTCAATCGCAGGAAAGTGGATGACTTTTATTCGATGATCGAGAAACCTACACTCGATACCCGTCAGTTATCGAATTGGCACCAAACAATGCTTACCCATCATGAAAATTTAGATCAACTGATTATTTTGCGTATGGCGTACACGGTAGAAAAAGCCTATGCACAGATTAGCCTTAAAAAAGACCGAATCTTTCCGGAGCTTTCTACCGAGGCTCAAAATCGAATCGACAAACAATGGCAGCGATTGATTCAGATACACACGAAATGGCGATCCAATTTTGACTGCATCGGCCCTAGAGCACTTCTTCGAAATAAAGATCAACCTCAGCTGCCAGTTCGAGATCGAATCTATGGCCAGGATAAATTCTTGCGAGAAGTAAGATACCTTTCTCAGAACTTGGATCGGCTCCCCTCCCGTATGGGGCATATGGCAAAGAAAGTAGCCAAGGGAGCGGCATTCCCCTTTCTTTGTGTCGGAACCGGTGTGGGGTGTAGCATTTTATCTGTGGCATTGCTAGGGGCCAAATCAGTTCAATCCGTTGGTAGTACTTTCTTTAATAAGAGCCCAGTCCCCTCTCCGGCGCCCTCTGCTTGGATGGGGATGTTGCGTAGCTTCGGCGGTAACCGTCTGAAGATAGAAAATCGAGAAAATTTATTGCTAGATGACCAAGATCCAGATGAGGTTCGTTTGTATCTGCCCCCTCACTTGGATGAGTATAGAGATCAGCTTTCTCTCGCAGCATTGGGTATCCCTAAGCCTCGAGTTTTTGCCAATGCGGGTGTTGTAGGGTCCGAAGTGCTAGGCAAGGGATATGGAGGTCGCATGTTGGGTGGATTTGTTGCGAGTGCGGATGGGCTCGTTCCTGTTGGGGCAATAAAAGGATTTTTCCAAAATCAATCAACGGAGGCTCATTATAATAGAGAGTTGAAAAAACCCGGGACTGCCAATTTTTTCAATTTTAGTGAGGGATTTGTTAACCGAGAGCGCATTCCAATCTCCCCTCGTTTTGTGGACGGGCTTTTGTCTCCCCCTCTTAAGGCAGGACGCAAGCTAACCATCATTCCCCTGTCCTTTCATCAACCCAATGATTTTCTTGCAAAGCCAGGGTCCATCAAAAAATTTTCAGGACCTGATGTTACGGTGCACAGGCCGATTTTATCTCAAGAAATTCTCAAGTTGGCTCAAATCAGGTTGCTCGATGAAGAGGGCACGCTTGGGCTCGCTTTGATTCCCCTTGCCATACGCGAGATGTGGTATACCACCATGCAAGATGATCTTTCGGTGGAACAGTTGGAGTTGCGTTTGGATGAACTGTTTGTAGAAGCGCTACCAGAGGCATCAGGGGTTTCCTTTCGCGACAGCGAGCCGCTGATGGAGAATGGCTAATACACTGTAATTTAAGCTTGTTTTTATCCGCTCCCGTTCGCTACCCCCTTTGTGCAATCCTCATTGCACCTCCCCCCAAAAGCATGGTACTCACTCTCCCATTCGTCCGATCCGTATTATCTTATTGCACCTGATATAAGGGGAAATCCATTGACCACCCGGCTTAATATTGCGCGAGAAGTCGCCTATGATGCCTTTAGTCAGGTAATGGAGCATCAAAAGAATCCAGATGCTGCCGTGGAGTACCTCCTGCAAAAGCGCCATGGGTCCATCACCAAACGGGATCGACGGTTGATTAAGGAAATCCTTTTCGGCTCGCTTCGTTGGTATTCCAAAATTTATTGGATCCTGCAGAAGACCTCCTCTCGGGATTTGAATTCCACGACACCTGAAATTCGAGCGAGTCTTATTCTGGGTACCTACCAGATTTTTTATATGGACAATATTCCCGATCGAGCCGCTGTAAATGAGAGCGTGGAGTACATTCGTTTCAAGGGACAAACCCATGCCGTTTCGTTTGTAAACGGGATTCTTCGCTCCATTGCTCGAAAGGCAGAATATTTTGCCAAACCGGACAAAGACAAACAACCTGCGGAATACTTAGCCTTGCAATATGCCCATCCCCAGTGGATCGTGGATCGATGGTTGCGCCGCTTTTCCTTTGATCGCATGAAAGAGCTTCTCCTTTCTAACAATGCGCCGCCCCCCTTTGCCATTCGAGTGAATGTTTGCAAGGTCCCGAGGGAGGAGATCCAAGAGTTTCGCGATGAGTTGCTTCGTTCAGAAAAAATACACTCGGAAAAACCAGCCTTGCGCTCTTGTCTCTTGCTAACTCCAACCCCTCCCTTAGATGCAGAGAGTCTCTTTGGTCGTGGGTATTACACCATACAAGGGGAAGCCTCCCAGCTGATCGCTTCTTTGGTGGATCCGCAGCCGGATACTTGCATTGTAGATGCATGCTGTGGCCCTGCAGGCAAGCTCTCTCATTTGTATGAAGAGGTAGGTGGCAAAGCCACCCTGATCGGCATCGAGCCCAATCCGGTTCAAATTCGCCGGGCAACGGAGACTCTTTCGCGGTTGGGTCATGAAGGTGTGACCTTGCTGGAACAGGATTTTTTGACTTATACGCCTTCTCATCCGATAGATAAGATCCTCATCGATGCCCCTTGTTCAGGTCTTGGTGTCTTGCGCAAGCATCCGGAGGGCAAGTGGCAAAAGAAACCGGAGATCATCAATCGAATGGCCGCCGTGCAACGACAACTCTTGCAACATGGGTTTTCTCTCTTGCAAGCTGGCGGTGAGCTCATCTACTCCGTGTGTTCTTTTGAGTATGAAGAAACCATCGCTCAACTTGCTTGGATGTTAGACGAGTATGCAGGTAAAATAGAGCTAGTCTCCCCGGTGCAGCGTTTGCCTGATTATTATAAACGGTTTGTAACTAGAGAGAATTTGCTTCTTATTTATTCAGGCAACAAGAATAATATGGACGGGTTTGGGGCTTTTATTGTGCGTAAGCTTTGACAAAAGGGGCAGATAAAGGAGGTTTTTGTGGGTAAGCGGGTAATAAAAGGGGCAGATAAAGGAGGTTTTTGTGGGTAAGCGGGTAATAAAAGGGGCACTTGTGGGCCTCCTGTTTTTGGCTACGGGTTGTTTTCGCAGTTGTACACAGCCGAGCCGAAGTGAAATGACCGCCGAACAGGTTGTGGAAGCGTATCTAAATGCCGCCTTTTCTATAAAATCCGTTGAAGATAAAAAGAACCTGTTGGCCTATGCCACAGGAGATCTCGAGATTGCCATTGCAGGGGCGACCGAGGAGACGTTTCGTAAGGCGTATGTAGAGCGTCGCTATACCACCCTCGAATCTTTTTCTATTGTGGGGCGACGAGATCGCACGCCCCATGAGACAGAAGTTACTTTCCAGTTGGTGTATCGAGAACTTCCTGAATTTACGACTGATGATAAAGATGCGACGCTCATTACCACTCTAAATACGGTGGCTATGGATAAGGCCCCTGATGGATGGAGAATTCGTTCCGTGATCGGGGCCAAGTCCACCTTTGATTTTCCGCTTTCCGTAGAATCTCGGATTACAGGCGTGAAGTAGCGAGAGAGCCCTCTTGCTCCCTAGCCGTTGCTTTGGCATACCCAAAGAAAAAGAGGTAGGAGAAGAGTACGGTGCTTGCAAATGTAGCACGGTAGAAAGGGATCCCAGCTTCATAGCAAGAAAGTAGGCCTTGCCAATCATGGGGGTATAGAGAAGTCAGCCCCCAAACTCCGAAGTTAGAAAGTACAAAAAAGAGCACGCTGCTGCCCACAGCGCCGAGGGTTAGCCCTCTCCAGCTCTGTGTTTGTGACATCCAACTGCCGCCCAAGGAAATCAAAAAGACAGAGAGATACGTAAAGAACATGGTGGCATGGATTCCCAAATAGAGATCTGTAGCGAATAAAATCCCCAAGGGTAAAAAGTAGGCTACATATCGATTGGGTAGACAAGCCCCTGCAAAGAGAGAAAATGCCAATAAAGGGGTAAAGTTGGGGATGCCCATTCCCAATCGACATCCAACCGTAAGCAACACATACATCACCACCAATCCGAAACGCACCATAACCAAATCCTTTTCTAATCCAAAATTCGTTGCAGATCGGTGACCAAGGTAGGATGAGCGGCCACCACAGAAATTTTACCTTCGTGGCTCGTGGTACTCACTTGTCCACCGGCTCGCTCCACCAACAGGATCCCCGCATCCACGTCCCAAGGGTGTAAATCAAATTCCCAATATCCGTCTAGTCTTCCTGCTGCTACGCAACTCAAATCATACGCGGCGGAGCCCATGCGGCGCACCCCTCGTGCTTGGGTGGTTACCTCTATAAAATGATGGAGCGATTTTTGAAATTGCGCATCTCGTTTATAAGGCAACCCTGTAGAGAGAAGAGCTCTTTCAATCGGTGTAGGTGGAGACACGCGAATTTCTTTGTCGTTGCAGTAGGCAGGGCTCTCGGCGGTGGCCCAATAGAGCTCACGCAAATAAGGGGCGTAGACAACACCCAGCAAGGTTTTATTTCCTTTTTTGAGTGCGATGGAAGTGCAAAATACAGGCAATCCATACGCATAGTTTACCGTGCCATCGATAGGATCGAGGGACCACAGATACTCAGAATCCGGTTGCATACGCATGCCGGATTCTTCCGCGAGGATAGAGTGAGTGGGAAAGGCTTCCGTCAGTTTTTCGATCCAAAATTGTTCGGATTGATAATCGGCCTCCGTAACCAAATCGGAGACGTCTCCGCCTTTAATCGAAACATCCAGAGCTGCATTGCGAAACAGCTTGAGTTGGAGCTCCCCCACTTCCAATGCCCATTTTTTGATTTTCTCTACTGTCTTTTGCAGTTGGTTCTTGTCCATCGTCACGCTCTCTAGTGTCTCAGTTGGCCCAAATTGGCATGAAGCACCGATCCATCGAGGGCTGGATTATTTGCACTAAAGAAAAGAAGCTCTGCAATTTCTCGAGGGGCAAGAAGGCGCCCCGCAGACATGCGAGCCTCTACGCTAGCGCGTACAGCAGGATCGGGTCCCATTCGAGAGCGTAGCATTTCTGTATCTGTAAATCCCGGACAAATGCATGCGGTGTGAATGCCGCGGCCTGCGAGATCCTGACAAGTAGCACGCATAAGTCCCACCACCGCATGCTTGAGCATAATGTAGGTAGCTGACCCTGGGGATCCCTGTTCCGAAAGGGTAGATCCGATGTACAGAATGGAAGACCCTCGGGGCATAAAAGGCAGCACCATTTGATTCAGAGCTACCGCAGCACCGACGTTGAGCTGAAAGGCGGTCATCAAAGCAGGGAGATTCACAGTCTCCACTGTATCGCTATGGTAGCTCGAGGCATTGTGCACCACAGCGATACGCTTCGCCTGTTTCCAGGTTGCCAACAGAGGTGCGGCACATCGGTCTAGCTCAACAGGGTCTGTGAGATCCACGGCGATATTCTCCACGTCTGCCAAGGGGCAAGGGGTGCGAGACAGATTGTATATCCGCCAGCCATCCTCTTGAAACCGTTGGCAGGTTGCGTGGCCGATTCCGCGGCTTGCACCGGTGATGATCAGGATTTTCATATGCGATTCCATCTAATCTAAAATCCGAAAAGATGAGATGGTAGCACCAGTTTACCTAACTTGGAATTGATATCGCAAATAGGTGGTGCCATCGATCATCGATTGTACATAGGCCACAACCTCACTACCGGCATCGCTATGGACCTCATACACGAAAGTCTTGGGATCTCCATGCAATATGCCAGAGAGAGTCTCTCGCATATTTTCTTTGCAAGCGCTGGCGTTATGCACAGCCTCTGCTTTCTTCAACTCTTGCGGAGTGAGGCTCCCCCCCTTTTTAGGTGTATAGGGTTTGATCTCGAGGCCCTCGCAGAGAATGGGGGCAGGTTCCTTGCTGGGGAAAAGCCTTGTGAGCATCGTATGTTGCACATCATCCGTCAGGGTTTCAAACGTGCTTGAGAAAATCGCCCCTCCTGCCTCTCGGGTGCGTGCAGTTTCGGCGTCCAAGATCACGGTGCCATGGCGCATCGGATCCTCCCCATTTTCATAGAATTGCATCTGCAATCTGGCGTTTGCACCTTCCTTTTGTTTCAGCTGACTCCACTTGGTGGCCAGATCTTGGAGATCTTTGGGGACGGGGGCTGCGGTGGCCAGGCTACCTGTAAGGGAGACATAGGCGGCTACAGCTGCGAGTTGGGTGTGTCGTTTCATGAGAGTGTCCTTTCGAAAATGGGTTGAAATGTTCCTATGAACAGGCATACAAAAGAAGGACGTTTGCGAGCCAGTGACATCTTAAAAAAGGAAACAGTATGCGATTGAGAGTGATGGGTGTTTGTTTGTTGGGTCTGATGCTGGGGGGAGCAGTCTATGCGGATTCCGTAGTCATAGAGGAGGCGCCGAAAAAAGAGGCAGCACCGAAAAAGAAAAAGCAGATACCTCCTGCTACGGTAGAAAAAAAAGAGGTGTATATAAAAAAGGATATTACTCACAACCAAAATATTCGAATTCAGCATGAAGTCGTTTCCGGGGAAAAACTCCACGAGGAGAAGAAGTATTTTTGCTCAAGTACGTCCAAAGCCGAAGCAGAAAAAAACTGTGACCAGTGGTTAGCAGCACAAAAGAAGTCAGCTGGTAGTCGCGTTGTCTTTGCTAGCTGTTCCCAGGCGACAGATCTGTATGGAGAAAAAGACGAGCGTGGATGTATGGCTTATACGTGTACGGGAGAGATTAAGTTTTTGCTGAATCAGCGTAAGTAGTCCTCTTTCCACATTGACGGCGTTTTTTGCCGTCTTGTATACCTTTTGATAAGCCTTCTTTTTATCAAAAGGATCTCTATGCCCACATCCCCTCATTTTTGTGTATGGGCCGTATTTTTGTGCCTCCTTGGAGGTTGCTCTCCCTTAGAACGTATTTTTAAAACGAAAAAAACAGATAATGCAGCATCTGGACTGCAAGGCAAACACTTTGTGGTGGACCCAGCTGGCACTCGCATTGGAATTCGAATTTCTGAGCTTGGCAAAGAGTTTCTGCTACAAGGGTCTGTGGAGTCTCATCTCTCTGCCCCTTTGTTTCATGGCTTTCGCCCTCGAATCGTCTCCTTTCAAGAAAAAGGGGAAACTGTAGCCATGTTGGAAGCCGCAGAAGGATCAGCCGCTACATCTGAGTTACAACCAAATATAGTCTTAGCTACCTTTCCCATTCTGCAACGAGAGAGCGAATGGATTTTTTTTGAAGGTGCCGTTGGGATGAGTCGGCTCTACGGCCTGGATGGAAGCACTTTACATGCGCAGGTCGATGCCTACGATCGGTTGCAACTCAAACAAACAGGGCAAACGGTACAGATTCGCGACGGTGTACACCAAACGGAATCCATTACACTTCAGTATCAGTTCTCTGTGTATGAACCTCGAAAAAATTTTGAACCTACATTGTCACCGGGATTGGACCAGGTGGGTTTTTTTGAGGTGGCCCCTCGCTTCTTTGCCAAAGGGGGGACGCGGGATGCCTACGCGACAAAGTTTGCGATTAACGGGGATCGCATCTTGGATTTCTCGATTTCGGACAATACACCGATAGAATTTCGAGAGGCCATTACAGATGGAATTTTGTATTGGAACAAAGCCTTTGGGCGAGAGGTTGTGCGGGTTGTCTCTCCTCTCAAGAGCGAAGGGCAACCTCGTGCCTTGCATAACCTGGTGCAATGGGTGCCTTGGGATTTTGCTGCCAGTGTGTATGCAGATGCACAGACGGACCCGAGGACAGGGGAGATTTTGCAGGCGCAAATTTTTATGACCAGCGCGTTTTCATTTACGGGAATTGAACGGGCTCATTCCTTATTGGAACTCTTTCGAAATCCGAAAATTCGCAAGCCGGATTGGATCACTCTATCTGGATTTCATTCAGACCCTTTGTGTATGCACACCTTGGAAGGGTCTTATTTTGTTGCCATGTCACATCTGTTGGCAAAACCGGGGGTGACGGATGCACAGATCCTCAAAGTGGCTCAAGACTATATTCGAAGTGTCATCGCCCATCAAATGGGGCATGTGCTGGGGTTGCGACATAATTTTTCCGGTTCACTCTCAGCTAATTTTGAACCCCAACAAAAAAAATCGATCTATCGAGATTATTTGTTAAGTGGGCATGCCCCGACGGGATTGCAGACAAGCAGTTCAGTCATGGATGAGCCGGTGTTTGAGGAAGCAACTCTCACAGGGGATCTTCTCGTGGGACGTACTCAAGCCTTTCCCTATGATCAAAAAGCGATTGCAGTCTTGTATGAAGGAAAAAGTTTTTCGGCAACCGAAGTCCCTCCTTTTTGCACTGACAGTCATGTAGGGAAATTTGCGGATTGCAAACTATTTGGCAGTGGAAGAAATCCGGTGGAATTCACATACTGGAATGAAAAAACATTTTTGGAACAGCTGCCCCACGATTTGTTATGGAGCTATTTGCGAGCGAAAAAAATGGCAAGCAATGAGGTTGAATTTTCTCTCCTTCATGTAATACCGGATCCTGTAGTTTTGTTGAATCGCTTGTATGCATCACGAAAAAATATACTCGATATGTTTCGAACAGAAACGAAATGGATGGCCGTGGAGCGTGGACAGCCGTATTCAAGTGCGTTAAGTGGAGAGGAGGCGCAACTTCGCAATCAGGCTGTTTTTTCTTCGTTTTGGAAACAGCACCAAGTCGCAGATATTTTTTCACCTCTGGATGCGATGCAGGTGGCACATGTGCAACATCATTTTGGTAGCCTACTAGAGTCGTACCAAAACCAACGGGAGAAATGGGTGTCACTCACGGAGGAAGATATAAATCTGATTCGCAGGGAGGCGGATCATTTGTTTGCCAAGTTACCCGTCGTTGCTCTACAGGTGCAGGTAGAGCAGATGGCGTTGGTGCAAGGGCTGATGCAGCATCCGGTGAGTGATGCTCTGGCTTCGGTGATGCGGAAACTTGCGTACACGGTGGTCAAGGCTGGGAAACGGGAGGGTGGGGAAGCTCCCTTTCGTTTTACGTATTCATGGGAGGTGCGTTTGAAGGCAGCGGGTTTGTTGAAGCAAAAATCCGCAGATGTAACATGGGGGCGACAGGAGGCTGTGCAATTACGCGCGGAGGTGAAGCAATTTTTGGCGGATGTACTGGGCGGCGATGTTATGGCCTTCTCCCTCGATACAGCATCGCGGGAGAAACAACGATGGGTACTGGAAAATCGCGCCTTGTTGGTTGCGCTGGGAGTTGAGAAGGCAGGCGAGAACCTGTAGGATGAGTTTTTTTCAGCCATATACAGAGAGGCGGAGCCATGAGAGGGACTAAGTATCAACATTGGCAGCGCCTATCCGAGATCGAGCGGCCGCGGGATTTTGCCGAATTGGCGGAATTAGTCTTCGCCAATCGAAATTTTACTCCCATCGATCGATTGGAATATGGGGATTATGGGCTGCAAGCAGCCTTGGATACGATCCTCTTCGCCATCCGCAATAACCAACGCATCGCGTTATATGCAGATTACGATGTGGATGGGACCATGAGTTGCGTGAGTTGGGTCTGGTTTTTCGAGGCCATCGGCTATGACAATTTTCTGTACTACATTCCAGATCGGTTTTCGGAAGGATACGGGGTTAACCTGAAAGCGGTGCAGCATCTGGTGCGCGAGCGCGGAGCCCAGGTCATCGTAACCATGGATACGGGCATTACGGCGAATGAGGAGGCGCGCTGGTGCCGAGAGCAAGGCGTTGAATTTGTGTGCACGGACCATCACAAGATCCAGACGGAAAAGATGCCGGATTGTGTGATCCTCAATCCCAAGGCGCATCCAGATCCTCAGTATCAGGAGCTGTGCGGTTGTGGGATTACCTTTGTGTTGCTACGTAAACTAGCTGTGCATTTTTCCCCTGCTGGGGATTTGTGGACCGATCTGTTGGCCCTCGTGGGCATGGCGACGATTTGCGATGTAGTGCCTTTGAACGGCGTGAACCACCGTTTGGCGCAGCAGGGAATTGCAGCGTTGCTTCGCAGCCGGCGCCCGGTATTTCAGCAATTACTCGCTGCCTCTGCCGTAGAGAGCGGGCACATGGATGAGCGGGATGTGGGCTTTCGCCTTGGTCCGCGGATCAATGCGGTGGGGCGGTTGGAGCATGCCCATCGGGTGGTAGAGGCTTTCTTGGAGGCAAAGCCAGAGGCGTTGATCCATCATATGGGCGTATGCAATGAGCGGCGCAAAAAAATTCAGGCGGAGATTGTGGTGGAGGCCCGTGCTCAAGCCTACGACTATATGGGCGATCCGATCTTATTCCTCGGCGGAGAATGGCACCAAGGGGTGGTAGGTATTGCGGCGAGTAAAGTCGCGGAGACATTTTGGAAGCCGGTGTGGTTATTTGATCAAGGGACCTGCAAGGGGTCTGCCCGTTCCATTCCGGGTTTTGATGTAACGGATGCCATGGGTGCAGCTCGAGACTTGTTTCAAAAATTTGGGGGCCATCGTGCTGCTGGGGGCTTTACCTTTAAGACGGGAGAGGAGCAGGCATTACGTCGAGAGCTCAATCTCCATGCGAGCAAAATTCGCGCAGAAAATCCCGAGATGTGGGAGAGTGTGCAACGCTATGATTTTGCTCTTCCATTGGAGTTTCTTACCCTCGAGTTGATGGAGTGTTTGAGTGCTATGCGCCCCTTTGGACATGGATTTGAGGAACCAAGATTTCTATTGGACTGTGAGATTGCGAAGACTCGCTTCTACTGTGACAAGGAAACGGGGGCTGCCAAACATACTGCGGTAGAACTCAGAGGAAAGCCCCTGAAGGTGATGTTTTTTAATGAGGTGCACACTGCGTTAGAGGGCGTCTCACGAGCTAAGTTTTTGGTTACGGCCAGTAAGAATGTGTGGCGTGGGCAGGTTTCTTTGTCGCTGATTGGCAGTGATTTTATTGTTTGTTGATTTTTATGAGAGGCAAACTGAAAAAGAATACTGATTTTTCGAGCAATATATCTGTGTCCGTCATCCCCAGCGCCTGAAGGGCGCGTCGGGGATCCCCCTCGATCGTGGGAGATGCCCATACGGCCGAGGTTGCCTGGGCATGACGGACCTTTATGCAGAACGGTTGAAAAAGTCACTTTCGCAAGTCGGTTCGTTTCGTGCGGTCGGTGCCAGCGCTACCGTAGATGCGAAAAACTACTGATGGGCTGCTGTAGGGATAGGATAAAAAGCTACAAAATACCATGAAGCACGAAGTGCTTCTGAAATACTTCGGCGAAGGTGGGATCTCGATACATTTTCCTAGCCGTATGGACAATCACACCAGCCAAATCACGCATCGACGCATTGGGCCCTAGGCCAAAATGAGCTTCCAATACCAATCGATTGATATCATCAGCCTGATGTCCTGTTTCTTGCAATTCTACAAAAGACTGTACCAGAGGTGTTGACCAGAGCTCATCGGAGCTTCCCCCCTCGATGGGGCTGTGGGCATAATAGTGACGAGAGGCGTCATAGCGAAGCTCTGTCTTGTCCACCCGACGTCCTGGCCAGCATCCAGGTCCATCCCAGTTGAAGACTTGAAAGCGCTCAAAGTCTCGGCCTTTTTCCGTTGAAAGGCTATAGACCACTGCCCAATAGTCCCCAAAGCCTTCACCCATGGCTCCCATATCGCCGCCTCCCCACTGCGGGTCCATGCTCTGCTGCAGGGCATGGGCATACTCGTGGAGGATCACATCTGCATCCTCGTTATCGGGGACACACCCATGACCAAACGAAATGCGATTGCTGCCGGGGACATAGTGAGAGTTATCCTCCCCATTCACCCCGTCACTATCCACTTCGATGGGCCCGGCTTGAATGGCTTTGGCTCCGGTAAACCCAAGAGATTGAATATAGCGTTGACTTTGATCGATGTGGAAATACGTCATGACATCATGAAATCCATTGTTGTCTCGTTCATGGCGCCAATTACCATCTGCGCTTACGGATGGAGGTGTATTCGGTGGCTCAAAATCAACGATTTGAATCCAAGGTCCCTTGAGACTATACAAGGTTCCATCAAAGGAAAGATCTCGCAAAGGCCGCTCTACATAGGCGTGGAGGAATGCTTCTTTCGGAGAATCTTTTGTTAGTGTTGGATCTTGTAAGGCGGTTCTTGGGTCTGGATCGAAGACCAGAGCGGTTCCGTCTGCGCGGGCTTGTTTCTCCGGAGCTATGAGATTGCGGTGACTGTATTCAAAGAAAGCACGTTGCCGGTTGGTCGTTTGACCTGAATAAATTCGAATTTGAGGGACAAGGTCTTGTTTCGGGTGTCGTGTGAGTCGTGCCTCTTCCCTTTTTACAATTTGATGGGTGTACACATCGATCCAAAACTTCCAATATCCAAAGGGGGCAGAAACCGCGAGGGTTACTTTGTAGGTTTTTCGTAATTTTCCGTCTACCAACAAATATTCGAGGCTGCTCTGAGGGGCTTCAAGGAGAGAGCCGTGTACCTTCAATGCCTTCCACGCAATATCATAGGCTTGCTGTTCAGTAAGTGGGCTCATTTTGTGAAAGGTGGTGACCAACTTGGCTTCGGGTGGCGAGGCAAATAGACGATACACAGAGCCGTTGGGATGGACGGAGACAATCAATGCACTGTCTGCGATTTCGATGGCTGGCTGATCATTGGATATGTAGATGAATCGGTAGTGATCGCCCAATAAGCTGGTTTGTTTACTATCCAATCGAATATTGGATAGATCGGCAGAGAGGGAGAGTTCGGCTTGGTGAGTTCGGAGGTAGGTTTGGATGGTCTGTTTGGCACTTTTTTCGATGGTAGTTGGCTGAGGGGGATCGTATTCAATGAGTACCCTCCCCTCTAGTGCGCCGATTGAGCTTCCGATCAGACAGCTGACCAGAAAGAGTGGGAAATACCTTCGGCGGAGCTGGATGCGCATGCGCGGCTCTCCTATTTTTGGGAATGGATTTCTAGCATTATATCTAATTTTTTTTATGGACGTGGAATGGGCAAAAAAAAGGGGGTGCGCTGGAAAATGCCCTAAAAAATTTGGTCCATATTTTTCCATTTTTTAGGGGTGGATGAAATGATTGCACATGCAAATATTCTATGATAGCCATCTGTCGCGCACGGGTTGTGTCGTAAAATTGTACTGGTCTTTGGGTTGAAGAGGATTTCGGAGTGGAAACAAAATCAATGAGTACGACGTTGGACTTGATCTATGCAGATCAGCTTACGTTTGAAGATATGGTGACTTGTGCTTTTGCGAGTGACATTGAAAGAATCACCTGTGATCTTGTTCGCAAGGAACACAGCTGGTATGGCAAGGATTACTCATTCGGTGCGCATCCGCTTCCACAAGACCTGCGTACAAAGATCTCTTCGTCTTTTAGCGAAACGAGATTGCGCACAGCCATTGCGGCTGTCGATGGTGGAGATCTGTCAGCCTTTGACTTTACAGAGGAGCTCATGGCTTCCGGTGTGGCCATTGTCCACTTTTTCTTGACGACACAAAAAAATATTTACTTAAGTCCACAGGGGCGTATCTACACAGAAACCTGGTAGTATTCTAGGGCTGCGAGAGGGATTGGGTCCACCTACCTTTTTTCCTAGGAGAGGGATTGGGTCCACCTACCTTTTTAGAATCCAGACGACCAAACGGTCGTCTGGATTCTAAAAAGGTAGGTGGACCCAATCCTGGCTGTCCCCAATCCCCTTGGGATGGCGGAGGTTACTTTTAGCCACACAACGAGGCATGTATGCAATTTTGGTTACTGAAATCGGAGCCGGTTACCTTTTCCATCGAGGCTCTCCAGCGTGCACCCCAGCAAATCACCCATTGGGATGGGGTTCGCAATTATCAGGCAAGAAATTACCTACGCAATATGCAGGTGGGCGATCTTGCCCTTTTTTATCATTCAAATTGTACGCCCCCTGGTATCGTTGGCGTGGTGCGGGTGGTCAAAGCCGCGCATTCAGACGATACAGCTTGGGATCCTACTTCTGAGCACTACGACCCTCGATCTACGAAAGAAGTCCCCATTTGGTCACAAGTGGATGTCCAGCTGGTAGAGATTTGGAAAGAGGGGCTTTCTTTGGAAACACTCAAATCCCACGCAGACACACTGGGGGAATTTCCCTTGGTGCGTCGCGGCAACCGGCTTTCTGTGATGCCGGTGACCCCTTCTCAATGGGAAGAAATCCATGCCATTGCAGGTGTCAGTGTTTCCAAAAAGGCTTTTTCAGACTAGTAGGGACTTTTCGAATTTGTCGCTTGATGAGCTTTTCAGCATCGCTCAGGGTGAGGGAAGTAAACTGGGAACCCGTAGGGTTGTTGCAAGCCAGTTGATCATTGATCCAGTAAAAGACAAATCCACACGTAAACAAAAACTTATCATCCACAACATAGGGGATTTCTTTGTTTTTTAAATACTGACTCAACTGTTCCACAAAAGATCCTCCATAAGAAAACGAGACAGTATAGATCGCTGCCTATGGATTTGCAACTGCAACCTCTTTTTGCTGATCAGCGGATTTTATCCCTCCTTTCCCCTAGTGCCATGATGGGGCACTCACACTACCCAAGTAATCCACAGCTCCGGTGGATTACTTGGCCGCCGTCCGGCGCAGATGGCCTAGATCCAAACCCTTCTCTGAGTTGCGTAAAAAGTAATCAAACCTGCTAAAATCTCTCATAAGAGCACCATAACCAATTCATTTCGAGAATCGAAGAAAAAAGCACCGCCCTAACAGAGGGGAATAAGGATGCTTTGACTTTCTGTCTGGGTATGGTAGCTTCTTTGCTCGCAAATATGCGGCTCGAGTGGTGGAAACGGTAGACACACAAGACTTAAAATCTTGCGGGGGCAACCCCGTACCAGTTCAATTCTGGTCTCGAGCACCAACTTTCTTTCCCCCTACCTGATAGGTTTTTCCATACAATAACGAAGGCAGCACCATGACGGCAGCTTTGATCGATGGAAAAACCATCGCCTCGGGTATCCAACAAGTTGTACAACAAAAAATTGCAACCTACCGGGAGAAAGGCTTTCGGGCCCCTTTTCTTGCGGTCCTCTTGGTAGGAGACAACCCTGCCAGTGAGCTCTATGTATCCGTTAAGCAACGGGCCTGCCGAAACGTAGGCATTGACTCTACGGTCGAACGTCTCTCTATTTCGGCTACCCAAGCCGACTTACATACTGTTATCCACCGTCTCAACGCAGATCCAGGCGTCGATGGTATTTTATTGCAACTGCCACTCCCCGCTTCTCTCGATGCCATGAAAGCGGTCATGGAAATCGATCCAAGCAAAGATGCCGACGGATTGACCCCTACCCAACAAGGGTGCTTAAACTGGAATATTCCAGGGATTTATCCTTGCACGGCATTGGCTATCCTCAAAATTCTGGGCTCCCTCCAGGTCTCTTTGTCCGGTAAAATCGCTGCTGTAGTAGGGCAAAGTGTGATTGTTGGGGCTCCAACCTCGACCTTGCTTACCCAGCAAGGGGTGACCGTGATTCACCTCCATGAACAAAGCATCAACCCCCAACTCTTGACCCGACAAGCTGACATCCTCATCTCTGCCACTGGCGTCGTGCACCTCATCCGTAAGGACTGGGTGAAACCTGGTGCTATCGTCATCGATGTGGGAATTCAGAAGGTGGGGGACCGTACGGTTGGGGATGTGGACTTTGATGAGGTGCGTACGCAAGCTGGCTTTATTACACCAGTTCCTGGCGGCGTAGGCCCCATTACTGTGGCTGTGCTTTTGGAGAATTGCCTGGAGATTTATAGCCAAAAATTCGGCTAGAAACTGTTTCCCAAAATGAAATACCTACTTACTTAAGTTCCTCCAATTTAATCCGATCACCCCCTCATAATTCTTTTTATGGGGGGTCCAATGCGTATTTTTTTATCCCGACAGCGAATACAAGTGACTTGTATTGCGGCTTCATCTTTGCTTCTTGTCAATTGTAGTAAGAGCAGTTCGAGTACAGATGCTGCAGCTCTAGCCGCCAGTTCAACCACTACCTCAACTACCACTACCTCGACAGATACAGATGTCACCACCACGAACGCCCTGGCTCTTGCGTATCCAAGCTCCTTGTCGGTGAGCGTATTTCCACAAAGTACGAGCGCAAGCGCTCTTAGGGGTTCCAAACTTACAGATCCATTACCAGCTCAAGAGGATCTACCCAAAGTTGAAACCTTTAAGGAAAAACAAGAGACTGCAGAGGCCATCCTCAAAGGAGAAGGGGATTCTTGCTTGCCAGAGATTTTTCAGAAAAATCTAATGGATCAAAGTGTAACCTGTTATCAGTTTGATCAAGAAATGATGTACGCCTCGCAAGGGAGTCAGACAGCAGGAACAAAAACAGGTTTAGATTCCGCAGGAGAATCCTGTCTTGTTTCTTTTGCTAGATCTCAAATCTCCACAGTTAATGCCATCGTGGATCAAGCCTTGGGGTTTGTGCAAGCCATGATGTGCCAAGCCAAGAAGAGCGGCAGTGCTACATTGCCTGCAGTGGGTGAGTCCCTTGATCTTGCCACTGAAATTGGTACTGCAATGGGCACCTATGCTTCTACCGTTACCAAAGCTACGATTTCTCGATTGAAGGACCAAAACGGTCAACCCGTCTACCGAAGCGACGTAGAACTTGCAATGAAAATGAATCAAGGTGGCACTAACAAAACCCTTACCACAGAAATGCACTTGGTCCATTCCCCTGTGTCCGAAACCAGCAATGATACCTACACCGGAAAACTGTGGGTAAAGCGCGCAGGTGCAGAAGCTGGGGCCCTTCCCGGTGGCGGACAGAATCAGAATCCAGTGGATAACTACTTGAGCGTTTCTTATGCCAAAGTAAAAGAAGCAGATGCTTCCTATCGATTGATTACAGAGCTACGTCGTGCACAATTAAATTCTGTCTTCTCTGATTTAGCATTTGTAAATGGAGCATTGGATCTTAATGCAGGTGCCTCATTTTCAGGCGGTATTACGGATGGTAGCTATGTAAATCCCACTACACAACAACCCATCCAAGACAGCAATTCCGCTATCGCAGGAATCATGTACGTCGCGTTTAACGTAAACCCAGCTGACAATACGGGAGCGGTGTCCTACTGGCAAAATCCAGGGGGTAGCTATACAGAACAAGCGCGGGGTATGATTTTTAGCTTGAGTGCGGATGCAGATACAGGGTTGCTGAAGGGATGTGGACTTTCTGGTGCTACAGGGAGAACCAGTTCAAATTTAGGCTCTGCAAGTATTCGTCAATTTATGAGAGAAGGAAAGGCATTAGACCGTGAGTTGCAGCCTAACGGATTTTTTCACCCTATGTTTAATATTGAAGGCACCCCTAATACCGGTTGTACACGAACAGGTCTTTTGACGGATGCAGATGGTAGCTATTATTCTAGCTCTTGTGTGCTAGGTGGAAATACCCAGGTTTCGAAGTGGTACAAGCCAGATTTTTCCAACGTAACCGATACCGTATTACAAGCAGCCGCTACTACTTGGGTAACGGATCAAATGGGTGATTATGTAAGCAAGCAATGTGTGGTGCAAGGATCCGATGGTGTATACGCCATTGATACTGCTCTTACGACTACGAATGCAGGGTTTGAATTGGTTAAGAATGACACCTCTGTATCCGCTCCTGACCTATCTGGGGTGGTAAGTGTGGATGTGGCTGACGCCCCTTAGAGGCAAACTGGAAAAGCAGCATTCTTTTTCAACCGTTCTACATAAGATCCGTCATGCCCAGGCCGCCTCGGCCGTATGGGCATCTCCCACGATCGAGGGGGATCCCCGACGCGCCCTTCAGGCGCTGGGGATGACGGATACAGATAGATTGCTCAAAAAATCAGTATTCCATTCCAGCTTGCCCCTTAGTTTATTTCTTGGGAACCCCATTCGGAGCAGCTGGAGCGTCTGGAATAGAGTACGCCTGGGAAGAGCTCAGTTCTCCAATTTTAATCCCAGGTTGTTTCCTTGTCAGCACCGCTCCATCCTCCTCCACCTTCTCGCAGCCTCCCTTTTTTCTCGCTTGAATGTGATACATCTTATTGCGGTGGGACATGTGCCTGCCGATTAAACCTTTGCATGCCTTCTCTAACGGAACTTGTACGATGGGTACTTCCGCTTTATAGGTAGAAAGCTTATCTGCCATAGAGGGGATCGGTGCTCCCTCCTTAAAAAAGGCGACAACGTCGGAGTTCAATACCTGCAAGCTTCCAATAGAAGCATGGCTTTTGCGATGCATATCGAAGGTATCCCAATTGGGAAACTCATGCTTTTCACAGTTGGTATCGAGATGAAAGTAATCCACAGAATTGGTGATGTAACGATTGCGATAGAGCTTGCACAGAGAGGCTAAGGAGAGCTTGGGAGGCTCTAATTCAGTCGGCAAAGCTTCGATAACCTTGGCACTGTCAACCCGATCGATTTTAATCTGCTGGCGACTAATTTCATAGGTATCCGCATCTGAGAGCAGAATGCGCTTACAGCCTTTTACCCGGTACACATCCTTGTAGTAGGATATGTAATGACCTTCAAACTGACGACAGATTTTTTGCTTTTCCTCCGTCGTCAAGAAGGGGCGTGGGGTATCTACATACCAGGGTTGCTGATTGCGTTCCTCTTTACCACTGGATTCCTGTGTTGCTGCTGTGTGCTTGGTTTGCTTGGCGGTGGGCTTTTCCACCGGTTTGGCAATGAGAGTTGTATGAAGGCACACACTTGCAACGAGGAGCCCTTGCCTTTTCATAATCCACATACGTCTTACCTGCCGTAGTAACTTTGGTTTCTGCACCACCTATGGTAAGAGCATACGCCATATGACGAATTTCTTCGAGGATCGAGTAAAGGCGGAAAAAGGGGATTAGAGATGGGCTGGCAAAATCTGCAGCAATTTGTAGAAGCCTTGCGGATGCGCAATCAGGTACGCATCATCGATACACCGGTAGATGCGAACCTGGAAGTCGCGGAAATTCATCGCAGGGTGATCGCAGCTGGCGGTCCAGCCCTGCTCTTTACTCGTGTGAAGGGAAAATCTTTCCCTCTCATTACCAACCTGTTCGGTACCCGAGAGCGCGTAGAGCTTGCCTTTGGCTCCGACAACCCCATCGAGCCTGTGGTGCAGATGGCTGAGCAGCTCTTCCCCCCACAATTGGGGACATTGTGGAAGCATCGCAGCACCATTGCGCGCGGTCTTCGCAGCGGGACCCGTACCCTATGGGGCCAAGCCCCCGTTCTGCGCTGTCAGATCCCTGGCGCCGATCTCACTCAACTCCCTGCCCTCACTTCGTGGCACGAGGATGGAGGACCGTTCCTCACGCTTCCCCTCGTTCATACTTTGTCACTGGACGGCAAGCCAAGCAACTTAGGGATGTATCGTGTGCAGATCTTTGAGCCTGGGGAAGCAGGCATGCATTTTCAAATTGGAAAGGGTGGTGGTTTTCATTTGTACCAAGCGGAACAGCGCAATGAAGCCCTGCCAGTAAACATCTACCTCGGAGGCCCCCCTGCCCTCCTCCTCTCCGCCATTTGCCCTTTGCCGGAGAATGTCCCAGAGCTGCTCATGGCCTCCTTCCTTCAGGGGGCTAAACTCAAGACAAAGAAAGCAGGCAACCATCCCATTCCTGTGATGGCAGAGGCCGAGTTTTGTCTCAGTGGCCACGTTCCTCCCCACGTGCGCCGTCCAGAGGGTCCCTTTGGTGACCACTACGGCTACTATTCCTTATTGCATGACTTCCCTGTCTTCCGTCCTTCCGCAATCTACCATCGCCCCAATGCGATCTTTCCAGCTACAGTAGTAGGCAAGCCATGCCAAGAAGACTTCCACATCGGAGAGTACCTCCAGTCCCTTCTCTCCCCTCTATTCCCCCTCGTAATGCCAGCTGTGCGCGATCTATGGAGTTATGGAGAGTGCGGTTTTCATGCGCTTTCCGCTGCGGTCTTGCAGGAGCGGTACCATCGTGAGGCACTGTCTGCAGCCTTTCGTATTTTGGGAGAGGGGCAGCTGGCACTTACCAAGTTTCTCTTCTGTCTCGACTCTCCTGTGCCACTGCGTGATTTCCCGGCTGTGCTCACTCATCTTCTCGAGCGGGTGGAGTGGCACACAGACCTCTACGTCCTTGGGCACACGGCTATGGATACATTGGATTACAGTGGGCCAGCTCTGAACAAGGGGAGCAAGGCTATCATCCTCGGTCTTGGAGCCCCTAAACGAACTCTGCCTCGGGTTTTTTCTGGGGAAATTCCACCGGGGGTACGCAACGTACATGTCTTCTCCCCCGGCTGTTTGGTACTCGAGGGAGCCTCCTATGCGGAAAACCCTCGCTGGCTTGAAGAACTAGCCTTACTCCCCTTCCTCCGTCCCTGGTCCATGGTGGTGGTTGTAGACTCTGTAGCGGCAGCGACCCGCTCCTCCACCGCATTTCTATGGACCACCTTCACGCGATTGGATCCCATGCAGGACCTCTACGCTGCAAAGATGGAGCGGGTGGGCCACCGAGTGGCCTATGAGCCGCCGATTCTCTTCGATGCACGGGTAAAACCCTCGTATCCCCGAGAGCTGTTTTGTGAGGCTGAAACAGCGCAACTTGTGACTGAGAATTGGAACCGGTATTTCCCCGGTGGCGGTGTAGAAATGGGCAACAGCGATGCAGCCAACCTCGTGTGATCCCCCACATTACGTATTGACAAATCCCCTTTATTTGCGGTACCTAATGGCATCTGTGCCCAGATGGCGAAATTGGTAGACGCGCTAGATTCAGAGTCTAGTAAGCTTATGCTTGTGGAAGTTCGAGTCTTCTTCTGGGCACCACCTCACAGCACTTTCAACGTACAAAACCCACTTAAGAATGCCGCTTGTCCCACGTCGTGAATCTTTTTCAAGCGACTGAAGGTAGGCTTTCGTCCCCGCTTGTGGGAATGATAGTAGCGAGTGCCTGGTACAGACTTGCTCACAACCTTACTCTCTAATTGTTGACACATCTCTCGATATGGGCCCCGTACTTCGGATTCTTTCATGAGAGATTGGATGCAATTTGAAAATCCAGGTACTTCACTAAATTCTTCCAAAAGTGCGGCAAACTCCCGCGCGAGCCCCTTGTTTCTTACCTCCGCAGAAAGAGCAAATAAGGCCCCCACGTGCTGCAGCAATGCCTTTGAAGAATCCGCTTGATCTCCCATCGTCTCCAAAAACTCTTTGACAAACACTTTCATGAACAAGAGGAATCGGTCGGGATTTCGAAGCAAGTAGGCTCGGAAAATATCGTGTACCATGACTTGTACGTAGGGATCTGCGCTAAATACGTAGGGCAAGTGCTTCAGTAAGTACTGCAAGGCCACGCTCTCTGTTTTCTTTTGAAAGAGAAGGGAAAAGAGAGATTCTAATACCGTACGCCCCACGTGATGCAAGAGGTGGTTGATATGACTTTGAGAGTTAGGGATTTGATAGAGAGCCCCAAAATAATGAAGCAATCCCAAGCGAACACCCAAATCTGGACGACCGCTCACGGATAAAAGATGGGTAGAAATTTCGTGTAACACCGCAACCTGAGCCGGATCTTCGATGTCGATTTTGTTCACCAATCCCACGCCGAGCTCACATCCGATCAACACGCTGAGGGAGAAAATCATGGACTCATGTTCACGATCTGACACATAGAGCTCTGTCAGCAAGGGGATGAGAGCATTGCACATAGCTGGAAATCGATCGTGAGCCAAAATTTCTGCGATAAAGACATCCACCAACTCTTCTTTTAAATGGTGCAACATCCACACCAATACACTTTCAATGAGGATCGAAGAGGCAATTGGGTCTTGGCGTTTTTTCAGCAAGGTATGGGCAAAGTAGCGAATGGCCTCCACTTGGTGTTCATCAGGCAAACTTTTTTTGAGGCGGCTCATATCTTGCCATCGGACCATCACCATGCGGTCGATGAGGGTCTTGGCCTCCTCTAGATTTTTTACACTTCCCCAACTGCGAGCTGCCACGATAAGACTCCTTCCTTACAACACACATTTATGCAATTTTCTTCCCAACCGGAATCGGAGGAAGTACCTTTTTAGGGGCTCCAGCCTCTTTCTTCTTTGCCTCAGTCAACCGTTGGATGTCTTGCTGAATGCCAGCAGGAATTTCTGTCCACTGCAGACCAAATCCGGCAGGAGATCCATTACCTGCATTAAACCGAACTACTTTTGCGGTTGCATGAAAAGGAGCAGAGAGTTGTTTCACCTTGCAGGTAAGGATTAAGCTCTCGCCTACTTTAAAAAGTTGCTGGGCCGTTTCTACAAAAAGCCCAGTTTCAGAAACGTTAACGCCAGAGCCGATCAGCATATCGCCTTGGTTGTGTACAATAATTTGCCCATCAATCCCAACGCGAGGGCCTTTTAGCCTTCGATCTTGCATGGAGACGGAGGTGCCATCAATTTGGAGCGGAAGATCAATATCAGACAGGCAGTCCTTTACAGGCTTCCATTCCTTCCACCCTTCTTGAAACAGATGGACATCAGATTCGAATTGCTGATCCTGAAACTTTTGATACAACTGGGCCTTGGTAAAAGGACCTTGTTGTTCCTCGTTTACATAGATAAACCACACAGGTTCGCGACTCATAAAGACCTCCCATCCATTCTCAGATGCTAGGAGGTCTTTCGGAGCACGAAGGCACTACTTTAGCTTTTTGCAAATTATTTTTAATAATACAATGATTTAAGTACATTAGAGGCAAACTGGAAAAGAATACTGCTTTTTCAACCGTTCTGCATAAGATCCGTCATGCCCAGGCCGCCTCGGCCGTATGAGCATCTCCCACGATCGAGGGGGATCCCCGACGCTCCCTTCGGTCGCTGGGGATGACGGATACAGATATATTGCTCGAAAAATCAATATTCTTTTTCAGTCTGCCTCTTAACGCCCCTGTCATCCCAAGGCTGCGTAGCAGCCGTATGGGATCCCTGCGTTTTTATCGAGATCCCATACGGTCCCTTCGGTCGCTGGGGATGACGGATACAGGTAAATTACACCGGGGACCTTGGGCGGGAGTTTCGGAGAAAAAAGGTGGTGAAACTTGCAGTGCAAGCTCTTCCGCATTAAACGAACAGCGTTGCACGTCATCTTGAGCTGTGCCATGGACTCCCAGCCCTAATTCAGAGGCAAGCATTCGAAATAACAATAGTGTAGAGGAGAAGAAGAGTGGTGGACCCAGAAGGACTCGAACCTTCGACCCCCAGATTAGAAATCTGGTGCTCTATCCAGCTGAGCTATGGATCCATCCTAAGGAAGATTTGAATTTGTATGCGAAATTGATCCTAAAATCAAGCTAAGAAGCTTATCCCCACGAAGCAGCGACCAAAGCCGCCAGACTCTGAGGACGTACCACTTCCACCGCTCCAAAGCGCTCCTCACAAGCCTGTCGGGTACTTTCCCCCAATACATAGACCTGAAAACGCGTAGCATCAAAGTGGGTTGGCAGCCAGTGACAAAATCCCCTCGCCGCGGAGGGGCTGGCCAAACAAAGGGCGTAAGGGGCACCCGACACCAGCATCGCCTCGGGATCATACCCAGCAGGGACCTGCGTATGGGTTTCATAAAGATCAACCTCACGCACCTGCCAGCCCTGCTGTTTCAAGTACGCAGCCAGGGGAAAGGCACGCTTTGTGGGCCCCGGAAGCATCCAAGTCGCAGCCTTCTCCCCCGCTTCTTGCACCACCCGTTCGGCAAATGCTTCCGCGGAATCTGCTGCGAGCCAGCAGGGCGCCACGCCTTCGATCTCCCGAAGCTTTTGGTACGTCTTCTCCCCAAAAGTCCCTACCCATACCGCTTGCTGCAACAGTGCCAGCAACCTTGGATGTCGCTGGACCTCCTCCACAGCCTGCGCACTGGTAAAAGCAAAGGCACAGGGGCCACCAAGAGGCTTCATTTCCTCATATGGCAGAGACTTCATCTCCACACAAGGTATCCAGATCACACGATCCACATCGGTAAACAATTGCTGATCTGCAACTTGGTCCCGTTCACTTCGTGTCCAGATTATTTTCCGCATGGAGGAAACGCCAAGCCCAATTGGTGATACACCTTCTCGAGTCCGTGCTGGCACAACTTTTCCAGCACAGTTTCTGCAATCTCTTCACAAGTATCAGGCTCTCTCACCGGATGCCGAGTCCGAGACTCGCTGCCATCCGGAGCCAACACACAGGTGGAGACAAAACCGCCCGCAAGATCCCCCGTATAGTGGATCCCCACCGGTAGCGTACAATCCGCACCCAGCCTTGCTAGAACGCCGCGTTCAATTTCAGCGCCCCGCTGGGCCACTGCATCATTCAACGCACCCAAGTGCGCCCGTATAGGGCTCTCGCATAAAGTCTCAATCACCAAGGTCCCCTGGCACGCACTTGGCGTAAACCAATCAGGGTCCAACAAGAAAGTAAAAAGCCCCGACACAGGGGGCAATCGATCCAGCGCTGCCGCTGCCACTACAAGCCCTTGCCATGCTCCCTCTTGAAGCCGCTTCATGCGGGTATCCACATTCCCCCGAATGGGCACTACCTCAATATGGGGACTCGCTTGAGCCAGGAGGTTTCGCCTGCGCAAACTACCCGTACCCACCGTAAAGGCCCCAGCCGCCTGCAAAGCCTTCGGTCCCACCGCACCAAATCCGGACAGTTTCTCTGCAATATGAGCGTCACTGACCACGAGCACATCCCCTGAGGCCCCTCGCGGCAGATACGCGCCGAGAGCAAAAGTCGGATCGATACACGCAGGTAAATCCTTGAGGCTGTGCACCCCAATATCTGCCTCACCCTCTACCAGGGCTTGCTCGATTTCACGGATGAACAATCCTTTGCCACCGATGTCGTGCAAGAATCGATTCTGGATACGATCTCCCGTCGTCTTCACCACAAGCAGGCGACTGGAAAGGCCACACTCTTGCAACAGCAAGTGCTGCACATGATGGGCTTGCCACAGGGCAAGGGTACTGCCACGGGTCGCAATGGTCACAGTATGTTTCGGTAACGTCATGGGAGCTCTATGTTCCTCACACGATGGACAACGGTTCAATTCGATTAGCTAAGACTCTATCTGAAGGGGGAAGATCCGTTAGAATGCCCTTGTCTGCAACCAGTAAATGCGGAGAAGGGGTCGGTGTCGGTTCCGCGGAAATTTGTTCCAGTGCCGCGTGAATGTATCGTTTCTCTTCAGGATTTTCTGTATGCACCAAAAGACGGGCCATATCCGCCGTGATCTTAGCAGACGCAGCATGAAGCATTTGCTGCAGAGCCTGGGTTTGAGCCACTTCAAGCTGTTGAAACAACTTTCGCCGCAGCGTCTTCTGTGCCTCTTGCTCAAGCCGCCGTTTCACATAGCTGTGATAAAGACCGAGCACCGACTCCAAGGAGGGATCACGCCACTCTCGCAGGAGTTGCTGGGTGCGCAGCTGGATAATCACGTTCGCTTCGCGCGTGGCATCGTGCCTTTTTTCTGTCCCACTCTCCACCACCCGATGGAGATCATCCAAGTCAAACAGATATAAATTCGACAGGCGGCTACAAGCAGGATCGATATCTCGCGGCACCGCAATGTCCACAATAAAAAGCGGACGCCCCTTGCGCCTGGATAAAATTCGCTTCATCCCTTGCACATCCAAAATTGGCTCAGGAGAAGCCGTGGAGGTGAGCACGATATCTGCCTCCACCAGACACGCCTCTCGCTCTTCCCAGGGGCACACGCTACCAAATCCGATCTCTTCCACCAACTGCTCTGCTCGCAACGGACTGCGGTTACTTACCTTCAATGATCGAGGTTGAAATTGAAGCAAATACTGAGCTGCCACTCGAATCATTTCCCCTGCTCCCAAGAGCAAGATGGGGTGAGAGGCAATATCCGTAAAAATTTGTTGAGCCAACTGCACCGCAGCATGGCTGATGGAAACCGTGTGAGCCCCAATCTCCGTACGGGTGCGCACCTGCTTGTGGGTATGAAATGCTTCTTGGGTCAAGCGCTGACAGATGGGCCCCAGAGTCCTCGCTTGTACAGCTAAAGCCACGGCCTCCTTGCATTGTGCGGTGATCTGGGTTTCCCCCACCACGAGAGAATCGAGACTTGCCACCACACGCAAGAGATGGGCTACCGCATCCTCTCCACACACGAGATACGCATGGGGGGCCCACTCAGGGGATGTCAATGGCGCCGCTTTATGCGCTTGCAGCATCTGATACGCCCGAAAGATCTCTGCAGAGTCAAGACCCACCAGCGAATTTTGTACCCCATAGAGCTCGAGACGGTTACAGGTAGAAAGAAGAAACAATTCCTCAAACCCAAAATGAGCTTGAATCGAGGGAAGTAAAACACCGACCTGCTCTGCAGAAATAAACAGAGCCTCTCGCAAATGGATCGGTGTGGTTTTGTGATTGGTACCAATGCAAAAAAACCGATGGGGATCCGAGCTAGAGGACATGGTTCTGCCCCCAGAAGAGAAACGACAGTCCGAAGAACACCACCACCAACAGGCAAAATCCCACCAAGCTAAGCCTTGCCACCAAAAGCGTCTGTATGTACCACCGTCTCCTTGCAAGCAAAATCACCAGGTACCAGCCCCACACCAAACTGGCCCACAAAATCTTGCTAAGCGGCAGATGAGGAGCCAGCAAGGGAAAAAACCAAATCAAAAACCCCCCACTTCCAAGAGCAAGGGTTAAAAATCCAAATCCTGTCCACAAAGAGGCCCCCAATAAGTCCCCCAACTGTTCCAAGGAAGGCAACCGTCGATACTGATGCAGCCGTTTTTGTTTTAATCTTTTGTTTTGCCATAAGAAAGAGATCGCAATGCCACTCGAGAGGAATGCAAGCAGTTGCCCCATGGTGGCACAGGAAATATGCAGACTTAAAATCAACTTCTCGAAGGGACTTGTGGAAGCTTGGGTGAGATACGGAACGGATAAATAGAGAGTGAGAAAAAAAACAAACACAGGGATTGCAAATAAAAATACAGGCTGAATCTTACCACAAGAACGGGTCTCTTCCTTTTGATCGTGCAGATGCCGCATAAAAAAATGGCCCCCCCTTTACCCACATCCATAAACCAGGATAAAATACGGTAAGCAATCCGACTGATTCGAGACCCTGTAGTCGAAGACGCGTGGAGCGTGAGTCTACTGGAACACAATTTTGATGGCTAGTCTTTACTTCCCGGCATCTTACGGGAAAGGGGGTCCTTCCCCTCTTATAACTTCTGCGATGGAGTGACTATGGCCTTCCGATTTTGTGCACCTCGTCTTTCGAAATGGGTCCCGCTGGCGCTGCTTCTTTCTTCGAATCTTGGATTTGCAGCGGAATGGATTGTAAAATTTAAGGAGTCCCAATACAACAAATCCGTTCCCACCTTTAAACACATGAGCGGTGTCTCTGTCTTGAGCACCCACGACACCGGCCACTTGGCTCTTATTAAAGTAGAAAGCACCGCTTCTAAGCAAGCTGACCAACTTGTCAAAGCACTTCAAACCAGATCTGACATCGAGTACATCGTAGCCAACATCAAAATGTATGCCTTCGAAGACTTGGCCGGAGATCCTCAACGCAGCAAGCAATGGTCTCTTTTGAAAGTACAAGCTGAGTCTGCATGGCAAATCCAACGTGGGGGTCGTAAGACGGTGGTTGCCGTTATCGACACCGGCGTGGACTACACCCATGAAGACTTGAAAAACCGCATTTGGGCAAATGAAAAAGAAATTGCAGACAACGGCATCGATGACGACCACAACGGGTTCATCGATGATATCCGCGGATGGGACTTCTTTAAGAAAAACAACAACCCTATGGATGAAACCTCTGCCAAAAATCCAGGACACGGTACCCACTGTGCAGGCATTATCGGAGCCCAAGGGGATAACGATGTCGGCATCAGTGGCATTGCACCAAACGTAAGCATTATGCCGATCCGATTTCTCGGTGCTGATGGCTCTGGGGATTTGTATACCGCAGCTCTTGCCATCGACTATGCCACCACCAACGGTGCTGACGTAATCAGTGCAAGCTGGGGAGCGGCTGTCCCACGTGCACAAGTAAAGCCAATCTTGGAAGCCATTGAGCGTGCGGGGCAAAAAAACATCATCTTCGTAGCGGCAGCTGCAAACGATGGTCAATCCAACGATACAAGAGAAGTATATCCTGCCAACGCAGGGTTTAAGAACGTGATCAGCGTAGCGGCTTCTAACAACGAAGACCAAAAACCTACATGGTCTAACTACGGTACTGCGACTGTAGACTTGGCTTCTCCAGGGGCTGACATTTTCTCTACCCTTCCAGGCAACAAGTACGGCAATCTATCAGGGACCTCCATGGCAACCCCTCTCGTAGCCGGCATGGTGGCACTCCTCAAGAGCCAAGCCAACGACCAACGAGCTAGTTTGCAAGCAGAAGACTACAAGGCAATCCTCCAAGCCTCTGGTGATAACGTAAACATCGAAACTGCATGCAAGTGCCGAGTCAACATTTTCCACGCTGTACAACAAGTGGTGAACCACACCCTTACCGTGGTTCCAAACGCTGCGACCCTTGCCCCGAAGGCAACTCTGACATTTCGGGCCATCGGAGGAAAAGCTCCCTACAGTTTCACAAGTTCACATGAAGAGATTGCAAGCATCAACCCAACCACCGGGGTTTTGGAAGCGAAGCAAGAAGGAGAAGTTACCCTTACAGTAACGGATGCAGAGGGTACCCATATGAACTCACGGGCTATCCACGTAGGACAAAAAACCGAGGCCCCAGCAGGCAAATGCCCACTGGAAGATCCTGCGATGTGTGCGTTGATGTGTACAATTCAACCCCAGCTCCCATGGTGCCAGTCCGGGGGCTAAAAGTCTTCTCCCACCACCCGCTGCAGCTGCACAGTCGGCTGTTCCGGTTGCGCAGGCCCTGTTTGGCAAATCGGATCGCTAAGCAGGGCTTGAAGGGCTGCTTGTAGCTGCTGCGCTTGTAGCTGCAGCTCTTCTGCTGGGACAGGCCCCACAGGCGGGGAGGCGAACTCCCTCTCTTCTTCTCCTTCCTCTTCAATAGCAGCGTCAATGCGGGCTTCAAGTTCTTGTCCGGATGGGCACTCCCTCGTAGTGGGCGGAGCTGGCGTTGGGATCGGTGATGCTATGTCTCCCGCTGCAAGGACCAAGGATGCAGGTCGTCGATGCCTGGTTATGCTTGGAGTTTCAGCTGGTGGTGCTGGAATGGCAAGAACCGCTGTTCCTGTTCCTGCTGCTGCGGCTTGTGCACCTGTGGACGCTCGCACAAGGGCGGTAGAGGCTCTCGGTGGCTTCGTTTTTTTCTTGGCGGTACAAGAAGCAAAAAGACTCCAGGACTTCTTTTTCTCCTTGGGTTTTTGCTGCATAGACCCATGATCCGTAGATTCCAATTGACTCTTATGGCTACAGAGCCCCCATCCCCCTGCCGCACTCGTACTGGTTAAAAAAGAGCCCAACACGATCGCTGGCAATACGGTCTTTTTCATCACATTCACCTCTTGTAGACAGTTACAACAACCAGTTCACAACTTGTTTCTGTGCTGCTATGGCTTCGACGCGATTGGCTTCGCCTCGTTGACATCGGGACATGGAGATTTCAGGATCATGGGTATAAAAGAGGAACCAGTTTTCTGCACAGGCGGCGACATGCACCTTTTCTTTTTCTTCGATCAACTTTTCAGGAAAGCGATCATACCCCATGGTGATGGGCAGGTGGAGCCAGTTCACTCCGGGGATTAAATCCCCACAGAAAAAGACCTGGTGGGTGTCTCCCTTCACCAAGGTGTGCATATGCCCAGGGGTGTGGCCGTGAGTGAAGATGAACCGAATGTGAGGCCCAAGCGGCCCGGGGAGGGTGTCGTGTTCATCTGCAATCTGCACCAACCGATTGGAATCCAGTAGCATCTGCGGTAATTCCGGAATGAAAGAGGCTCGGTCTCGCACGTGGGGCTGTACACTTCTCGCAAAAGCTTCGGCACCTACTACATACGTAGCCTTGGGAAACAATAAGCGTGGAGGCATTTCTCCATGAGGGGATAACAATCCACCCGCATGGTCAAAATGCAAATGAGACAAGATCACCATATCGATGTCGGTCTCTTTTACGCCAAGTTTTTCAAGATTTTCGAGGAGAAGATGTCGATCTGGAGTTTGAATCCCGTAGCGCTCGGCCAATTTGGGAGGAAAGAAAGCACCGATTCCCGTTTCACAGAGAACCTTGTAGCCATCCATCTCGATGAGCAAACACCGACAGGCGAGCTCGATGCGGTTGGCATCGTCGGGGAGTAGCCACCGTTGCCAGAGGGCCTTGGGGGCATTGCCAAACATGGCACCCCCGTCGAGCCGTTGACGATTCCCTTCCACCGCAGTAACTGAAATTCGCATACACACCTCAACTGGAACACAGCCGGATTTCTACGCCATCATCTCTACTTGTCGGGAACCGTCTACTCACGCAACGCGCGAGGCTACTTGGTCAATTTGGCTTCTTTGAACTCAACGTGCTTACGAACGCGAGGATCATACTTCTTCAAAAGAAGTTTGTCTTTGCCTTTTAGCTTGTTGAGGGTGTAGTAAAACCCAGTGCCAGCTGTGGAAACAAGCTTTACTTTTTCACGGCGATTTGACTTTGCCATTGTATCGATTCCTTATTTTGTCGCTGGAGGCCACCGACTCGATTGCAATATGAAAAACAGATCCGGTACTTTATACAAAAAAAGCTGTAAATAAAACAAAAAACGTCTTCTTTTGCTTCTTTTACACCTAAAACCGGAGGATCTCCTGTGGCACTGACTCGACACCTCTTCCTCATCGCCCTCACTTTCTTCTCTGGGGCCATCCAGGCTAAAAATGTGCAAAATCATGAGATTTTACAAAATGTTAGAAAATCTATATTCAAAATCATCGCCTCGAAAGCCCCCATCGATCCTTTGCGCCCTTGGCTGCAAGAAAAAACGGATATGAGCGTAGGCTCTGGATTTTATGTAGGAAAAAACCGAATCCTTACCAATGCCCACGTGGTGGCAGATACACGCTTCCTCATGGTCCAGCAAGACGGAGACAGCCGTCCGCGCCTGGCCTCAGTGAAGGCCATCGCCCATGATTGCGACCTAGCGCTCCTCACCATCGAGGAGCCGTGGCCTGAAAATCAAACCCTGGCCCTCACCTTGGGGAAGATGCCGGAGCTCCAATCCCCCGTGGTGGTGGTGGGCTATCCCATCGGAGGCGAGCAGCTTTCCATCACCACGGGGACGGTGGCACGGATGGAGATGCGTCGCTATGTGCACTCCGGTGTCCATGAGCACCTCACCATCCAAGTAAGCTCTGCCATCAACCCGGGCAACAGTGGGTGTCCCATTTTTCAAGTCCAAGGCAATCGCATCATCGTCATGGCCATGGCCTTTCAAGCTCATACGGGAGCTGAAAACACAGGCTATGGAATCCCTGCCCTTGTCCTTGATCGCTTCTTACGGGTGACAGAAAAAGGCCCCTACGAGGATCATCCCATCCTCGGTGTGTTTATGCAGCCCTCTCAACTCAATCACGAAGCCACAGCTCGCTTCTACGGTGTGCCCCCTTCCGAGGGTGTGCGTGTGGCCCATGTAGTGCCTTGGGGATCCGGTGCGAAATATTTGAAGAAGGGAGACATCCTCCTCTCGACTCAAGGGCAGCCCATTGGAAGCGATGGCAAGATCCTCTTCTACGGAGAACGGGTGGATTTTCAAGTGCACTACGATCTCCTCGTCTCTGGAGACATCGCTACCTTCGATGTGTTACGGGATCAAAAACGCCAGACGATTTCTGTACCCGTAACTGCCACCTTACCCCACTTTGATGCGAGCCATCGCTACGACAAAGCCCCTCCTTACCTCGTGCGAGGGGGCCTTCTCTTCACTCCCATGACTGCCAACTACTTACAAACCTTTGGGCCCCAGTGGTACCAGACCGCACCTCTGCCCTTGCGATTTCTATTCTTCTACTCGTACACAGAGGCAGAGTTTGAAAACCACGAAGATTTTGTGGTGCTGGCACAGCGCTTTCCTCATCCCATTAACGAGTATGCAAATTCCTACGTGAACTCTATGGTGAAAACCGTGAATGGCAAAAAAATCAAACGATTCTCCGAATTTGTCAAAGCCATGGCAGATACCACCGATCCGTGGATCCGTATCGACTTCTTGCACAAAGGGACCCCGCTTCTACTCTCTCGCAAAGAAGAGCTAGAGGTACGCCCCCAGATCTTCACCCAATACGGGATTCCAGCTGAAACCGAAGGAGCAGTCCGATGAAATACCCACTCCTTTTTACGCTCTTTATGCTTCTCTCGGGCTGTTTCCCCCCGGATCTGCAACAATCTGTGATTCAGGTCATCGTCACCAAACAACCGGGGGATAGCGATCAACCATGGCAGAAGAAAAAGCCATTTAAAGCCGAATTTATGGGGACCCTCGTCACCTACGGAGCGAAGAAAGACCTTGGCATCCTCACCACAGCAGCTGCCGTGCAAGAGGGTGTACAGATCGAAGGCAAGCGACACGGAGGAGGAACCCCCTTGGGGCTCAAGGTCGTACACTGGGACTCCGAGGTCAACCTCGCTCTCTTGGCTTTTACAGAGCCACCGCACAAGAGCTTGCGTCCAATGGAATTGGGAGACCCAGTTGGCTTGGGGACTAAGGTCTACGGGATGCAATGGAGCCGAGATCTCACCACACTCTCACCTGTGGAGCTGCAGATGCGCCGCGTGGAGGTGGGGGAGAGCTTATTGGGGGCCTATATGGTGCCGCAGTATTTTCTTGAGGGGCCAAAAGATGCCTTAGATTATGCAGCACCTATTGTGGCAGAAAACCGACTGCTGGGGCTCTTTGAAAATCAATCCAATCAAGAGATTCAAGCAATTCCCCTTCCCCTCATTCGTCGTTTTTTGAAAGAGCCCACTGCGGGTGTGCCTAGCTTTGGGTTCTCTACCCAGCGTCTCGAAGACCCCAACCTCCGGGCCTATCACAAAATCCCCGAGGCACAAGAAGGCGTGCGCATCACCGAGATCGATGAAGAAAGTGGGCTTACGGACAAAGTAAAATCGGGAGACCTTCTCCTCTCCATCGCAGGCAATCCTATCAACCGACGGGGGCAATATCCCCATCCTCTGCGGGGGGCGCTGCCCTATACCTACCTACTCTCGTCCTTTTCCGTAGGTGAGCCGGTACCCATTTCCGTCTACCAAGGAGGCAAGGTACATACCCACACGGTGATACTGGGGCGCTTTGACAGCAATGCACGCAAGATCCCCTATTTTAGCGAGGATCTCCTTACGAAGATTCCCCATTTGATCTTTGGGGGATTGGTGTTTCAAGAGCTTACGTTGGAGTACTTACGCACCTGGGGGCCTACATGGCGCGCAACGGGCCCGATTCCGTTTCTCTACCTGTGGTCCCATCGGAACAAGAAGAGTGACGAGCATCGATTTGTGATTTTGAATAGAACTTTGTCAGATCCATTTACTACCGGGTATGAACAGATCGCAGAATCCCTTGTTAGCGAGGTAAATGGAAAGAAAATTCACTCCCTCGAGGATCTGAACCTGGCCTTCCAAACGCCCACTTCTCGCAAGATCCAAAATCAGACAGAAGACTTTGCGGTGATCCGACTGGCCCAAGCGGGGGGAGAGATCATCTTGCCGTATAAGGGCCTCGAAGAAGCCCACGTGCGGTTGAAAGAGACGTGGAAGATGTACGAGGCTACCTTCTTTTCTAGGGCTGTAGGGGCTCACTAAAGCCCTGCGGGGACACCCGATGCGAGTGTCCCCGAATCTGCAGAACCTGGAGCTCGGGGACACTCGCATCGGGTGTCCCCACAGGGCGCTTCCTTAAGGGTCTGTTTGCCTAAATCCTTGGAAATCCGTCATCCCAAGGTCCCAAAGGGACCGTATGGGATCCCTGTGTTTTTATCGAGATCCCATACGGCTGCTACGCAGCCTTGGGATGACGGATGGG
>CANJLI010000020.1 GCA_947475005.1 Deltaproteobacteria bacterium | reverse complement strand
TGAAGTCTCCAGTTGGAGTCTTTGGATGCAGGGGACACCCGATGCGAGTGTCCCCTTTTCCGGGCTTTCGTCGGGGACACTCGCATCGGGTGTCCCCTTTAGGAGCTGCTGGGAGGTCCCCCTCTGGAGACTTCAGACAGCTTCTAAGAATTGGGTCCACCTACCTTTTTAGAATAGGGCACTCATTGGAAATGAGTGCCCTATTCTAAAAAGGTAGGTGGACCCAATTCCATCTAGGTGGACCCAATTCCATCTTTAGATAAAGGGTCTACCACCAAGGTAGGCGCATTATTCTACGTTTTCCCTTAGGAGCTGCATGAATTTCGACTAAAGAAGGAAGAATATGGTGCTCCCATATATCAGAAGGCAACCGCAAATTGGCGTTCCTCTCTCCGCAACGTATTGCGATTCGGATAATTGGCAGTACCTGATTCCGGTGTAAGAGCTTGCTTATCTTAGCTAGCACTGCCCCCCATGTAGGGTTGAAGCCGAGGTAGAGTTTGGTGAGGATTGTGTTTGTTTGAAGGGCTTCTGCCAGCGTAATTGTCCCCGCCTCTCCGAACTTGTTTCCGTCGAGGCTGAGTGAGGTAAGGGTTGTATTTGCTTTCAGGGCTTCAGCCAGCGCAGCTGCCCCCGCCTCTCCGATCTCGCTGCTGCTGAGGCTGAGTGAGGTAAGGGTTGTGTTTGCCGTCAGGGCTTCAGCCAGCGCTGTGGCTCCCACATCTCCGATCTTGTTGCTGAAAAGATCAAGTGTAGTGATGGAGTTGTTTGCCTTTAAAATATTTGCCAGCGCAATTGCCCCCGCTCCTCCGATATTATTATGGCAAAGGTAGAGTGTAGTGAGGACTGTATTTGTCTTCAGGGCCTCTGCCAGCGCAGCTGTCCCTGCCTCTCCGAACTTGTTGACGTTGAGGTAGAGTGTAGTGAGGACTGTATTTGTCTTCAGGGCCTCTGCCAGCGCAGTTACGCCTACATCTCCGACCTCGTCGTTGTTACGAATCTGGAGTTCGGTAAGGGTTGTGTTTCTCTTCAGGGCTTCTGCCAGCGCAGTTACCCCCACATCTCCGATCTGGTTCTTACAGATGCATAGTTTGGTGAGGGCTGTATTTGTCTTCAGGGCGTCTATCAGCGCCATTGCCTCCGTATCTTCGATGGTGTTGTCGGAAAGATCAAGTGTAGTGAGAGTGGTATTTGCCTTCAGGGCCTCTGCCAGCGCAGTCGCTTCCTCAGCTCTGATTGTTTGGCGTTGGAGCATGAGCGTGGTGAAAGCGGTGGGGTTTTCCAAAAACTCTGCTACTGTTCTTGCTATACGCTCCCCTCCTTCAGCTGCTCGACCCTGTCCAGAAGTAAAAGCAAGAAAGAGCAGAGCGATTGTACGAAAATTACGCATAGCATCCTCAGCGAGCATGAAGTTTGTGTAACACGCTGGATTAAATGAAGATTTTGTACAAACTGACGACGGATGTCAACGAGGAGTTGGAATACACAGCCATAGAAATTAATTGCATACGGGATGAGATCGGGGACAGCTACCGAATTATTTGAGAGGAGGGGAAATCCCCTCCTCTCAAATAATTCGGTAGCTGTCCCCGATCTCATCCTCCTCTTAAGGAAGCGCCATTCGGTGGATGTCCCCCAGTCTCATCAAAGAAAAGAAAAAAAAAGATATTTGCTCTGATAAAATATCTACTATATAGTTGTGATAAATCTGCAGTTTTTTTCCCGCAAGGGTTAGCGTAATTAACAAAAGGAGTACGCGATGAAGGTAGTAAAAATCGGTTGTCTAGTGTTCGGTCTTTCCGCAGCAGTTGCTTTTGGTGAAGCTCCTGCAATGCCAGAAGCGATGCCAGCAGCTGAGCCAGCAGCAGCAGCTCCAGCTCCAGAAAAGCATGAGCACAAGAAGCACAAGAAGCACAAGAAGCACAAAGCACACAAAGCACACAAAGCTGAGCATGCAGCACCAGCTGCTGCAGCTGAGCCAGCAGCGATGCCAGCAGCTGAGCCAGCAGCGATGCCAGCTCAATAATTTGTCGAGTGTCGGTGTTTAGAAAAGAGGTCTCGGTTACGAGGCCTCTTTTTTTACTTGTAGCGTAGGTGTGATCTCGATCTCTCGCTCGGAACAGTCATCCCCTCCCCGGCCTCGCATCCATAAACTTGCCTGTACCCAGCCCAATAAAGAAGCGGCACCCAGCCAAGAGAGGGATAGGGGGGTAAAGGTATACCCTCCGAACTTTTTAGCAAAGAAGAGAAGAGAGGACGCCACACTCTTGCTACCACGATACCCCAAGATGTCGATACATTCCTTGGCCTGAAACCGTACCGAAAATGACAATGGAATGTACAACAGCTCTTTGGCACCTCGAAACAAGGAGTAATCTACCGCCTTAAAGAGTAGAAGTGCTGCCCCCAGAGTCCAAATGCCAGGTGCGCAGATACACAAGGTGATACAGACGAGATGCAGCCACGGAATTGCCATATGAATGCGCGTGGAGCTATAGGTCGTGAGCAACCATGGGGTAAGAAACAGTTGAAAGACCAAGGACAGCACATTGGATGCAGAGAAGAAAAGTCCCGACACAGCGGTTTGCTTATCCACAGATGGATAACTACGCAGGAGGCACTCTTGAAAACCCAAATCGATGAGAGTGCCATAGGTTTGACTCATGGTGACCATAAATAGGAGCGCTGGCAATACAGGATTCTCTCGAAACAAAGGCACCACGGAGGCCCACAGTCCTTGCTTCTTTTGTCGCTTTTCCTCAAAGGAAGAAGCCCCACCCCGATAGGCGATATCGATAAGAAAGAGAGAGGGAAGTGCACAGGCTACGGGAGTTAGCACCAAGGCCACGCTCCCGATGCGTTCTGCCACGAGGTGAGCCAAAAATCCACCCAGTACTGCACCTACGGAAGCAATGGTCATAATCAACCCATTGAGTCGCTGGGCTTGTTCTTGCTTGAGAATACTGTTGAGGAAGGACCAGTGTTGCTCGATCAAGATGACCACATATACATCCCGAATGAGACACAACACACCGGTAGCTGGCACAAAACCAGCTTGGATAGCGCTGTAGCAAGCCAGAATGAGTGCAGAGGCGATGAGATGGCACAAAAACAGGGTGCGCTTGGCTCCAACCCACACCAACAAGCGATTGTACCCTGCCAAAGCAGGTAAGATGACAAAGGGAAGCAAAGCCATGAGGAAGGGGAGGCCCCCCGTTCCATATTCAGCTTTGAACAAAGAGTTAGAGGCGCTGCGTAGACACTCATATCCCAACAGGACCAAGCCCCCGGAGCTTGCCATCCAGAGAGCAGCTCGTACTTGTGGAAGGGAGAAAAGTGTCATGGAGCCGCCTACTTTTTGCTTCGATTCTTATTCAAATGCACCAAGAACGTCTTCTCATTACGCTCGATGAATAGCAATACTTCATCTGCACTTTTGAGCAGTTCATAGAAGTCTTGTTGCATCAAAATGGTTCCGTTGGCAAAGAGAATGAGGTCATTTTTTTGCAAGCCTTCCATTTGTGCAGGACTTTTCGGCTCTACAGCGGTAATGAGCATCCCTTTTTTGGTTTGGTGCACAGAAAGACCAAATGGGTTTTTATTCTTCTCTACTGAATTTTTAGGTTCTCCCGTTTTGACCGAAGCGTGAGCTTGGCCATCCCAGGCGCCGATTTCAAGGTCAGCAGTTTTGCGTTGTCCATTGCGGTAGAAGTCAAACCGTACTTTTTCACCCGGTTTTTTAAGGCCTACGATATTGACCAAATCGTTATTTTCATCACTCAAGGGCTTGTTATCCACGCCGATGATGACATCTTGGGGTTGAATGCCTGCGCGGTCCGCAGGGCCCCCCTTTGTTACCTGAAGTGCGATCACACCGGCAGTTCCCTTCGGTAACTTCATACTGTGAGCCCATTCCGACTTGAAGGGTTGAAACGCAACTCCCACCCACCCTCGATGTACGGTGCCTTCATTGATCAAACTGATCGCTACTTGTCGCACCAAATTGGACGGGCTCGCAAATCCGACACCGTTATATCCACCAGATCGAGAAGCAATCGCGGTATTCATTCCGATGACTTTGCCATCCATATTGATGAGGGGTCCACCGCTGTTGCCTGGGTTAATGGCGGCATCGGTTTGGATAAAATCTCCGAGTGCGGTGATCTG
Organism: Deltaproteobacteria bacterium; assembly: GCA_947475005.1. GTDB lineage: Bacteria > Bdellovibrionota_B > Oligoflexia > Oligoflexales > Bog-1112 > CANIBL01. The sequence continues at coordinate 32,194 of CANJLI010000020.1, read as the reverse complement.
CAAGTTGCCTCGACCTCGGGCAGAGATTACACCCAGAGACACACTGGCTTCGAGACCGAAGGGAGCCCCCAAGGCTACGACCAATGCACCTACGAGCGCTTCATCTGAATCTCCCAGTACGAGGGCACCGAGATCGTCGCGTTTGTATTTTTCATTGATGATCTGAATCACCGCTACGTCCGTATTGGGATCTCGACCCACTACCTTTGCGGGATAGATTTCCCCATTAGCGAGTTTAACTGTGATTTCATCTGCATCTTCCACCACATGGTTGTTGGTGATGATGTAGCGTTTGTCGAGGTCGATAATAAATCCAGACCCCAAGCCTTCTTGCTTGGGTGCTGGCATAGGGGCACTTCGTTGTTGGGGGCCGTAGCCAAAGAGGTCAAACGGATCGATGGGCATGGCGCCTTGACCGCGCATGGTTTTGGATACCGAGACAAAAACAAGGGCCTTTTTTGCTTGCAGGGAAATGGAGGTTAATCCGTTGGAAATTTCTTTTAAGACGCTGGCAGCAGGATTGGAGGGGGTCGGTGTAGAGGCAGGCGGTAGTTCATACTTGCCTGCAGTAAAACCGAAGGAGTACCATCCGATTCCAAGTACCAAGATAGGTCGCAACCACGTACGCATAGAGACATTCCTCGTAATAAATCCAAAAAAAAACACTATCGAAAATATAAGAATAGTCTACTCTCTCTACATGAAAATTCAATGAAAGGCAAATGATGAACGCCTGGAATCCCCTTGTAGAACCTGCTGTAACACTGGAGTGGGGTGCTATTTTTGCCCGCGCCAGACAAGCCCAAAGACGCTGGGCCGCTCAAACTTTAAAAGAACGCGGGGCACATCTGCAAAAGATGCAAGCTTACTTGGTGATCAACAGCGAGGAAATAGCGGCAACTATTTCCATTTCCACGGGAAAAACCCCCATCGAGGCCCTTGCGGCAGAGGTTTTTCCCTGTACCTTGGCGTGCCAGTGGTATGGGACTAAAGCCAAGAAATACCTGGTGCCGAGAAAAATTGCCCCAGCTCACCTCCTCTTTATTCATAAACGAAATACCCTGCATCGGATCCCGCTGGGGGTAGTTGGGATTATCAGCCCTTGGAATTATCCTTTGTCGATTCCCTTCAGTGAAATCTTGATGGCACTCATCGCAGGCAATGCGGTGCTGGTCAAGACAGATCCAAATGTGCCGGAAGTAGGCGAAATGTTGGATAAAATCATCGCAGTCGGGGGTCTTCCGCCTGGGCTCTACCAGCGGGTCATAGCTCCTGGGCCTTACGTATCGGAGCATTTTTTCCGCCATGGTATCGACAAGCTGTTCTTTACCGGTTCGGTGGCTGTGGGCAAAACCCTTCTGCGCCAAGCAGCAGATACTCTCACCCCTGTGGTATTGGAGCTTGGCGGCAAGGATCCCATGGTAGTGCTCGACGATGCAAATTTGGAAAAGGCTGTTAATGGTGCCATGTGGGGGGCTTTCCAAAATGCAGGGCAAACTTGTGCAGGGATCGAACGGGTGTACGTGCAGGCTTCCATTTACCCTGAGTTTCTCGAGCGGCTGGCTGCCAAAACTCGTGCCCTGCGCCATGGGGGGGAGAAAAATGCCAACGTGGAGGTAGGGGAAATTACCACGGAAAAGCAGTATCTCCAGATCGAAAAACAGATGGCGCAGGCGCTGGCAGCGGGGGCGCAGATTGTGGCGCAGTCTTCAGCTGCAACTCCGTCTCCTCGGTGTTATCCCGCTACGGTGCTCAGCGGTGTGACCCATGAGATGGAGATCATGCGAGAGGAAACCTTCGGGCCCATTCTCTGCATCATGCCCTTTCAAACGGTGGAAGAGGCCGTGACGTTAGCTAATGATTCGAACTATGCACTCACAGCCTCGGTGTGGACGCGCAATTTGGCACTCGGGAAAAAGTTGGCTCTCGAAATTGCAGCTGGGGTGGTGACGATCAACGATCATCTATATACCCATGCCATGAATGAACTCCCGTGGGGAGGATGGAAGCAGAGCGGTATGGGTCGCTCTCATGGACAACTGGGATTGGAGGAGATGACTCACGCTAAGCTGGTGAGCAGCGATTGCACACCGAGCAAGCGAAACGTGTATGGGTATCCCTACGATGCGGCTACCTACCAGCAGATTCTGTCTCTTGTGGGATTGTTTGGAGCAGGGTCCCCTTGGGAGAAGATCAAACGCTGGGGGAAACTACTTCCGCTTCTGCTGAAGAAGATGGGCACTGCCTGGCGGGTAGATTGAAGGGGGAACGTTATTCGGGGACACTCGATGCGAGTGTCCCCTTTTCGGGCTCTAGTCGGGGACACTCGCACCGGGTGTCGCCTTCAGGGATGGATTACTCTACATACGGTGGTGGCAAGCTTTCTCGAATTTTAACCAACATCGCTTGATGCACCTCATTGCCGCCTAGGCAAAACTCCATTGAATTCTGGAGTAATTTGGTTGCCTTTTCGAGAGTTTCTTTCAAAAACCCCTCCTCACTTTGGCGTTGCAGGTCCTGTAGTTTTTTCAGTTCGATTTTTGTTTTATGCCCTACTTCTACGAATTTTTTGGATAACCCCTCTAAAGGAGTACGATGATGAAACGGGTGTCGTACATGATCTCTGACACCTCGATGTGCATGCTTTTGGTGAATTTCAACGAAGTCCAAGAAAGAAGGGAAACCCAGAAAATCCATGGCAAGGGGCTGCCCTTTCTCCTTAGAATGCTCCACCATCGCTTCTACTACACTTTGATTTCCGAGCATAAAAGCTGCCTGCCACAAGCGGCTATGTTGGTTAGCAAATTCAGGGCCCAATTGTGATTCATTCGGGACCAATTGATTTGGATTCAGACCATGCTCCAAAAATTTTTCTATCATAGCCTTTGTTTGCGGCTTCGTACAAATCAACACAGCCGTGCTATCAGGAATTTTGGCACCGGCATCGAGTAGGGTGGTGATTACATCCTCCCCCGCCACTTGAATCGCGATATTCAGAACCGATTTTGCAGAATCCCCTCCCTTTGTATAATTAGGGTCCGCACCATTAGCTAGAGCGGTTTGAACCTCAGTCAAGCTTCCCCCTGGCAGTACCGCATCGTGAAGAGCCTTAGAAGCTTTCGCTTTTTTCTGGGTGTTTTTGATGAAGATTTGATTCGATCTGATTAGACCTCGGATTTCCGGTATTGCTAAGATTGTGCTTTCCTTCAAGCGATCAAAGGCACAATCTCCGTCGAAGTCAAGGAGCGTTGCATCTGCATGAAAATGTTGTGTAAGCAATAGAATCATATTTGCACGTAATAGTACGATATCGGCCACACGAGAAGAGGCTTCTGTAGTAAGTCTTCTATCTTTAACTTTTGACATCTCTTTTAGGATCAAGTCCGAACTAAAATCAGAAGGTAAGTTGCAGGCATAGTGAAGGGGTGTTTTTCCGATTTGGTTGACTTGATTTACAAGACAACCAATACGAAGGAGCTCTTGTAAGCATGCATGCATAGATTCATGCTCTTCTAGTGGATCCCTTTTGGGTGTCACAGGGGCGAAGCCATATTTTTCATTAACTTCTCGCATCGCAGCACCTGCATCGCCAACGAAAAGCTGATGCAGCGCATTTCCTGGTGTAGAACCACCTAGGCCTACTTGTTTTACATCACCCACCGTTGCTGCTAATTCCGGAAGGATACCTCGATCACTTGCGGATTTGATGCATACCTTCAGTTTTTTCAAATCACGCTCATGGGCTGCTTGCAGGAATTCCTGTTTGAGTTTGGCCTGTGGGTCTTTTTCTGCTTCTTTTGCAGCCCCCCAGGCGAGACTTTCGAACAAGACTAAAATGAGAATCCATAGTTTTTTCTGCTGAAACATACATACCTCCATTCAAGTTAGGAGGACAGATATAGAAGAGTGGGAAAATTGGGGCAAGGAGTTTATAGGGGACACCCCCTCCGTCATCCCAAGGCTGCATAGCAGCCGTATGGGATCTCGACAAAAACACAGAGATCCCATACGGTCCCTTCGGGACCTTGGGATGACGGAGGGGGTGTCATCCTGAGCGAAACTCCGTCATCCTGAGCGCAAGAGCGAAGGATCTCCTAACTTTGTTAGTCTTCTTTAGTTGACGGAATTGGGGACACTCACCTTCAGGTCTTACAGAAGCGCAGCTCCCATTTTCTCTGCCAATTTTTGCTGCATTTGCTTACTGGGATGAAAGCAATCAAAAGCCAAATCCGATTCTTCCAAGGCAAACTGCCCGGTCCCTTTTACCAAGCGCAATGTACTTTGAAAATGTGGGCTTACTACTTGACACGCTTGTTCAATGGCAACATTGAAAGCTTGCAGTCTTGCTGCTCCTGCATTTTCTTCTCCAAGAAGCGGAGGACAAAAAAACCGACGAGTTGTGTTGCAGGAAAAGAAGGGGCTATATCGATGTTGATGTTGGACAAGGCTTGCCACATCTGGAATCAATCCTACGAGTACAGTGGATCTTGGGTGGAGAGTCAAAATGGCTTTTAACGCTTCGACGTAGGTCTGTTCAAATGCGGCAGGGCTTTGATTTTCACAAAAGTCATTGGCCCCAAGCAAAACAGACACATACTCCGCTACTTTCCCCTCCCGCCTATAGCTATCTTGTAATTGTTTTAGCATGCCTCGGACATTGATCAAACGTCCTCCAAATTTTGCACCTATGTGTACGGGAATGCTGGTAGCATGCGCAAATCCGTGTTTTTTGGCAATGAGGCCCCTCAGGCCCCAGTCTTCGTCTGTTGCCGCAAAAGAGTGGGTCAAGTTAGAAAACCGCTCTTGAAAGGCCTTGGGATTAAATCCCTGAAGCAACAATCGAAAAAATTCGGTGGTATAGGCAGGAGACAACGATCGTCCAAATCGTGTATCAGACAATACGCCTGTGGAAATACTATCTCCAATCACAGCCAAACTGGGGCCTTCTCCCCCCGAGCCATCATTGAAATCTTGTTGCTCCAATTGGGGCGCTGTGATTCGACAGCCAATCAGTAGAAATAAACATAACCAGAGTTTCATTGTTAAAGAAGCTAGTTGAAGACCCCAGCTGCTAGGCGCCAAGGAGTGAGGACCGGAGTTTACTTTTTTGGTAAATGAGGACCGGAGCGACGTGGGCAACAACGCAGATGGGGTCTTAAAGTAGCTGCTTACCAAGCCATCCCCACACTGAGCTGCACGAGGCGAAATTGCACCAATGTGCCATCCCCTTTGGATTTTTGAAATAAAGGAATATAGAATCCAACCCACTCAGCATTGAGTAAAAAGTGAGGCCAACTCCACTGGTTACCTACAGAGAGGTCAATCCCTTGCTCTCGATATGCTTGCATCGCCTGTTGATTGCTTGCGTTGTCGCTCATCTTGTCAAATTTGGGGTATCGGCTCCAACGGATTGCCGCAGCAGGCTTTACATAAAAAGAATCTCCTGGCAAAAATTTTGTGCCCACTGAAGCCAAGATGGAATCCCCTGCTAAAAATTCCAGCTGTTTTTGCGCATAGCCCTCCAGGATCCAATCCGGTCGTAAGAGGTAGCCATAGGTTACAGATCCGACCAATAGCCCAACGCCTAAGGACAATTGATGGTGGTGATGGTGGCGATAGGCTTCACTGCTGTCCGCATATACAACCTTAGCTCGCTTTACGATGGGTACACCTGCGTGGGTTTTTCCCACGACTACATCTTTTTCAATTTCATCCGCAGCAGGTGACACTTGTGCAAAAATATACCCATGTATCATAAAACTACTAATGAACCCCAATATCCATTTTTTTATCAAAGGGTGGTCACCATTTGTAATCCATAGCTTGCGGGGCCTGGGGAAATCGGCATGAACTTGGTACGTTCCCACCAAGATGCATGCTCGCTCGGCAAAGGCTGCTTGCCATTCTCCACGGCAATGCGCCCAAATGTATATCCCAAGGCAAGCCCTAAGGGATAATCACTGGCCCAATGAACACCGTTATTTAGCATTTGCAACGACAATAACGTAATCAAGGGATACCCGACCAGTTGAATCCCCAGTGCATACTCTGGGTAATTGCCTGCCATAACGGTCATGGTGGCCATGGCTGTGGCAACATGCCCGGAAGGATAGGCATCATAGGTAGAGACATGTTTGTGATACTTTTTCTGATCGGGAAACATGCGCCAAACCCCTCGCTCTCCCGTGCTCACCAACGGACTCTCTCGCCCCGTCACGTGCTTGAGGACTTGGACGGAGATGCCGGTATTTACAATTGCCTCCGCCAATTGGGAGGCTGTGTGCAGAGCACGTACTTCGCGGAAAGCGCCTCCGTAGGTCAGATAGGCACCCGCGATGGAGACATGGGTCCAGCCGTCTCCGATAAAGTAAAAGGCACTACCGGCATCCGATGGCATCTGAATGGGAAATCCGCCTACATTGGCCGCTTCCGACATGTTGTCGTCTGGAGAAATACTCCACATCTTTCCCCATCTCTTACCTGCGGTGAGAAGTTGCTCATCATAGACCCAGAGTATTGCCGAAGAAGCCACAACAAGGGTAATGGCGGGAAGTTCTTCCTTTCGAAAGACCCGATGATAGAACAAAGAATAATCCCGGGGCGTATTGGCAATCCAATCGTACCAAGTAAGCGGTGATTGTTCGCGACCTCCACGTCCTTTTTCAGCTGCTGGAGGGGGAGCTGCTGCAAAGCTCGAGAAAGAAAACCCAACGAGAAGCGCAAAAGAAAAAAAACGCTGCAAAATAAAGCCTCATAAATGGAAAAGAAGCGAGCTCGATCATTTCGATCGGCTCTAGATAAGAGGTAAACTGGAAAAGCATACTGATTTTTCGAGCAATCTATGTGTATCCGTCATCCCCAGCGCCTGAAGGGCGCGTCGGGGATCCCCCCCGATCGTGGGAGATGCCCATACGGCCGAGGCGGCCTGGGCATGACAGAAATTATGCAGAACGGTTGAAAAATCAGCATTCTTTTCCAGTTTGCCTCTAATATAGCGCGCAAGAGAATCTACACGCTGCCTACACTTTTATTATATTGTTCTAGAATTTCATTCAACTGATCTTCTACCATTCGAAGGTCCGGCCGCATCAAAGGGTCTGGATGCATCATGCGCCACACCAGTTGCCGAAAGGATCGCAGTACGGCTTCCTGAGGATGCACCCCATACTCAAGGGGCCCTTGATCATAGTAGGCTTTGTGTATACGCGTATAATCTTGAATCCGACTTGTCATTTCAACCACATGGGACCCCTGATGTAAAAATGGCCCATGTACCCCATAGACGATTTTTTTAAGGTGAGTCTCCCTTTCTTCCCCAATGAGGTCAAGAAGCGTAACCCCTAAAGCGAAGACATCCGCTTTCTTACAGAGCTGAAAACTCTCGCAGGCAGATTGAGCTTGTGCGTGGTGCAGGGAAAGCTCCGGGGCCAAATAGGCCCGAGTTCCCACCAAGCGTTGGCCCATTCTTGTGTCTGAGTCCCTCTCTCCCAATCCGAAGTCCGCCACTACCACAATTTCCTTTTGTCCTTGTTTCTTCCAGAAGAAATTTTTTGGTTTGAGATCTCGATGAATATAGTGGGCTTTTTCGTGAAGCATGCGCACCACGTGTACGACTTCTAGCGCTAGTTTTACAATCTGCTTGCCATCTTCCAAGGCTTTCTTTCGCTCGGAGATATCTTCTGTAAACAGTTCCATCTGCATAGAAAACCGGGGGGTACCTGCTGTTTTTCCCTGAAAAAAGCCAAAATCTTCAATATGGGGTACAGCTACTACACCTTCTAATGCGCGTAATATTTCAATTTCATTCTGCATTTCTTGGTGGGCTTTGTTTTTTTCCAATTTCAATTCCAGATTGGCATACACCTGCAAATCTGGATAGCCAATGGAGCGAGAAAAGACTTTATACGTCCCGGATCGTTGGCTCGGATCTTGGTCCTCCGTATGTATGTAGACATGTCCATTGGGGTAAAATTGCAGGGGAAAAAAGACCGTTTCCTCATCGGGGGTCACATAAATTGAGTTAGAAAATTTCATCTCATTGCGTACTCGATCGATAAAAACTACCATTTTTAATAGTTGCATCGGGGTAGTAGGAGAGTCAGGTACGATCTGGGAAGTAAGGGCTTGGTGGAGCCGGGTTGCCACAATTTTTTGATCGGAGGTTGCAGGAGGCCCCTGTTGCAAGTCCACTAGATGCCTAGGATATACGACAGGAGTTTCTCGTGTAAAAAGTCGGGGTTGCTTGACAAAAGTCGTACAACTGACAAGACTCAAAAACAGCAGAAAGTGATTTCGCATGTTTTTTCTCGATTTTTTGTATTAGGATGTGCTTGCTCCCTTATACTAGAGTTAGGGTTACTTTTAAAGATGGGCATTTGACTGCAATAGGAATGTATATATGGTGCACGATCACCACACGCATTCAAGCGTAGCGGCTCGATTGAAATGGGTTTTACTATTTAATACATTGATTACGGTGGCTCAGTGGCTTTTTGCCTACTTGTCCTCGAGTCTATCGCTATTTTCGGATGCCTTGCACAACAGCGGGGATCTCCTTTCATTAGGGATCAGCTTGTGGGTTTTACGCATTCCTACGCGAAAAAAACAATTCGAAGGTCGTGCAGCACTCGTGAATGGAAGTTTGTTGGTCCTTGTTTCCTTATTTTTGATTCAAGAGTCGATCCACCGATTGGCGTCTCCCGTTCCGATCTATTCTATGGAGGTGATCATCCTGGCTGCAATTGGAGCCTTGGTAAATGGGATCAGTGCGTGGGCCCTTCACCGAGATTCAAAGACAGACTTGAACCTGCATCTTTCCTACTTGCATATGTTTACTGACGTCATCACCTCCATTGTGGTTTGCATCGGTGGAATTAGCATGTATCTATGGGAATGCTATTGGCTCGATAGTGTGCTTTCCATCGTGGTTTCTGTCTATGTGTTGATCGTTACCACCCGATTGTTTTTGTCGTACCCGAGAAAAATATGAAACTTTCTGAACTCGCTGCCCAAACAAACAGTAAACTCCTCTTTGTCTCAACTCCCGTGGAGCTTGACATTCAAGGGCTTACGACTTTGGAGCTTGCAAAGCCAGGGGATCTTAGCTTCTTAACCAATTTTCAATATCGGGATGCGGTTGCTTCTACCAAAGCCAGTGCGATTCTTACTGCAAAAGCTATTCCTGGATGTCAGCTGCCCCAATTGATTCACCCCAATCCATATGCGGTGTTGGCACAGGTGGGCCAACTTTTTTTCCCAGTTTCCCATAGCTTTACAGGGAAAAGTCCCTTGGCCTCTGTAGATCCCCTAGCCTCTGTAGCTGCCAGTGCAACTTTATATCCCTATGCGTATGTGGGGCCTCGTGCAGTTGTGGGAGAGGAAGCCGTACTCTACCCCTTCGCTTATGTGGGGGCTGATGCGAAGATTGGGGATGGCACTGTTTTATATCCTTCTAGTACGGTGATGGAGCGATGTGAGATTGGGTCTCGCTGCATCCTGCATGCAGGGGCTATCATCGGTGGAGATGGATTTGGGTTTGCACCTACCCGCGAGACGCTGCTTAAAATCCCCCAAGTAGGGATTGTGGTGCTTGAGGATGAAGTGGAAGTAGGAGCCTCCTCCACAGTGGATCGTGCTACCTATGGGAAAACCACCCTCTCACGAGGAGTGAAGTTAGACTCTCAAGTACATGTAGGACACAATGTCCATGTGGGGGCACATACCATGCTGTGTGCCCAAGTGGGGATTGCAGGCAGTGCCAAAATTGGGTCTCGTTGCATTGCAGCTGGGCAAGCTGGTGTGGGACACGGGGTTTCTATTGGAGATGGTGTCGTTTTGGGCCCTTGTGCTGGAGCGGCGCAATCGGAGTCTCAGCCGGGGGAGTATATGGGCATGCCGCTTCTACCGAGCAAGAAATGGATGAAGCAACAATTCGCTCTGCAAAAGTTGCCTGATCTTCTTAAAAAAGTCGCTCAACTGGAGGCGCAATTGGAGAAGATGCGCAAGCAGATAGAAAAATAGATCACTGCTGCTTTATAAACCACGCGCACCTCTGATTCTTTCTCTTTTTTCCCTGCACCTATAAAACCAGTTTCATTCATTTCTAATTATTGCTAGATCTACCCCTGTCTCCGATTCTGTTTCTACAGACCGTAGGAAAATTTTTACAGGTGGGAAAACGTATGGGTAAAGTGCTCCAATTCCCTAGACGAAATGTTTCCGACTCTCTGCGCACCGTTATGTGTGAAATGCAGTCTCATAAACCCTCTCCCATCGAAACCCCCTGGGTACTTTCTGAATCTGAAGACGCAGCTTTTTTACATCTCATTCGAGAATGGCCTTGTTTTCTGTCTGCGGAAGAAGAGCCGGATCTTCACCAAATTTTCGAGCAGTATTACGAAGATCGACTCACCATGTCACAAGATTGTGTATTGGAATTTTTGTTTCACATGCGCGAACCGGATTCGTTTTTTGACATCGGAAATGCCTTGTATACGTGGGATACCGAGGATCGTACCTATTTCTTCTCGAGCTTGAGCTTACAGGCTGAAATTATCGATCAGATCAAAAAAGAAGAATGCTAGAATAGTTGAAGCGACTCCTCTCTTGCCGATCTATCTTTTTTAGAGGCAAACTGGAAAAGAATGCTGATTTTTCAACCGTTCTGCATAATTTCTGTCACGCCCAGGCCGCCTCGGCCGTATGGGCATCTCCCACGATCGAGGGGGATCCCCGACGCGCCCTTCAGGCGCTGGGGATGACGGATACAGATAGATTGCTCGAAAAATCAGTATGCTTTTCCAGTTTGCCTCTTACCCATTTTCCTATACATTCAAGACTAACCATACAAAAGAGGTATATGATGCGATTCCCTTTTTGGCTGATTACATTACTTATTTTTATAGATTGTGCCCCATTGAAGCGGGGCAATGATGAGGATGAAAATCTTCTCCAACGGCCAAAGCCCTCGGCTCCCGAAACGCCCTCGGCTCCCGAAACGCCCTCGGCTCCCGAAAAGCCTCCCCTTTTTGCTGATCACAGTCCAAACCGGGTTATCGGTCTTGAAAATTGTGGCAGTACCTGTTTTATGAATTCAGCTCTTCAGGTTTTGATTCATACGCCTATTATTGCTGATTATTTTACGCAGGAAAAATTGCCGGTTGTTGTCCCCGCGGACAAAACAAGAGATCACGATATTATCGAGACATTTCATGGGTTGTATCAAGCCTATGCGACGACAAATTTGTCTGTGCTACGTCCCCAAGACATGGCAAATCTCCTGCCTAGCGTAATGTTTCAATATGACAATAATAATAGAAGCCAAGAGGATGCCGAAGAATACGTATCGAAGATTCTGGAAATTTTTACAGAAAATAAATTGATTCTCGATGTATTTTCTGGCCGTTATCGAAATACCATTGAGCAGGACGAGAAGAACAAGGCCAAATACATACAGGATCGGATTAAATTTGAGCCATTTGGGTCTCTTCAATTTGAGATTCCAGGTAGTGGCCATAGTCTTGCCGAGTTGATTGAAATTAGTCAACGCGAAGAGATAACCGATATAGGCGATAAGAGGAAATTGGAAATTTACGAATTTGCTCCCAAGCCGGCTTATCTTATGCTTCATCTTAAACGGTTCAAGTTCGAGTTTGATAGGAACACTAAGGTAATGCGGCTTAATAAAATACAGACCGAGGTGAAAGTCTCTCCTGAGCTCAAGGTGCAAGCGATCCAGGATAAAACTCCGCGTACTTTCTCACTCTATGGGGTTGTGATTCATCAGGGTTCTTCTCTTGGGAGTGGTCATTATTTTGCATTGGTGAAAAAACATGGCAACTGGTTTGAGGCGAATGACAGTCAAGTAATATCCCGCACAGAGGTGCAAGCACTTGAAGAGAGTACGAAAAACGGATATTTGTTTTTTTATCGAGAAGAGACCCAATAAAAAGGTAGCTGTCCCCAATCCCTAAAGAAAAAGAGCAACCGACCGAAAAGATAGCCACAACTTCTTTTCATCGGGAGATCTGCCGTGCGTACTTTTTTCTTATCTGCCCTGCTATTGCAGTCAATTCCTCTACAAGCCGCTTCGGGTTCTCTGGCTACCTACAATAGCAAATTTACTGCCTACGCCTCCGGTCCTTCCAATGATATTGTCACGGGACTGACATGGGATGAGATCCTCAAATCCTACAATAAAATCGAACGGGATGCGAAGGCTTCCTTTATTTTTCGATGTCCAGGGGATACTTTTTTGGTGGGGACTCAGAGCCATTTTGAAGGGATCGATCGGCAGTTTTACTTCATCTGTCGGTCATTACAGGATCCACAAGGGCTCCCCATTCTATCCGGTACCTCTACAGATACGAGCTCGTGGGAAAGCCTTCGAGCCTCTCACAATTTCTCGACATATGACGCCTACTCTGCCTACGAAAATAATTTTGGGGGCGCAGGTGCTTCTACTTGTAACTCGACACAAGCTCTAAGTGGCGTACTCAGTAGATTTGTGGATCAAACCAGTACGAGTGGTGGCACGGCGACTGACAAGATGGATCGTCAGTGGCAGTCGATTTGTCAAACGATGAAGGATGCAACGGGAGCCCCCCTCTCTGCACAGGCTTCTACCTGCAAGAGTTTTGCTCAACCGGAGAGCGGTAATTTTACCTTTACCTGTCCGGTTAATCAGCTTGTTTCCAAGCTGGCAAGTTCTTTTAATAACGGGATTCGTTCTTATACGTTTACTTGCTGTCAGTATGGGACTTAGTTTTTTGAAGCCCCAATTCGGTCCACGATTAAAGTGGCTATACCCATTGGTGGGTATAGAAGGTTATGGAGGAGTCGGAATTTCCAAAGTACGACTAAGGAATTTCAGACTCAATCTGTATTCTCAATGCATCAAATATTTCTTCAGTCCAGATGTCATTTCCTAACTGTATTGGAAAGTGAGCCGCTGGGAGTAGTATCTCATAATATTTCACCTTAGGAAAAAGTGTGTTCCGTATTAAACGTTTACGGATGGTTTCCAGTGCCGCAGCTCCCGCATCTCCGATCTGGTTACCGTAGATGTAAAGTGTGGTGAGGGTTGTATTTACCTTCAGGGCCTCTGCTAGTGCTATAGCTCCGGCATCTCCGATCTGGTTACCGTCGAGGTAAAGTATGGTGAGGGATGTATTTGCCTTCAGGGCCATTGCCAGCGCTACAGCTCCCGCATCTCCAATCCCGTTGTTAGCGATGTAAGCTGATGTGAGGGATGTATTTGCCTTCAGGGCCTCTGCCAGCAATACAGCTCCCGCATCTCCTATATGGCTGTCTAAGAGGCAAAGTGTATGGATGTCGGTATTGGTGGAATTATCCAAAAATTCTTGCAAGTTAAATATACTATACCGTGTGAATGTAGCCGCTTGGACCAGCCCAGGAATAACACCGAGATATAGGAGTGTGAGTAGTCGAAGGTTACGCATAAAATTCTCCAATGAGTGTGAGACGGAGATACCGTCATGTTTAGATGGCGAAAATTGCACAGATTAAAGGAAAATGTCCACATCAAGCAAAATTAGGCATTAATTATAGGTGAGTATGGATTCCTATTTCCTAGCGAAAATCATGGTGTCGGTGGTTTTTTTGTGCCTACAAGCACTGCACAAGTTGCGGGTTTCGTCAGAAACAGCCCAAACTCTCGTCTTTAGGGTAGAAACTCGATTGAGAGAGTCACGAAAAAAGTAGCGATCCAGGTAGTTGCGAAAAAGAAAATCACACATGCAGTTGGCCACAAGCGGCCCGTATATCTTTCCCTTTGCTAAATCGCGTAGAGGTAGGAATGCCAGCCTGTTTCAAGATGTCCTGAAAGGCAAAAAGTCGCTCCCGACTCGGTGCTTTGAATGCAGAGCCAGGAAATGGGTTGAAGGGAATCAAGTTTACCTTCGGCTTGAGTCCGTGCACAAGCGCACTCAATTGATGGGCAATGTCGAGAGAATCATTTACACCTGCGATCATGGTGTATTGCACCAACGGGGGCTTGCTGGTGCCAGCTGCGATGGCTTCTTGGAAAAAAGCCAGCACCTGCTCCAGAGGAAAGCGTCCCTCGATAGGCATGATCTTGCGGCGAAGAGCAGGATCCACGGCGTGCAGACTCAGGGCAATTTGTACCCCTGTATTCCAACTTACCAGCTCGCGCAGCCCATCTAGATGCCCTGCTGTAGACACGGTAACCTTGCGGGGAGCAAGTTGCAGACCGAAGGGATCTAGCAGGATCTCTAACATCCCTCGCAAGGCCTCCAGATTGTCGAGAGGCTCACCCATGCCCATGCAAACCAGGTTGGTTACCCGTTGCGTTACAGGCAATCCAGCGCGTTCTAGCCACTCCGGGTGTGCCGCCGCCCATTGCTGAGCTTGAAGAACTTGCCCGATAATCTCCGCCGTCGATAAATTTCGGGTAAATCCCATCCGCCCTGTATGGCAAAAGGAACAGGCTTGGCGACATCCAGCTTGAGTGGACACACAGAGGGTGAGGCGGGTTTTCTCTGGCATCAATACCGCCTCCACCACATATCCATCCGCCAAGCGCACCCCAAATTTCAAAGCATGGTCCTCAGTGGACTCCAGCGGCGCCTCAAACTCAGGAAGGGAAAAGGTCCACGGCGATCCCGCGGGAGAAGGAGAAAGGAAAAAAGTCTCAAGGTCCTTCGACGTACTGTGAGGGCCGCTCCAAGGGGCGGTGATATTGCCATGCCGGTAAGCATTCTTGTAGAGGGCTTCGCTGTGGATGGCAGGGATATTGGCTTGCTGCAATGCGAGGGCCAGATCAGCGCGGGTACAAGAATAAAAATTCACAGATTGCTTTCTCTCTACGACACGATGCGACTACGCGCCCCCGTGGGGATGTCGCTTGCGCAGGGCCACAGCCAGTTCATTCAACTTGGCTGCCAATTCTTGCAGTTCATCTTTGTTTCGCAGCACAACTTTGGCGTTGTAATTTCCTCGAATGAGGGCGTCCACAAAGCGTTCAATGGCAACGATCGGGCCATAATAGCGATGGGTTAGCCGGATGACAATCACCAAAATAGCCAAAAGAGAAAAGACAAAAAAACCACCTAATATCAAAGCGTTGGAATAAAAAACATTGTTGGTAATGAGCTCCCATTGTTGATGAGGATCCACGACTTGGAACACTTCCATGACATTGCGATACTGCTCCAGGAAGGTTTTGAAGATTAAAAAACCTGTGATGCAAACGAACAGCACAAAAATTGCTAGCATGTAGAGCCCAAATTTCATTTGCTGAAATGGCTCGATGAGGAGGCTTTTTAAGTTTCTGTTTTTATTTAATTTTTTGTGAATCCCGCTCATTTTCTCTCTCCTTTTATATCTGGAAGAGGGATCGGCAGTTTTTACTTTTTCTAAAGGGAGGGCCTCAGACGACTTCTAAAGCCTGCAGGACGGCGGATAGGGGGCGTACCTCCAGCTGCGGGGAGAGGCGAAAGGGTTCTTGTGCCCGAGAAAGTAAAACCTGCTTTTTTACTCGATAGATATGCTGGGATTTCTCGAGGGAATTTGAAATTTTTTCCATATTTTTGGCATCGCTGACCTTTGGCTGATCGCTCCATTTGCATTCGAAAAAGGTAAGGTCTGTTCCTTGTTCCAAGACAAAATCAATCTCTGTTTGTTCTTGATCTCGATAAAACCACCATTTCCCTCCAATATCCTCAGCGCTCAATTGTTTCCGCAGTTCAGCAAAAACCAATGTTTCCCAAAAAGCACCAATAAAAGGGGAGGTGAGTAAATTAGTATCTTGGTGCCCGCTGAGATGAATCATCATAGCAGGATCGCACATATACAGTTTAGGTGATTTCACAAGCCTTTTAGAAGGGTTACCAAACCAGGGTTCGAGCAAAACAATTTGTCCGAGTGTTTCCAAAACCGACAACCACTCGGTGGCAGTGGGGACTGAGATGCCCACATCTCGAGCGAGGTCCGATTTGTTGAGAAGTTGGCCCGAACGCAATGCACAGGCCCGCAAAAACCGTTCAAAATCTCGAAGGTTTCCTACAGCGAGAACTTGGCGTACATCTCGTTCCAAATAAGTAGCGATGTAGGAATCCAAGAAAAGTCGGTGTGGTTTGTCTGGATCAATCCAAAGCTCTGGAAATCCCCCTCGTGTAAAAATCCGCACCAGCAAGTCCAAATCCAAGGCCGTCGGTAAAATTTTCGCTGCCACCAGCTCGCGAATGGAGAGCCCTTCTAGTTGTAAAATGGCCACCCGTCCTGCGAGGGACTCTTGGACTTCTCGCATCAAAGAAAACTTTTGGGAACCAGTGACAATAAATTTTCCATATGCCAGTCGGTCTTGGTCCACTTCAATTTTTAAATGCCGAAAGAGAGAAGGCGTATATTGAATTTCATCGAGGACCAGGGGTGGAGGATGATTGCGAAAGAAAAAAGCGGGATCTGTCTCCGCCTGCTCCGCAATGGAAGGCCGATCGAGAGTAATATAGTGACGCTCTGGGAATAGGTGCGTCAGCAGTGTGGTTTTGCCGACCTGGCGAGCCCCTGTCAGCACCACCACAGGGAAATGTTTGCTTGCCTGTAAAATTTGTCCGGTTAGGGTTCGTTCGATAAACGGCATGTTGCACCCTGTAAAATTTGTATTCAGAACTTAGATAATCATAAAACTAAACCTTAAATTTGTCAAACACCGGGCAGTGCCAAGGTTTCATTTGATTTTTTCTGCTACTCCACGTAGAATACCCTCCTAT
Source organism: Deltaproteobacteria bacterium (assembly GCA_947475005.1). Taxonomy (GTDB): domain Bacteria; phylum Bdellovibrionota_B; class Oligoflexia; order Oligoflexales; family Bog-1112; genus CANIBL01. Next base: position 15,443 of record CANJLI010000020.1, on the reverse strand, counting down.
TTTGGTTATTATATTGCAACCGCCTTTAGATTTTGGAGAATTCACGTGCACGGCTCTCGACACCGCAGAAAGCATCCCAAGGGCAGACGTAAAGTTGGTCAGAAAAAACGACGTATGATGCGCAAGCGCAGAACGTTGCGAACCGGAAATTAACCTCCGGTTCCCAGGGCTCCCATCGGGGGCCCTGTTTTATCCCCTTCGATTGCCTGACTAAATTCAAGTAAGTATTCAAATCCTCAAAAAAACCTCTTGCGATAGCTTTATCCAGCTCCTAAATCCTGCCATTCAAAATTCTAGAGTTCCGCCTGATAGCCATGTAAAATTCAATGAAGTTCCTTTTCATCAAGGGAGTTTGCTGGTTTGACGATTCACAACCGCAAGGGGTGCGCCCAATGATTGATTTTATCTATAATCTCAATGAAAAACTCCCTTTTTGGCTGGAAGGTAGCGCACATACTGTGGAGGAAATCGCGCTAGCTACAGCCACTTCAGTCCCTCATGTCATCCAGTACTTAAGCGAGGGACTGGGTAAGGATGTGGAATTGAACCAGAGTATTACGGTGGAGGAGGCGCAACGGGTGATGGAAGCTTTGGCGCTTGCCAATCGCCACCTCATGGAGGAACGCGAGCGCCTCTTGGCAGAGCTTCGAGCGCATGCCACCACTTGTTTTGAACGTAGCATGGAGCGGGCCCTCGAGATGCAAGCTGCAAAGAATTGGCATGGAGCCTATCGTTCGTTGTACTACCTTGCAGGTCAATATGAGAAGGATTTGCCGGTGGATTTGCTCGTTACGACATTGAGCGAGGCCATTCGGTGTGGGATTAAGGCCCAAACCAACATCCAAGAGTTGGGGCAAATGTTGCAGAAAGCCGTGGGCTATGCCATGGGCACACACAGCAGGCAAGGGGTGGAGGATGCCCTTGATTTGGTGGATGCATACGGGGAATTTTTCTTTCAAGAGAATACAGGTCGAGGCCCTCTGTTATTGGGCAATATCCTTGCCGTTGTGGAGGAGCCCGCAGCTCGCTTTGAGTTATGGGATACGTACAAAAGGCTTGTGGATCGGCTGTATCCTCTGTAAAACGCCACAGATAAGCCGTTCCATACTGGTCATTGGTCCTGGAATTTCCTGGCATTCCTGTAGCCAGGGCTCATGAGACTCCGTCATCTCCCACGAGGTATCCGTCTGTGACGACAAAAAAAATAACAAAATCCCGATCTGTCAGTGTGAAGGGCAAAAGAAAAGCACCTGTACTCTTGCCTGCATTGACAGTGGACAAAGTTTTTCACGCTTGTTCCGATGTGAAATTGTCCTTTCGATCTACCAATGACATTACCCCCTCTCATGAGATCATTTCCCAAAAGCGTGCGGTACGAGCCATCGATATGGGGCTTAGCATTCGGCAACCGGGCTACAACATTTATGTAGCTGGTTATCAAGGCACAGGGAAAAATAGTGTCATTCGTACCTTCCTTGAAAAATGGTCCTTTCAATCCAGTGCACCCAACGACTGGATCTATGTGTATAACTTCAACCAGAAGGAAATGCCTCGGGCGATTTCTTTGCCACCGGGAGAAGGATTTTTCTTTAAAAAATTGATGGAGAAAAGCATCCATGAGTTACGAAAAGAAATTCCAAAGGCCTTGCAAAGTGAAGACTATGAGAATGTTGTAAATTTGCGTCTGTCGCAAACCAACGATTCTCAGGCCAAACATTTTGCCCAGTTGGAAAAGTTTGCTCGTGATTTAAATTTCCAAATTAAGTCCACCAAGTTTGGTATCGAAACCATTCCCATCATCGATGGGCGTCCTACAACTGAAAAAGAATATAACAAGCTAGGTGACAAAGAACGGGCAAAAGTAGAAAAAGTGCGCGCACAAGTGGAACCTCGGGTTCTTAAATTTGCCCGTACAGTGCGAGCCTTGGAGTCAGATGCCAAAGAGTTTGTGAATAACTTGCAGCGAGAGATCGGCAAACGAGTTATCGATGACATTATGGGCCCTCTGCGTGAAAAGCATAAAAATCACGTTGCCATTTCTGAATACTTGCAAGAGGTGAGTGCGCATATTATCGATAACTTGCTCGATTTTATCGAAGAAGAAGCTCCGTCCTCTCCAGAAGAGGAAAGTCCTTTTGCTTTCTTGAATATTTCTGATGAAGATCGTGACAAGTGCAAAAAATATCGCATCAATCTTTTTATCGATAATCGCAACCAGACCAAAGCACCGGTGGTCATCGAATCCAACCCTACCTATTACAACATGTTTGGTAAGGTGGAGAAGAATGTAGAGAATGGGATGTTCCTCACGGACTTTACCATGATCAAAGCTGGTGCTATCCATCATGCCAACGGAGGCTATTTGGTTTTGGAAGCCGGTGATGTGCTCAAGATGCCATCGGTGTGGGACACGCTAAAGCGCGTGTTGCGCAACCGAAAGGGATTTATTGAGGACATGGGGGAGCAGTACTCCATGTTGCCCACTTCTGGATTGCGTCCAGAGCCTATTCCACTCGATGTGAAGGTGATTCTTATCGGTACAGATGAGATCTACCATCTGTTGCATGACATGGATGAAGAATTCTCAAAGATTTTTAAGATCAAAGCAGACTTTGATTACAAAATGCCCCGCAATCGAGAAAACATTGCCTCTTACGTATCTTTTATTGCCACACGCAGTCACAAAGAAGGCTTGTTGCATTTTGAGCGTAGTGGTGTAGGAGCGATTATTGAGTACGGGTCTCGATTGGTGGATGATCAAAAATCACTGTCCACTCAGTTTGGAGAGCTGAAAGATCTCACCATTGAGGCTAATTTTATTGCGCAACAAGAACGCAGCAAGACTATTAAGCGGCACCACGTAGAATCTGCCTTGAAGGACAAGTTCAATCGGGTGAGTCTCTATCAAGACCATCTGCTTGAAATGGTGCAAACGAAGGACCTGATCCTCTCCGTGGATGGCGATCGTATTGGGCAGATTAACGGGCTTACCGTATATGATATGGGGGATTACTCTTTCGGGAAGGTCTGCCGCATCACCTGTACCTCGGGGATTCAAGAGGGAGGCGTATTTCATATCGATCGCGCCACGAAATTGTCAGGCAATATTCATGACAAAGGTGTGATGATCCTGACTGGATTTTTGACTGCGCTTCTTGCTCAAAAATATGCGCTTTCTTACTCAGCAAGCATTTGTTTTGAGCAATCCTACGGACCTGTAGATGGAGACAGCGCAACCATTGCAGAGCTTATTTCTGTGGTGAGTGCCATTGCAGAGATCCCGATTCATCAAAATTTTGCAGTGACGGGAAGTCTCAACCAATTTGGGGATGTGCAACCGGTAGGTGGCATCAACGAAAAAATCGAAGGGTTCTTACAGACCTGCAAACGAATCGGTCGCAAAAAAGCGTACCATGTCATCATTCCGCATCAAAATGTCACCAATTTGATGCTAAATGAAGAAGCTCGTCGTGCCGTACGGGACAAATACCTGGTGGTACATCCGGTGCAGTATTTTTGGCAGGCTTTTTATTTGGCAACGGGTGTGGAGTTTGGGGCTACCTCGATCCACGACCGAAAATTTGCACCTGACTCTGCTTTGGAAAAAATCCGAGTCAAATTAGCGGCTATCCATGAAGAAGAAGTAAAAGAACACGCGGAAACAATTCCTTATGTCGTCGAAGATAAGAAAAAATCTAGAAAAAAGAGCTGATCTCTACCGTCACATCCGTGGTTTTTTTCATACCCGTGGCTACCTCGAAGTTGAGACACCCATCGTCGTCGCCTGTCCAGGGGCCGAGGTGCATCTCGACTACTTTGCCACCCACTGGAAAGACTACCACCATCGCACGCATCCTGCTTGGTTGCGATCAAGCCCTGAGCTTCACTTGAAAAAGTTGCTAAGCGTTGAGGATGTGGATCGGGTATTTGAGTTGGCAAAATGCTTTCGCAATGGTGGCGAGCATAGTCCTTGGCATCACCCTGAGTTTATGCTGCTCGAGTGGTACCAAAAGGGCCTTGCCTTTCGTGGGATGATCGAAGAGACCATCGCATTGCTTACTTACACTGCAGAAAAAATGGAGTCTCCCTGGGCCCAGTCAAAGAAAGCCTTTACTTGGTTGACCCTCGAAGAAGCTTTTTGGGAACTAGCTGGTTTGGAACTGGTGGATCAAGATCCCGAACTGGGTGCCAAAGCGAAGGCTCAAGGGGTGTACTCCATTCAACCGGGAGATGATTTTGAGACGGCTTTCTTTAAAGTGCTCTTGGAAAGAATCGAGCCCAAATTCGCAGCCATGGAGCGAGTGGTCCTGTACGAGTATCCTCCCTCACAAGCAGCGTTGGCACAGGTGGAGGGCAAGACAGCCAAACGTTTTGAGCTCTATGTGTCTGGTGTAGAGCTATGCAACGGATTCTTTGAACTCACAGATGCTACCGAGAATCGCAATCGCTTCCGTGAGATCAATCGGCAGCGCGAGATGTTGGGTAAGGAAAATTTGGGAGACGATCCCGAATTCTTTGCGGCCTTAGAGGCGGGACTTCCTCCCTGCTCTGGCAATGCCCTCGGTGTAGATCGTTGGTTGACTCTTCTTCTCGGGGAGACCTCTCTGGATGGGGTGTTGCCTTTTCACCGCCGTGAGGGGTATTTATCGTTTCTTTCTTGAGAGAAACCAGCTGCGCAGTCAATGTCGTTAAGTTAAGCCAGAAGTAGCCACTCCTCAAGTGTTTCATCAATATTTCGTCTGGATTGGGTCCACCTACCTTTTTAGAATATGGACACTCGCCAAAGGCGAGTGTCCATATTCTAAAAAGGTAGGTGGACCCAATCCCATTCTTCTCCCGTAGCTACCAGAGAACCCCAGTAGCTGGGAGAGAGCGGCATATGAAAGCAAAAGTTCAGCTGGAAGGGCAGCAGGTCGGAAGGACCCTGTCGGGTCGAAAGCGCAGCGGACGTTCTAGATTCCCTGACGATGACTTGCTCTGCGATTGAGAGAGACGGGGGGGATCCGACCGTCGCGCCGGCCTTCCAGCTGAACTTTTGCTTTCATCTGTCGCTCCCCCAATGCGAAGCAAGGAAGGGTTTAAGGGAAAACTGCGCAGCTGGTTTCCCTTAAAAAAAAATCAATGCATATCCATCAGGGAGCCTTTGGCTTTAGCTGTGGGATTCACCAAATAAAGCGGAATCAGCGACATGGCAACAACGATACCAATGACCCAACACAGTTGGGAGAAGCTCATGACGAAGACCTGTTGCACCACCCGTCCCAACAAACTTTTTACAGCCAGAGTGGAGTGATCCCAAAGACCCATATCGCTGGAAAACCTCACATTTGGCGTTTGCATATATTGCCTATAAGTCTGATAGGCGACTGGATTCAGTGCATTGACTTGGGACATCAGATCATTGTAGTTTTGGGCTCCAAATCGAGTGAGTAGGGTATCCAAAGATGCGATGCCGATACTGCCTCCCATCTGCCTGAAAAAGTTCTGCATCCCTGCCACTTGCCCAAGTTCGGCTCCGCTGAACTCTGCCAACACCATCTGGTTGATGGGAATAAATAAGAATGCCATGGCGATTCCTCTCACCACCAGGGGTACAAGAATTTCATGGGGGCCGGTATCCAAGCTAAATTGTGTCATCATAAATACAGACACTTCTCCCAACAGGAGACCGATGAGGATCAACCATTTGAGGTTCACTTTGGTTGTCAGTAGGCCGACGGGTAGCATAAATAAAGCGGTGACCAAAGAACCAGGCATAAAGAGTAGACCTGTTTGAGTGGCTGTCATATTGGGCATCACACGAGAGGCAAAAACGGGAATCGCAAAGGTTAGCGAGTAGAGCATAATACCTAGAGCCAGCATGAGCATGGTGCCTGAGCGCAGTACATTTTGTTTGAAGAGGCGCAAATTCATAATCGGATTTGGAATCTTCAGTTCCCAGATAATAAAAGAGACGATGCCAAGGACGGCAAAAACACTACAGATTCGAATCGTAAGGGAATCCCACCATCCAGCCATTTGCCCACGTTCCAGGATGTATTGGAAACAACCAACCCCCACGGAAAGAAACAGCAGACCCAACCAATCGACTCCAAGCCCTTCTTCTTTTTTCTCATAGGATACATTTCGTACTGTGCCCCAAGACAATGCGGCAGCAAATAACCCTAAGGGTATATTCACATTAAAAATTGAACGCCAGCCAAAGGTGTCTGTTAAATACCCACCCAGTGCGGGGCCGATGGCAGGACCCACCATCACGCTGATTCCAAAAATAGCCATTGCAATGCCGCGCTTTTCCGGTGGAAAGGCTTCTTGAATCAAGGTTTGCGAGGTAGGAAGCAAGGCACCCCCTGCCAGACCTTGAAGGATTCGAAACAGGATTAAGGAAGTTAAATTTGTAGAAATCCCACAGGCGAAAGAGGCTGCTGTAAATAATAAAATAGCACCTGTAAAATAATTTTTTCGACCGAGTCGAGTGCCGAGCCATGCAGCAATGGGCAATACGATGGAATTGGCAATCATATACCCCGTGGTTACCCAGCTGATTTCATCCAGTGTCGCTCCAAGGTTGCCCATCATAGCGGGGATCGCTACATTGACAATGGAAGAATCGATGATCTCGAGTAACGAGGCAATCGAAGCGGTGAGAACGATGAGAAAAGCCCGCATATTCATCATTTAGTGAATCCGTATTTTAACTTCTGCCGATAGGCCTGCTTGCAATCGATCGATGTCTAGTGCAGTGAGATTTAAAAGTTTAATTCGTACGGGTACCCGTTGTACCACTTTGGTAAAATTGCCAGTGGCATTGTCAGGGGGTAGCAAACTAAAGGTAGCCCCCGTTGTAGGGCTGATGCTTTCGATCTCTCCTTCAAACTCTCTGCCTGTAATGGCATCCACCGTGATCCGCGCTTTTTTCCCTTCCGTAATTAAATCGAGATCTGTCTCCTTTAGGTTAGCGACGATCCACCGTTGGGTCCCTTCTACGAAGCCGAAGAGGGGCTGTCCTGGGTTTGCGAGCATGCCTACTTCGAAGGATTTTCGACCCACGGTGCCATCTGCAGGTGCTGTAATTTTTGTAGATGCCAGATTGGATTTTGCAAGAGTGACTTGTGCAGCTACTGCTTTCAGCCGTTGTTGCAATGAATGAAATTGGGTTTGAGCCATATCCAAATGCTCTCGTGCAGCAGCCCCTTTTTTAAACAACTCTACGGTTCGATTGTAGCTCCGCTCTGCTCCCCCCACCTCTGTTGCAATGGCTTCGTGCTGCGATTCGATCTGTTGCAGTTGTAATTGATAGTCCTCGGGATTGATTTCAACCAGGACTTGCCCCGCTTTTACTTTTTGGTTTTCCTGGACATTGGCTTGGAGGATCAGGCCTGGAATTTTGGCAGAGAGTAGTGTCGATTTGGCTTGAACCGAAGCGTTGTCAGTTGTTACGTAGATGTAACTTTGATACCAAAAATATCCACTGATCAATAAAATTATGAGGGAAAGTAAGACTCCGAGCACTTTTTTGTGCATGGTTTTCACTCCGGTCTCTTGTGTCTATTTTTACTTGTTGCTTCACTTATTCTATCACAGTACTGAGTACTGATGTAGTTGCTCATCCAAATTTGGGGGATGAGATCGGGGACAGCTACGAATGGCGCTTCCTTAAGAGGACATTCCATAATTTTGCGGGGACACCCCGTTGGAGTGTCCCCGATGCGGTGCGGTAACGGGGACACTCCAACGGGGTGTCCCCGCAGGACTTTCGCCCCTTAAGGAAGCGCCATTCGTAGCTGTCCCCGATCTCATCCCAAAAGAAAATCAAGTTGCCTCGCCTTCTTTTCAATTGCTACTCTCGCAATCACCCTACCCATCCAAATTTGGAGAAATACCATGCAAAAAATTTTAGCCTATGCCGCTCAAGACGCCTTATCCCCTCTGACGCCTTTTTCGTATTCCCAGCGGGAGTTGGCAACGGATGATGTCGCCATTCAAATTTTATTTTGTGGGGTCTGCCACTCCGATCTCCATCAAGCCCGAGATGAATGGGGCGGCTCTCTGTACCCCATGGTACCGGGGCATGAAATCGTGGGGGTGGTGACCGAGGTGGGAAGTCAGGTGACGACCTACCGAATCGGTGACAAAGTGGGGGTTGGGTGTATGGTGGATTCTTGCCAGCATTGTGCGAGCTGCGAGGAGGATCTTGAGCAGTACTGTGAGAACGGTACGGTGTTGACCTACAACAGTGTGCACAAGGATGGCAAAACCCCCGCGTTTGGTGGATATGCAACGGGGATCGTGGTCAAAGAAAGCTTTGTGTTGCGCATGCCCGAGAATCTGCCCCTGGACAAAGCAGCGCCGCTTCTCTGTGCGGGGATTACTACCTACTCCCCGTTAAAAAAATGGGGCATCGGGCCTAACCAGCGAGTGGGCGTCGTGGGTATTGGCGGTTTGGGGCATATGGGTATCAAAATTGCCAAAGCCCTTGGTGCAGAAGTGGTGGCTCTCACCTCCTCTCCGCAGAAAGAAGAGGAAGCCCGCCGTTTGGGTGCGGATCATGTGGTGGTGACCCGAGATCCAGCCAATCTCACACCGTGGAAGAACAAGCTCGATTTTGTCCTCGATACCGTCTCCGCAACTCACGATATAAATCCCCTGCTCCAGCTCCTACGACGGGATGGCGCCATGGTACTTGTTGGCTTACCTACGGAGCCCTTGCGTGTGGCAGCTATGGATCTCGTGATTCCCCGACGTGAGCTTGCGGGATCTCTCATTGGGGGGATTAAAGAGACCCAAGAGATGCTGGATTTTTGTGGGCAACATGGCATCGTTTCTGATATTGAGCAGATCCCGATTCAAAATATTAACGAAGCCTATGAGCGGATGTTACGTCAGGATGTGAAATATCGGTTTGTCATTGATATGCACTCTCTTCATCTATAGATAAAATATTGCGAGAGTTTTATCTGCTCCCCGAAAGGCGATTCCATGAAAAAAATTACCACATTGACATGGCTTGTTTTTTTATTTCCAACGTCGTTGGCCTGGAGCGCTTTTCCAAGTCCAAGAGGGGGCACTCAACCTTTCCCAAGGGAGAGCACGCAGATTGAGGCAGATGGTCGTGTTTACACAGGCACCTGGGAAAAGCAGCAAGATGGCAGCTGGGGGTTTACTGGGAATGGGTCTATTACCTTTCCAGATGGTCGTGTTTACGCAGGCACATGGGGAGAGCAGGCAAATGGAGAATGGGAGTTGACCGGGGCGGCAACTCTCACTTACTCAGATGGTCTTGTGTGCGCAGGTACCTGGGGAGCGCGAGAAAATGGTGATTGGACCTTGATTGGAGAGGGGTCTTGCACCGACTCATCCGATGGTTTTGTTCGGACAGGCACCTGGGGAGCTGGAGAGAATGGCGAATGGACCTTGATCGGTGAAGTGGCTTACATCTTTTCAGATGGTGCAGTTCTCAAGGGAATATGGGGAGCCGGAGAGAATGGCGAATGGACCTTGACCGGTGAGGGGGCTCACATCTGTCCAGGTTATCGTACTGACACAGGCATTTGGGGAAAGTTGGAAAATGGCAAATGGGGCTTGACCGGGGCGGCAACACGAACACACCCAAATGGTTGTACGTATACAGGCACCTGGGGATCACGAGGATATGGCATATGGGACTTGATCGGGGTAGGAACTCGAACTGATGGGAGGGGATGTGTTCGCAAGGGTACTTGGGAAGAGAAATCTGGAAGTTGGAGATTTAAGAAGAACAGGATTTCCAAAGTATCCGCTCTCATCAACTGGTTTAGAAGAAAATGACAAGAAAGCCCTATTTTGATTCTAAGCGCGAAACCAATAGAAAAGCACAGGCCGCATCTGTTACAATGAGGGTGTAGGGTTGCTGCGGACATGCGTAGAACCGATGCTTACAAATAAGGGAGCCTAATCGCTTCGCGGTGTGCAAGCCCTCCACTGTAGAGGGAAGCCTAAAGCGAAGGTGTGGCGCCCACCTCATTCGGGTGGGTTCTTACAGACTTTCCGTAGCAATCCTACACCTACACATCTTAAAGCTGAGTTAGTAAAAGGGGACACCCCGCCCGAGTGTCCCCTTCTGTTTTCAGGCTCTCGCCGGGGACACTCGGGCGGGGTGTCCCCTTTCAACCCACAAAAATATCTCCTGATTCCCCGTTTTCCCTTTGATCCGCGATGGAATCGAACCCAAAATCTTCCCCCCCAGTACCTCGAAGGCTTTTTTGACCTGTGCCACAGCCCGCTCAATATCCGCGGGATCCGTCACCACGCCGCCAGGTGGAATCGCGCTGCGTTCCAGCTCAAATTGGGGTTTTACCAAGAGTAAAAACTGGGTATGAGCTCCCCCTACCTGAAAAATCTCGGCCGCCAACTGCGCGAGTGAGGTGAAGCTTACATCGGCCACCACCCAATCCGGCGTCGGATAGTCTGTGGCGGTAAACTTGCGGATGTCCATCTGTTCAAGCGAAACCACCCGAGGGTCTTGCCGCAAAGACCATGCCAACTGATTGTGTCCCACATCGAGGGCAAGAACTTTTTCAGCTCCCACTTCAAGCAGGCACTGGGTAAATCCCCCTGTGGAGGCTCCGATATCGAGCACAATTTTTCCCACAAAAGAGGATTGTAGCCCCAGATCCTCAATAGCACCTTGGAGTTTGTCCCCTCCGCGTCCTACAAATGCGGAGGCAGGTGTGCGTACGCGAACCTGAACATCTGGCGCAAAACACGCGGAGGCATCGGATACACACTGATCCTCTACAATAACCTTACCCGCCATGAGTATGGCCCTTGCAAGAGGCAAAGAGGCTGCCAGACCCTGCTCCATCAGAATAGAATCGATTCTTTTTTTCCTTTTTCGCATGATATAATGGATCCTTATTCCCCAGACATATTTGTGTAGGAGGGTTGTATGACCTATCTGGAAAAACTGTCCGAGCTTTCCCATTATGGAAAAGCACGCCAAACCGTTGGGCTGCCTGGCTCCGTTGTAGCTTCGTTTATCAATCAAGACATTCGATTGCAAGTCGCCATTGAACAAGCCTACCAGCTTCATCAAAAATTGCGAGAGACAGACCCCGAAATGTTGTTTCTCCCCGAGGCTGAACAAATTACCAGCTTGCAAGCGGACTTCCTTAACTTTTACAACACCGCCAGCATCAATCCCTACGTGGCCCTGGCCGCCAATGGCCCTTGGGTGATCACCAGCTATGGCGCTGTCTTGTACGACACCGGTGGCTACGGCATGCTGGGATTTGGCCACGCCCCCGAGGCAATCTGCGCGGCCTTACAGTCGACCCAGGTGATGGCCAACGTTATGACCGCCAGTTTCTCACAGAAACATTTTACCGATGCCCTGCGCAAAGAGATCGGCCACACTCGCAATGCCTGTCCTTTTTCTCGCTTCCTTTGTATGAACTCTGGCTCTGAATCCGTGACGGTGGCCTTGCGCATTTCCGACTTGATTGCCACCCAACAGGCAAAGGATAAAAAACGCGCGTTTCTTTCTATAAAAGGGAGCTTTCATGGGCGCACGGAACGCGCTGCACAAGCCTCCAGTTCCACACTTGAAAAGTACAAGAAACACTTGAGCTCTTTTGCCAGCATCGACAATCTCGTATGTGTGCCCATGAACCAACTCGATGTGCTTCGGGAAACCTTTCTGCGAGCCGACCGAGAAGGGGTACACTTCGAGGCTATGCTCCTGGAACCTGTGATGGGAGAGGGCAATCCCGGGGAAAGCCTCAGCCCTGCTTACTACCAGCTGGCTCGTCAGCTCTCTGCAGAACGAGGCACCATCCTGCTCGTAGACTCGATCCAAGCTGGCTTGCGCGCCCACGGTGTGCTCAGTATTGTGGATTACCCAGGGTTCCAAGACCTCCCAGCTCCCGATATGGAGACCTACTCCAAGGCTCTCAATGCTGGTCAGTTCCCCCTTTCCGTCTTGGCGATGTCTGATACGGTAGCAGCAGCCTATGTGGATGGGCTCTACGGTAACACTATGACGGGCAATCCCCGGGGCCTTGAGGTTGGATGTGCGGTCTTGAAACAACTGACGCCCGATTTGCGAGATAACATCCGCATCATGGGCAAGCAGGCCTTGGCTTCTTTTCAAGAGCTAGCTAATGCCTATCCCGATGTTTTGGGCAAAGTGCAGGGCACCGGCCTCTTGTTTTCTGTGGAAATCTGTCCGGAGAAAGCTCGCGTGGTGGGGGTAAATGGTGTAGAGAAGTTCATGCGGCGGCATGGAGTCGGCGTGATTCACGGGGGGAAAAATGCACTGCGCTTCACCCCAATATTCGATATCAACCCAGCAGAACTGGAGCTCCTTGTAGAAGGAGTGCGGGCTGTCGCAGAAGCCATTCGAAGAGGGGAGTCCTTTACGTGATACTAGTAGTTACTTTTTTGAGCCTGAGACTGGGCAAGCAGTTGATCGAAACCTATCTTGCTGCTCTCAACAAACGCTATTATGAGAATCGTGCCCATCAGAAGGAGGCCTGCGAGACGTTGCAGATCTCCCAGGCTGATTTTCAAAAAACTTTGGCCTACTCCCAAGACAAATATCGCTTCTCCCTCAAATCAGCTTGGGTACAGGGTATCGCTGAGCTTGCCTTTCTTGGCCTTGGGGGATTGGGCTTTCTCGAGCGCACCAGTATGACCCTTTGTGAACGCATGGGATTCACGGGGTCACTGGCTACCGGCTTGGTCTTTTTTGCTCTCCTGGGTCTTGCTTCTTTTTGCATGTCCCTTCCTTTTTCCTACTTCTATACCTTTTGCATCGAAGGCAAGCATGGGTTCAACCGACAAAGCGTTCGAGGGTTTTTTGCCGACCAACTGAAGGGGATCGTGTTGGGCGCACTATTGGGTGGGCTCTTATTGGCAGGCCTGCTGACCGTCATGGAAAAAATGGGAGATACGTGGTGGCTCTGGGCATGGGGCGTAATGAGTGGATTTAGTTTGCTTGCCATGTGGCTCTATCCCACATTTTTGGCCCCCCTCTTTAATAAGTTCTCTCCCCTAGAGAAGGGACCGTTGCAAGACGCCATTTTTGCACTGGCAAAAAAAGTAGATTTTAAAACCGCGGGTATCTTCATCATGGATGCCTCTCGACGCAGCAGTCATGGGAATGCCTACTTTACAGGCATTTTCGGAGAAAAACGCATCGTTCTTTTTGACACATTGGTGAAGTCGTTGACACCGGAGGAGCTGGTGGCGGTGTTGGCTCATGAGTTGGGGCATTGTAAGCTGCACCACATTCGCAATGCGCTCTTGCGCAATATCGCCATGACCGGTGCGGTGTTCTTTTTGCTAAGCCGCTGTTGGCAGCTCGAGGGATTTTATCAGGCTTTCTCTTTACAAGGAATCAGTCCCTATGGGGCCCTAGTTGTGTTTTCTTTGTGGTTTGGGCTTTTGGATTTTTTCCTCACGCCCCTCGGAAGTTGGATGTCGCGCCGCAATGAATTTGCAGCCGATGCCTTTGCAAAACAGCAGTTGGAATCTCCCGCGTTATTACGCGCCGCTCTTATTAAGTTGCGTGAGTCGAACAGTGGAATGCCACTTGCGCATCCTCTTTTTTCTTTCTTTTATTATTCCCATCCTCCTTTGATCGAGAGGGTGCGAGCGCTCTAAGAAGCTGTCTGAAGTCTTCATCTGCTAGGCGCCGAAGGAGCGAGGACCGGAGTTTACTCCCCGGTAAATGAGGACCGGAGCGACGTGGGCAACAACGCAGATGGAGACGTCAGACAGCTTCTAACCTTTTGCCTGCCTTATTTTCTCCAAAACCCACCTTATTTTTCTTCCCATTTCACCAAATCCTTCTTGTCATCCTTTTGATTAGAATTGAATCAACCTACTAAAATATTTTGAGAAAAAATTAAATTTTGTAGATCTTTATATTAAAATTAGGTAAACGATTCATGTGCCTGCTGCTAAAGCCTTTCGACTCACTCTTCTCACTTTTGTGGAGGAACCGCGCTATGACTAAGGCCCCCCCCAAGCTCACTAAGATTCAATCCAAGGCGCTCGATTTCATTCGCTCTTCACTGGAGCGTTCTGGAACTGCACCCACGTTGCGTGAGTTATGTGCCCACATGGGTTACTCCGCAATCGGATCTGCTCAGGATTTAGTTGCAGCTTTGCGAAGAAAGGGATTTTTACATACCCCTGATAAGCAGTCAGCGAGGTCTCTCGTGCTTACCCAAAAGGCCATCGCTCTGCATGAGCCTGCGCATCAAAGCACAGAAACTACTTACGTAGTACATGGGCTCGAGCGTTTGTCTTCTAACGATCCTTTTGATTCGAATGAAGAGCACATCGGTACTCTACGTATTTCCATCGGCATGTTCCAACGTCCGTATCCAGCACCTGAAAATCTATTTGCATTCAAAGCATCTGATGACAGCATGTTGGATGTGGGGATTTTAACAGGGGACTGGCTTCTGATTCACAATCAGACAGAAGCAGAGCCTGGGGACATGGTTCTGGTACGTGCTGACAATGAAGTCTACGTACGCAGAATGCAGCAAGATCGAAATGGATGGTACCTACGTTCTGAAAACGTAGCCTTCCCGATCATTCGTGCCAAGGAAGAAGAAAGCTTTGCTGTGATTGGTAAGGTTTTGGCTGTACAGAGAGTGATTTAGTTTCTCTTCTTCTTTTTGGGCATTATACTGCCCCTTCCGTCATCCCTCGCCATACGAAAAATTTCCCTCCAGCTAGAAGCAATCTCATACTCATAGAAGCATACGATCATCGTTCCTGCAGACAAAGAATTCGCTCTGCATTTTTCCCAACACGCAGATTCTACTTTTGCTACAACTCAATGGGTCCTGGGAGAATGGAAACGACCACACCATAGGTAGAATCAAAATGGCAAACCGGTTTTTGTTGCTTACCACCTTGTTGGTGGGGCACACCCCTGTAGCTGCTGAAATTTGTCGACATCCTTCCATCCAAGGCAATCCCGTATTCCAAAACTACCGGGAAGACTGCGAAGATCGACTTCGTTTCAATGAAGTGCGGGGCAAGTACATCGCCAAAGAGATCGATATTCATAATATCTCCCTCTACCGAGGTCTTCGTCTCATCGACCGTGATTCCTATGAAATCAGCAAGCTCGAAAATCAAAAAATTTGGAACGTATACGACACCCCAAGTTTTTCTTCTGCTGTCCCCTCTTTTTTTGTCTGGGTTCGCTTTGAGCTTTCTAATTTTGCGCTAGATGAACTCGTGAAAAAAAGGTAACTACCCAGGTAGTTGCTTCTTCTTCTTCTTCTTCTTCTTCTTCTTTTGTGGAACCAGCTGCGCAGTTTCCACACCTCCTTGCCTCGCAATGGGAGAGCGGTCGGATTCCTTTCAGTTACCATTTGAGGGGCCAAGGCCGGCGCTCGCTCGGGGCCTCCCACCCTCTCAAAATCGCAGATAGTATT
>CANJLI010000019.1 GCA_947475005.1 Deltaproteobacteria bacterium | reverse complement strand
GATAAATATACATTTAATATCAATGTGTTACGATTTCAATACAGTTGTCAGAGCTAGTTTTAAACCTAGAATATTTTCAGAGATACCTGAAAGGGTTGAGCCACTTGGGAAACAAGATCACCATACAAAATAACTGGAGATGCGGTAGGGGTAGGTCCCCCCAAGCGGCTGCCCTTGACGCGCCATTCTAGAAATGTATCTCCGTTCTCTCGCTGCTACTGGGGGTTTCTGGTAGCTACAGGAGAGAGCGGTGGGATTCCTTTTGGTTAACATTTAAGGGGCCAAGGGCAGCCAGGTAGAGGGATCCCGGCGGGTCGAAATCGCAGCGGACGTTTTGGATTCCATGACTGGGGCTTACTCTGCGATTGAGAGAGTCGGGAAGAATCTGCCTGAGCGCCGGCCTTGGCATCTAACATGGTAACCGAAAGGAATCCACCCACTCTCCCTTTGCGAAGCAAGGAAGGGTCTGGGAAAACTGCGCAGCTGGTTTCCCAGAAAAAGAAAAAACCTAAATCTCAGCTACGTAAGCCAATACGGCAGTAATATTATCTCGTCCCCCATTGGCATTTGCCTCATCCACCAGGGCAGCGAGAGCCCGATCTAAATGGGTACCGTGCTGCAGGAGGATCTCCTCCATCCTTTTGTGAGCGACCATGCCAAAGAGACCGTCTGTGGCTGTTAGCCATATATCCTGTGCGGCCAAATCAAATGCATAGAGATCCACGATGCAGGTGGGTTCCATACCTACTGCACGCATTAGAGCTTCCTTCGACAGTCGATCATCGATTTGTTCTGCTGTAAGCCATCCGTTGGCAAGAAATGTTTTTACGTTGTGGTCTTGGGTCATCGCTTCCAATTTTCCTTGGCGGAATCGATAGGTGCGACTGTCGCCTACGTGGGCGATATGTACATGCCCCTGGAAGAAGACCACGGTATTTACCGTGGTTGCCATCCCCGCTTGATTGGGATTCCCAAGGCCTGCTTGATAGACAGCTAGATTGGCTCTTTGAACGGAGGTACTAAGCTCCTCAGGGGTAAAAATTTGTCCCTGTAGATGGGCGTGAATTTCTTGCACCGCAAGTTGAGAGGCAACTTGGCCTGCTTGTAATCCGCCGACACCATCCGCCACGATGACCAGATTGTGATCCGTATCGATGAGGAAGGCATCTTCGTTGGTGGTTCTTTTTTTACCAATATCGCTTTTTCCACTGATTTCAATATGCATGTCTCTAGATTTCCTTATATATCCGTCAAATAGCTTCTTTAACCTGGTACTTGGGGTTCTCGCATGTATCCAATCCGGATTCTGTATTTTTTTCTGCTACTCTGGAGCCAGGATCTGCGCCCTGCCCAAGGTCTCTTGGCCCTCGATCGAAGCTCTCCCCCCACAGCAGTTCCTCTATTGTACTCTGCCTTGCTGCGAATGGGAGGCGGTTTTTTTTCTACCACCTCCTACTCTACTGGGGTGGAAAAAGAGGTTCGAGGAGAGGGGCAACTGGGATTTGGATTGCCACGCGTGCAGTTGGGGGCTCTCTATATTGAATCAGACTACGATTACTTGCAGCATTGGATTGCACAATCAGGGGTGGGAAAAGATACGACGGTATTGCAACGGGAACATCGCCTGTCGCCAAGCGTACTTTTCTCCATTTCCTCTCAGTGGACACTCGGTTTGTTTGGATTTTATAGCTGGGTTTTGCAGGGTAAAAAAGGGGGCACGCAAACTGAGGCCTACCGCAACATTCTTCATAGCCAGTCTCTTTACCCCTGGGTGGCCTATGCATGGAATGCCTCTACTCAATCGATTTTATACGGGATCTTGCAAAAAAAATTCAATGAGGAAGATCCATGGCTTAGTTATCAGACCTGGAATAAAAAAGAAAGGCAGGTCAGTTTTGGTGTGGTGCAAGAAATTTTTTGGCAGGGACAATACGTAGCTCTACAGGCACAACGTCTGTATTTTCGATGCAATGATTTTTGGCAAGATCGCAAGGAAGATCAGCTAGGTCTTTATGCACAACTACGTAAACACACTGTAGAAGTACCGATTTTCGTAGGATGGGGACGGAAAGAATATGTCTTTCCTCGCATTCGGATGCAACAGACCCAGTGGCAACGGTCTCATCCTGTATCGTATCAGCCAAAAGGAGAGTACAAGAGAGGTTCAGCAGCACTTCGCTGGAATTTCTATTCTTTTTGGTGGGTACAGGGGGAAGTTCGATCGACTTATGATACGATGAGTCAAAATCACAGTTGGGATGTACAGCTCAGTTTTTTTGGCGTGCTGGGTCGTGCATGGCAGAAGAGAGAGGTGCGAGACGAGCTCCTTCGTCCATTTTCCCATTCTTTCTAGAAGGAACCGATATGACATATAAACACGGGATTACAAAGGAACATCGCATCTATGTGAACCGTTCCTTAAATTTTGGCTCCATCAAATTGGTGGGCTTTGATATGGATCATACTTTGGCTCCCTATATACGAGAGACCTTCGAGAATCTCGCCTTTCGAAAGACGTTGGAAAAATTTATCGAAGCAGGTTATCCACAAGCGTTACTCCAGCTCGAGTTTAAACCGAACTTCTTAATTCGGGGCCTTTTGGTAGATCATAAAAATGGGAATTTACTCAAAGTAGATGGGCATAAGTATGTGAAAAAAGCCTACCATGGTTATCGGGAACTAACCAAAGAGGAACGCTACGAGCTTTATAACAAACGAAGTTTTCGAGCTCAAGATTTCCTGTCCTTGGATTCTTTTTTTGCATTGAGTGAAGTCCAGCTGTTTGTTGAAATTGTAGATTTTATGAATCAACATCCCAAACAAATTAAAAAAAGTTTTCTGGAAGTTTACCAAGATCTTCGTTCTTTTATCGATTTGTGTCATCGAGATGGCAGTATCAAAAATGAAGTATTGAAAGACATCGGAAAATACATCATACGAGACAAGTCGTTGCCGATTACCTTGTTGCGACTTCGAGATGCAGAGAAATTTCTATTTTTGCTCACTAACTCTCGCTACGATTATACCAACGAGATTATGGGATTTATTTTAAATGATGCTCACGAGGCTTTTTCTCATTGGAAAGAGTATTGGGACCTCATTATCGTAGGAGCGGGGAAACCCACTTTTTTTAGTGGTACCCAACCGTTCTTTGAGGTGGTGGAGACTTCCAATCTGTTGAAGATCCATGAGGGAGCCTTCCATCCCAATCGAATTTATCATGGTGGCAATGCCACCTTGTTTGAGCAAACCACAGGATATCGAGGTGATGAGATCCTCTATGTAGGGGATCATATTTACGGGGATATTATCCATTCTAAGGGGAGCCTCAACTGGAGAACCCTTGTGATTATTGAGGAGCTAGAGGCAGAAATTGCTAAGCTCACCCAATTTGCAGGTGCTTTGGATGAAATTTATGAGCAGATTGCAGAAAAAGAAAAGTTAGATGAAGAGTTGCAAAAAATTCGATCCAAACTGGCTGCCAATAAGCGGCACCTTCTCTACGCAGAAAAAGAGAGCAAGGAACATGAAGCTGTAGATAATGAGAGGCTGCAGGCTGAATTTGACACGAAAATAACGGCACTTAAAAATCTAGAAATTCACATCAAGGCACTCACAGCCAAACGAGAGGCTGGGTTTCACCCCGTGTGGGGGGAGCTGATGAAGGTGGGACTCGAGCGGTCTCGTTTCGCAAACCAACTGGATTCCTACGGGTGCTTGTACACCTCCCGCGTAAGCAACCTGCGGTTCTATAGTCCGTATAAGAGATTTTTGGCAGCGAAGGAGCAATTGCCCCACGAGACGCTGGGGTAGGATACTTCAGGTTGAGAGGTCTCCTATGGGGACACCCGATGCGAGTGTCCCCGACCAGAGTCCGGCAAGGGGACACCGCAACCAGCTCTTCCCACAGAATTTACTGCTTCAGCATCTTCTTGGAGCTAGCCCCTTTTGCTACCTTTTCTTCCGCTTCGTCTCGGCGAGTCTCCGCGCCAGTAGGAAGCAACCCTAGGAACGCACGGGTCTCATCGTATACCCGATTAAACAGCTCTGGATTGGCGGCTAAGATCGCTTTGGCACCATCGCGGCCTTGCCCCAGTTTTTCTTCTTTGTAAGAGAACCAAGAACCGGATTTTTGCACGATATTATGCAAAACAGCGAGGTCCAGCACATCGCCCAATTTGGAGATCCCCTGGTTAAAGAGGATATCAAATTCAGCTTGGCGGAAAGGAGCTGCCACCTTGTTCTTCACTACCTTTACGCGGACTCGGTTTCCGATGGCGACATCGCCTTCTTTGATGGATTCAATACGGCGGATATCGAGACGCACGGAGGCGTAGAATTTCAGCGCATTTCCACCCGTGGTGGTTTCAGGGCTACCGAACATGACACCAATCTTCATTCGCAATTGGTTGATGAAGATCACGGTGCAGTTCGTCTTGGAAACAACGGCCGTGAGTTTACGTAGAGCCTGAGACATCAAACGGGCCTGCAATCCCATGTGCTTATCCCCCATCTCCCCTTCGAGTTCATCTTTAGGAGTGAGAGCGGCAACGGAATCGATAATCACCACATCGACAGCATCGGAGCGTACGAGCATCTCTACGATTTCCAACGCCTGCTCCCCTGTATCCGGCTGAGAGATGAGCAGGTTGTCGAGGTTGACCCCGATTCTTTTGGCATAGTTGGTGTCCAATGCGTGCTCTGCGTCGACGAAGGCACAAACGCCTTGGTGCTTCTGCGCTTCTGCAATGACATGGAGGGTCAATGTGGTTTTTCCGCTGGATTCAGGTCCGTAAATCTCCACGATTCGACCGCGCGGTAAACCGCCGATTCCCAGGGCAACATCCAGGGAAAGACTTCCGCTGGAAACCGTTCTAAGCGGCTGCACCTCTGCGCCTTTTCCGAGGCACATGATGGAACCTTTTCCAAATTGTTTTTCGATAGCACCTACGGTTGTTTCGAGTGCTTTACGTCTCTCTTCTGCATCTAGACCAATTGGGTTCAACATACGTGTATATCCTTCTTCTTTTACTTGGGATTTCGTTTGAATATTTAATGGCGTACCATAGTAAAGTCGATGACTCCCACGGACATGCACATCAAGTTGTACACATAAAAGTGTAGGGCATTATAGGCGATCCAACGGGGCGGGACAAGGCCCAACGTTGTGCTTTTTATTTTCGGGAGAGGATGAAAATGAACCAACCATTTTATCTGCTATGGCGTATTTTTATCGCGTGGATCGGGGCTGGGATTCTTTTTTCTTTCTCTTCCCGTGGTTGGGCACTCCCCATCGGATTTGGGATGAATCAGGGCGGTTTTGAGTATAACGAAGTTCAAACGCCGCACTTCTGGATTTATCATGACGCGCGTGCACCCCGCGAAGCCGCCATGGTTGCGCGGTCTTTAGAGGCGGCTCGCCCCTTATTGGAGGGTTGGATGGGGATCCAGCGAAGTAGCCCCTTGCCTGTGGTTGTCTCCGCGGAAACATCGAATGCTTCTTTTGCGAACTTCGTTACCGATGCCATCGAGTTGCAAACCTGGGGACAGGGGGACCGGGGTCTCTTTCAGCATGAATACGTGCACATGACCATGTACTTGCATCTGCACAATTGGTTTGGGCCAGCAGGTGCCATCATCCATCTGCCGTGGATGCCAGCCTGGTTTTTGGAGGGCCTAGCAGAATCCCTCAGCATTTCTGTAAGATCGGATGTACAAGCTAGCATTGAGCGACAAGCTGCCCTCACTGGACGGTGGCCCACCTACGATCGGTTGCACAGTCTGTATACCGACGACCAGTTTGCAGAAGAAGGCTATGCCATATCAGGTGCTTTCGTAAGGTGGATTCTCCAACAGGGAAAAGAAGACCAATTTCCCGCTTTGATGCAAGATTTTTTTCACTACTCCATGCCCCCGTATTATATTTTTTCTTGCAATCCGTTTAGTGCATTTATGCCTATGGATGAAGCTTTACGTCGATATGCGTCTCTCTCCAAGGAGGCTTTATCCAAACATGCAGGACAAAAATTATATGCTGCGTATCAACAAGCAGCCACTGCGCACTGGAAGCAGTATGCCAAAGGTCCCCTGCTATCGGTTAGTTTAAAAGATCGAATAGTGGCAGCATCCAGTCTACAGGCAGGTAATAAATTTGCTGTGGCAAAACGTGTGGATCTTCATTCAGGTATGGAGCGGCATCGGTTGGTACGCATGCAGAATGGAGAAACACAAGAGCTCGATATCCTTGAGGCACAACGGATTTTAGGTGTCTATGAAACACCTGATGCTGTGATTGTGGAAAAGCAAGACTACGAAGTGACATCGTTGTGTCTAGTAGATGCCACTCAGAACCCGCTCTCTGTATCTTGCCCCATTGTGCATACTTTGCCCAAAACGGTGCACATGATCGGAGGCACAAAGGATGCAGCAGGGAAATATGCGCGTCTATGGTTTCGGGTGAACGAGCAAACCCTTGGGGGTGAGCGAGCTCAAGTATGGGAGTGGGACGTTGCGACAAAAGCAGTCTCTCCTGTGCCATGGGGCAATGAACTTCCCTTGTACGTTACTCAGGTCAAGGACGAACACTGGATCTTAGCGGCTGAGCACAACCGTCGTTTTTTGCGTGTGCAATCGAAATCGGGAGAATGCCAGGGACAGATCGAGTTTGAAGACTGGGTCCAACGGGTAACTGCAATGCCAAATGGCAATCTACGCATCGACATCCAAGAGGGAGGGCATAGCAAAACTGTGGAAGTATCCCCTAGCGAATTGCACATGGGGCCTTGTCGTCAAGGGATTTCTCCCACTTCTCCCCTGGCTTGGGCTGCGCAACAGCCGGTGCAAGATCCCATTCCCACTTTGCACAATGCTTTACATGCAGGTTCGATTTGGCTCGAAGATTCAGATCCTCTGTATGCATCCATACGTACGCAGCAGACTGTTTATTTGAAAGAAGCATATCCGCTCGATCAAGCAGATCCGAAATCTCCCGCTACCGAAATTGGGGGTTCTCAGCCTGCACATTGGCGAGGCCGACCCGTGTTGGCTTTTCCGTGGATTGGAGCTGATGATGCCTTGGGATACCAGTATGGGGTGATTTCCGTGCCGCTGATGGATCATATGCAAAATGAAACCGTGCAGCTAAGCTTTTTATACGGCCCAGATAGTCACTATCCCAATACGAATGTCAGTCTTACTTCCACCCGATTTTGGCCTACGATCACGCTCTCCGCCTATCGAGCGCAGATGTGGGATGGATTGTTGCTCGATCCAACATCGAATCAGGGTAAGACTTCTTACCTCGATGAAAAAGGCGTGCGCGCAGAGATGATGTTGCCATTCTATTTCGTGCAGCATGAATGGGACTTGCGTATGGGTGCGCGTATGGGAGATCGTCATACGTATATAGGCCCTCACAATCCTCGCACAGGGCTATTAACGGTGCCTTTTGCTTCGTTAGTTCATACCCAGCACCATGGGAATTTTACCTGGATGCAATCGGTAGGAGGGGAGTGGGCAGCAGCAGCACTCAATCGCAACTTTGATTTCAATCGATTGCAAGCAGAGGTATCTGCAACATATGCCATTCCCTGGAGAGGCTCTACGATGGGTCTTGATGTGCAAGGCTCTCGATTGCGAAGTCGAGAGGGAAAGAGCACAAATTTGCGGGAGTTTTATGTGCCACTCAAAACCTTCATCGCTGGAAGTGGAGGGGGATATAATCAAAATTCCTGGTCGCTCTTAGGAAAAAAAGGGGGCTTGTTTTTTAATTCTTATGGGGATTCTCAAGCGAGAGCCAAGTTTAATTTTACAACACCCCTTGTAAAGAACATCGACTATCAGTGGTGGATTTTATATGTGGAGCGTCTTAATTTCACTGCCTTCTACAATTACGGAGGCGCTTGGTTTCAAAACCAAGATTGGAGAAAGAGTTTGATTCAAGCGCACGGCTACACCGCAGATCTTTTGTTTCAAAACAAAGGTGTGCGGTTCAATACCAGTCTTGGAGTGGGGCAAGTGGTTCGAGATGTATGGCAGCTTTATGCCAGCGCCGGATTTGATGCATTGTTTTGAGCTGTTCTGAATTTTATTTACTCTGCTGTTTTTGTTTTATTTTCTCTGTGTTCTCTGTACGATATCCCCATCACAGCGGATATTAAAAAGGAGAGCCTATGTGGATGCGAAATATAGTGCTTGCCACCGGACTTTTGATTGGTGGTGGAAGTGCACTCATAGCAAGTGATGCAAGTGCATCCAGAGCTGCCGTGCGGACTAGAATACTTTTCCCAAATTTTGTTTTAGAAAGTGATACACTATTTCATTCTAATCATTTAGGACACTTTAAATTTATTTTGGTGAGATCTGAAACAAAGTTAGAAGATGGTGGAACAAATCTCTACCTAAAGTGGAAAGCCTATTTAAATGAGCAGGAAATTTCACTTTCTGATTTCTGGATTGAGAAATATAGTTCGACAGAAAAATTTTTGAAAATGCAGCATGCGAGAGAAACTAGGCAACCCTGTACAGAGGGTCAATTGAATGAAACCTTACAATTATCAACTTTTTCAGCTGCTGTTCAATCAACCATCATTAGTGATTTGAGCAATCAAAAATTTCATTATCGCAGAATCGAAAAAAGAGATGAAAAGTTTGTTGTATATAATACACGGTAAGAATGGGTAGAACCCAACTTAAGCTTTCTATTTGCCTAAATCCTTGTGAATCCGTCATCCCAAGGTCCCGAAGGGACCGTATGGGATCCCTTCGTTTTTATCAAGATCCCATACGGCTGCTACGCAGCCTTGGGATGACGGATGGGGAGCTATCTTGAACGTAAGCGAAAGATGACAATTGTATCCTTAAGGAAGTGCCATTCTCGGGTGTCCCGACAGAATTATGGAGTATCCTCTTAAGGCAGCGCCGTTCGTAACAACAGGATACGCCCAACTTACAATTTCTATTTTATTGTAACTACCCAGTAGTTGCTTCTTCTTCTTCTTCTTCTTCTTCTTCTTCTTCTTCTTCTTCTTCTTCTTTTGTGGAAACTGCGCAGCTGGTTCCACAAAAGAAGAAGAAGAAGAAGAAGAAGACCCTCTATACACTACCGCAGGCTCTGCCCCTGCTCATATATATCTTGTGCAACTTGGCTAGCGGGAAAAAATTCCCCCTGGTCTTCGTAAGCGAGATCCTGCAATCGAAGGGCACCCTGTGCGATGGTGGCAATCTCCTCCCATACTTGCCCTAAGAATCCATCGTAGTCCCAGCCATTTCGCGTGAGTCCGAAATTTCCTTCTTCCACAAAATTCATGAATACCGCTTCGATGGGGTCTTTGCCTTTCCACTCACAAAGCGCAATGCGTACATCAGCCCAGCGTTCTTGAGCGAGAAACGTATCCCAAGCTTGCTTCGTAGAAAAAGTTTCGTACGCAGAAAAAGCAAATTCTCCCTGAGCCAAATCTACCGCACAGTACACATCCATCTCGGTGAGAAAATGTTGGTACCGTTCTAAAAACTGCAAGAGAACATCACGCCCTTTGGGGGCAGCAACATACACATCATCTTGTACCTGCACATAGCCACAGGAAGCCAACCATTCCATAACGGGAGCAAGAAAAGCTTGTTCTCGCTCCAAGGGGACAGCCAAGGTTTCAGTTTCCTCTGTGAGGAGTTGGAGCACGTAGAGGCCGCAAAGTTGCTGACGTTGGCTCGGTTCTATTCTAGAGGTCATGTGTTATCTCCTTCGTCCAAATCCCCCGCTACGGGACGGGGTGGACCTGCTTTTGGGTTGAAATCCCCGTTGAGAACGGGAGGGTTGCTGAATCGGTGCCTTGTACGGAGACGGAGCTACATGTCGATTGTTATACGCAGTGTTGCTTTGCGGGCGTGAGGAAAAATGCGATGGATAGGAACCGTAGCTGTATGGAGAATGATACGGTGTGTGACGTCCCCATAGATATCCCAGGATCAAACCGGTACCCACAGAGGGCCAAACGGAAGAATGGGTGCTGGGCCCTGCAAAGTAAGCCGGTTGTCCTTGGTACTGTACCGCAGCGCCTCCGTTGTTTTGAGGGGTGACAGAAATACGTGCCAACTCTTCTCGCTTATTATCAGGCAAGTGTAATTCCAGCAGGAACCCCGCTGGTTTGGCAACTTCGGTTACATGAATGTAATCTGGTTTTCCATCTCCCGTAAGATCCATGTTGTCACCGCGAATGTCGGAGGAATTGAGCGCTCGCTCCAACTCTTCCGCAGTCTTCGATTGTTGCATGGCCTTTTCAATTTGATCGATGCGCAAACGCCCCGTGGCAATGGTAGTGTGTCCCTGATCTTGCGGATCTACGATGCGTTGGCGTCTGGGCCCCTCAGAAGGAGAGGAATCAAATAGGATCAAGTAGAAGGATGTGGCAAACATGCCGAGGACGACGTATTTAAACCAAAGATAATTTTTCACTTTTAAGAACCTTTCAAGAGCGAGATCTGTTGTCGAGGTACTGCTGCCCAGAACACCCCTTTGTACTCGCCTTTGGAATTGCGTAAAAATTCGAGGGCAGCATCTCGGTTTTGAAAAAACCATCTGGTTTTTTCTTCGGCTTCTAGTTCATTGCCATCGGGACAGAACAGTCGCACTTCTTTTCCATTGAACGTATAGGTCACACCTTCCCACTGCACGGTGCAATCTGTATCTACGGTGAGGGCTTGCAACTGAGCCTTCGAGATGGGCAGAGATTCTGCAGAGATGAGCTCTAAGGTGATCCAGATCTGATGTGGTGTTTGCGGGAAAGTGGTCATCCAGCAAGGCCCCGTACCGGTATCGCCTTCGAGAACGGTTTTGCGAGAAACGCCCATTTTGGAGCGATGCCGATGGGTGATCTGGGCAGAAATTTGTAGCATGCGAGGGCCCACATCTTGCAACTGCAAGAAATCTCCCGGCCGGGCATCTTCCATCACATCTCCCGTGGCCACTGCTTTAGGTGTTGGAGCAACGAATGCACGAGCTGGACGAAACCCACCGGATTCTGTAGCCGCTTCGGTGTCTTCTTTGGGCTTGAGATAGAATAAGTATACGTAGGCCGCTGCACAAGAGAGGAGCAACATGACGATTCCAGCTGACATCTTCTACTCCATCTGCAGTTGGGCTTTGAGTGCGGCAAGGGAATCCACACCGGATTTATCTGTCTTGATAGCAGCGGTACCGAGGGCTTTTTGAATCTCAGAGTCTAGACTTTCGTCTTTCGTTTTGATCTCAGAATAAGAAACAGCCAAGGCTTCTTCCGTTTGCACTTTTTCTTTCATCTTCTCGAGCAAGCTCAAGGTGCTGCTTGCATCCACCTGTGCCAATTGTTGATTGAGGTTGCGAGAGGTAGTTGCAATCTTAGATCGAGCTTTCAGGGTTGTAAGCTCTCGCTCCCAACTTTGAACACTGGATTTCAGCTCTTGAATGCGACTCTCTAAACTTTTAACACTCGCCTCTTGGGCAAGGAGACTTTTCTCGTAGCTGGATGCTTGTTGGCTGATCTCTTCTTTTTTACTCAAAGCTTGGCGGGCCAAATTTTCTGCTTCCGCAAGGGGAATGGCACCGGCTTTTGCTTTTTGCAGCAAGGCGATGGCTTTTCCCTCGTAGGACGTGGCTTGTTCTTGCCGTTCCTGCATTTCCCTGCGGGCTTGCAAAAGCACCGCTTTGGATTGGGCGAGGCTTTCGTAACTTGCGGTAAGTTGGGCGCGAAGTTCGCGGATGCCCTGCTCGGTCATCTTGACAGGGTCTTCCATCTTATCGAGAGCCGAATGACCAGCAGCGGAAAAAATACGAAACAAACGGCGTAAAAATGCAAACATAGGAGTCTCCAGAAAATATAAGCTGTCTTCAGCTTATAGCATAGGATAGGGGGGCTTGTCATCTTGAGTGCGCGGAGACTTCAGACAGCTCCTACGTTAGTGGGTATTCTTCCTGGTTACGAGTTCATGAAAGCGTTTCACTCTGGCTTGGCACGCTTCAGACTTTGACGCTGCTTGTGCTTCTAATTCCGTAAGATCTTGCGCTGTAAAAAACCCAGTAGGAAGCAGATCGATCAAATCAAAAATATAAAGATGAAGACCTGGTTTATCCTCCTCATCCTTAAGGATTAGGGGATCCAAGGCGCACGGTTCGGCTCTGTCATATATCGAGAGTCTTTCCTTCGGCTACACTCCAGTTCATATCCTCTGGTGCTAATGCTATAAAAATTTGATCCAATTTCGAATGCTGGTTTCCACACAATCGGGGTACTTGTTTTCAGATCTCTGCATGTTTGCGGAGTCGGAGGAGACGAATGGGGGAAGGATAGCATCAAATATCTGATAACCAAATATGAGATAGGCTTGTTCTTCTCTTGTTTTTTTCTCCAGCCTTTCTAAGACTTTTTCTGCTCCTTGTGGAAACGGTTGGATCTATCGTATAGACCAGAAGGTCGGCAACATCTTCTATCTGCAGATAGGTGCCTATACGTAAGGTCCCTGTAGAGATGGAAAGAGTAATGCCATCTGGGGAGAAAAGCAGTTCCTCCGCAATCTTTTGCAGGGCCATCAGCAAAAAACTTGATTAAGTTTTTAAGTATCCGTCATGCCCAGGCCGCCTCGGCCGTATGGGCATCTCCCACGATCGAGGGGGATCCCCGACGCGCCCTTCAGGCGCTGGGGATGACGGATACAGATAAATTGCCCGAAAAATCTACATTCTTTTCCAGTTTGCCTTTTATATTTTATTCTACACTATAACTGCGCAGCAGAGCCTCCCCACTAGGGGATATGCTCGAAGAAATGGATCCCGCCGATCCAAAAACAAGCGCAGAAGGCAAATGCCATTTGGATCGAGAAGCGAAACGAGGGCCCTGTGGGGACACCCGATGCGAGTGTCCCCGTAACCGTTCATTCTTGTTGGGGACACTCGCATCGGGTGTCCCCGTGATGTTAACTTGACATGGGATTGAACGGCAGAATGTACATCTGCGGAATATCAACCCTTGATCAAAAAGGGGGGATGCGGTGCGGTAACGGGGTATCCCCTCCTAAAAAAAACTAGGCAACGCCAGTTACTAGAATTATATTTTACGCTATAACTGCGCAGCAGAGTCTCACCACTAGGGAGTGCATCGATATGCTCGGAGAAATGGATCCCGCCGCACTGGATCTTCAGATCCAAAAACAAGCGCAGAAGGCAAATACCATCTTGCGCGAACTCGAAAAACGCATTGTAGGTCAAGCCCATGTGGGCAAACGCCTCTTATCCGCCATGATCGCTCAGGGCCACGTCCTCCTCGAAGGGGTGCCTGGTTTGGCGAAAACTACAGCCATCAAAGCCCTGGCGGATTGCACCAGCCTAAGCTTTAAACGCGTGCAATTTACCCCCGATCTCTTACCCGCCGATGTCATCGGTACCCAAATTTATGATCCGCGGACTTCAGAGTTTCGCGTAAAAAAAGGCCCCATCTTCGCCAACTTTGTTTTGGCGGATGAAATCAACCGCGCTCCGGCTAAAGTGCAATCAGCTCTCTTGGAAGCCATGCAAGAGCGGCAAGTTACCATCGGGGAACAAACGTGGCCCTTGGATGAGCCCTTTCTCGTCATGGCCACCCAAAACCCCATCGATCAAGAAGGTACGTACGCGCTGCCAGAAGCGCAGATGGACCGGTTTCTCTTCAAAGTAAACGTCACCTACGGGACCAAGGCAGAGGAGAAAGAGATCCTCATGCGCAGCGCAGCCCTTGTGGCGCCGATCTTGGAACAAGTTGCCTCGAAGCAAGACATCCGAGAGTTGCGCGAGTGGGTAGACCGCGTGTACATTGCCGACAAAATTCGCGTGTATATCGTAGACTTGGTGTTTGCTACTCGGTTTCCTGCAGAGTGTGGTTGCGCAGATCTTGCGGCTTGGATCGAGAGTGGCGCCAGCCCTCGTGCTTCCATCAACCTCGATCGCGCTGCCCGCGTGAACGCCCTCCTAGAGGGGCGTAGCTATGTAACGCCTCAGGATGTGAAAGATGTCGCCATGGATATCCTCCGTCATCGAGTGCGTCGTACCTACCAAGCGGAAGCCGAAGGTATGTCTGTGGAAGACATCATCACAAAAGTGTTGGATCGAGTGGAAGTACCTTAAGGAGCGCAGCCATGTTATCCGCTTCCCTGTTGCAACAAATTCAGCATATCCAACTCAAAGCCGGGCATTTGGCTACCAATGCCTTGGCGGGGGAATATTCCTCCGTCTTCAAGGGCTCTGGGATGGAGTTTGAAAAGGTACGCGAATACGCCCACGGTGATGATGTGCGTACCATTGATTGGAACGTTACTGCACGTATGAACGATCCCTTCGTTAAGGTGTACCGTGAGGAGCGAGAGCTCACTTTGATGCTCCTTGTGGACGTGAGTGCTTCTATGAATTTCGGTACCACCGGGAGATTCAAGCAAGAGATTGCAGCGGAGCTCGCCGCTGTGCTTGCTTTTTTAGCAAGTAAAAACAACGACAAAGTGGGTCTCTTGGTTTTTTCCGATCATGTGGAGCGATACCTGCCCCCAAAAAAAGGGCGCGCTCACATTTGGCAAATCATACGCACCGTATTGGACCACGAGAGTGCAGGGACCGGCACCCGCATGGCAGAGGTGAGCCAATTTCTTGCAGGTGTATGCAAAAGAAAAACTCTGTGCTTTTGCCTCTCCGACTTCTTTGGCACCGAGTGGCAGCGCCCGCTTCAAGCCATACGCAATCGACACGATCTTGTCTGTGTGCCCGTGTATGATCCGTGGGAACAAGAGGTACTCCCTGCAGGGATTTTGGCGTTGGAAGATGCAGAGACCCAGCAACCCCTCTGGTTGGATACCTCTCACGCAGGCAGTCGCAGTCAGTACGCACAAGTCGGTGCCGCGCATGCCGCTTCTTTGCAGAAGCACTTTCGCAAGAACAAGACCGATTTCTTTTTCCTCTCTACCCAAGATTCTGTGGTGCGTCCCCTTGTTCGGCTTATGCAGGAGCGGGAGCGTCGCGCCAAAGGAGGCGGTCGATGAGCCAGCAAGTTGCCCCTGTACCTCCGATTCCAGCTGCACCCACCAGTGTGCCAGCAGAGCCGGATCACTTGCCCCACGACATTCGCGAGCTCATCCCCTACGTATGGAGTTGGGGAGACTGGCGCACCTGGGCCCTTCTTGCAGCCGCAATTCTCCTACTTGCAGCGTTGCTCTACTGGCTTTGGAAACGAAGAAAAGCAGCCCCTCCGCCTGCACCCGAGGATCCGCTTCTCGTTGCGAATCGATATTTGCAAGGGCTTACCCCCCCTCATCCTTTTGTGGGCAAAGCAAAATCGGAGTATTTTTATCAACTCAGCTTTGGTTTACGTCGGTATCTAGAGCTCACCTGTGGGTTTTCAGCTACGGAGATGACTTTGCGAGAGCTTCGGGCTCAACTTCAGGCATTGCCCCAATTTTCCACGGAGAGAAAACAGGATATGAGCCGTTTTTTTGAGCGGTCTGATTTAATTAAGTTTGCCAAAGCCGAGACTTCTTTGCAGGAAGCTACGGAGAGTCATGAAAAAATTCTTCTGTGGATCAAATGGTGGAACCAAACCATCGATACGCCTGAGACGGGGAGCTAAGTTATGTGGTTTGCATATCCCCAAGCTTTCTTACTTCTACTTTTATTATTGCCGTTGACCTATCGGTATCTGCGTCATCGTCCAGCATTGCGCATTTCTTCTAGTGCATCTGTTGCACGTGTGACACCTTCTTTGTGGGTGCGCTTTCGTCATCTTTTGTTTGTGTTGCGATGTCTCTCTATTCTTTGTGTGGTTGTAGCCTTGGCCCGTCCACAGACAGGTCGTACGCAACACGAGAAGAAAACCGAGGGTCTCGATATCATGTTGGTCATCGATACCTCGGGCAGTATGCAAGCCTTGGACTTTGTTCTCGAGGGCAAACGTCACGACCGACTTGCGGTGGTGAAGCATGTGCTATCCCAGTTCATCCAAAAGAGGACAGAGGATCGTCTGGGTATGGTGGTCTTCGGTACCCATGCTTATAGCCAAGCGCCTCTCACCTTGGATCACGATGTATTGCTCACCTTTTTGGATCAAGCTCAAATCGGTATGGCAGGTGATGCCACTGCGATTGGGGATGCCATCGGGGTAGCGACCAACCGCTTAAAGGAACTTACAGCCAAGAGCAAAATTATCGTGCTCCTCACCGATGGGAGTAACAACGCAGGCAAACTCAACCCAGTCTCTGCAGCAGAGGCTGCCAAAACCATGGGAGTTAAGATCTATACCATCGGGATTGGAAGTCATGGACCGGTGCCCATTCGTACAGACCGTGGTTACACCCAGGTAATCTTGGATCTCGATGACAAGTTGCTCACCCAGATTGCAGAAATCACAGGGGGGCAATATTTCACGGCTTCTGACACCGAGAATTTGGTGAAGGTCTATGCCACCATCGATCAATTGGAAAAAGCAGAATCCAAAGCACAGGTGTTTCAACAGTATGATGAGAATTACGAAGGCTGGGCTTGGGCCGGCTTGGGTCTCTTGTTGATGGAACTCTTGTTGCGATTCACACGTTTGAGGCGGGTACCCTAATGGATTTCCAACACCCCGAGTCTCTACTTTTGCTTTGGGCCCTTCCTTTTTTGCTGGGGCTTTTGGTGTATCAACATCGCAGTCGCGCCAAAAATTGGAAACAAATTGCCAGCAGTCGGTTTTCCGAACTCCTTACGCATCGATGGCGCCCTCAGCGGGCCTGGAGCAAGATGCTCTGTTTGGTTCTTGCATGGACCTTTTTGGTCTTCGCTCTCGCGCGTCCTCGATGGGGATTTGAATGGAAGGATGTGCCGAAGGGAGGCATCGATCTGATGGTAGCCCTCGATTTATCTACCTCCATGCTGGCTACGGATATTTCTCCCTCTCGATTGGAGCGATCCAAACGAGAGATGATCGATCTCTTATCTCTGCTCCAAGGCGATCGCATCGGCATCGTAGCCTTTGCGGGAGAGGCTTTTGTGCAATGTCCTCTCACTCAGGACTATCGCATGGCCAAGATGTTTATCAGTCAACTCGATGTGAATCTCATGCCGGTACAAGGGACTGCAGTGGGGAGTGCCATCAAAAAATCCATCGACAGTTTGGAGAAGGCAAGTCCCGAGGAAAGCCAAGGCAAAGCCATCCTGCTGATTACCGATGGAGAGGATCACGGTACGAATCCTTTGGAGATGGCAAAACTAGCAAAGGAAAAAGGCATTCGAATTTTTGCCATCGGCATCGGTAGTGAGGAGGGCGCCCCCATTCCCTTGGAAAAAGGGGGATTCAAAAAAGACGCGGCTGGAAATGTAATTGTGAGCCGACTCGATGCCAAAACCCTCGAAGAGATTGCAACGCTGACGGGGGCGCAATATCTGCGTTCCACCACGGGGAGCTTTGAGCTGGAGACTATCTATAAGAAGGGGATTCGAGGGGAACTTCCCGATCAAGCCTATGGGACCACACGACAGAAAATTTGGTATGAACGTTTTCCTTGGTTTTTGCTCGTTGCATTATTCTTTCTCTTTTTGGAAGTAGCAATGCGTGAGTTTGTGCGCCCTCGTCGACGAAAAAATGGAGCTGTGCTGGGATGGTTCTTTCTGCCTCTTCTTGTGTTCTCGTTCTCAGAACGTGGACAAGCAGGTTCTGCAGGGGAGGGATTGTACCAAAAAAAGGAATACGAAAAAGCAGTTGAGGCATTTCAGAAAGAGGAGGGAAAAAATCCAGAGGATTTGGTAGCCACTTACAACCGTGCGGTGAGCCAATTTCGAGCTGGGAAATTCGAGGGGGCTCTCGAGGGGTTTGCCAAAGCTGCACAATCCAAGGATCCTCAGTTGCAGATCAAATCCCAATTCAACTTGGGTAATACCTTGGTGACAACGGGTAAGTTGAAAGAAGCAGCTGCTGCCTACGAACAGGTGCTGCAACTTTCCCCCCAAGACAAAGATGCGAAAGAGAACCTCGAATGGGTGCAGCGTAAGCTCAAAGAAGAGGAAGAAAAAAAGAAAGACGACAAGAAAGACGAGAATAAAAAGGACGATAAGAAGGACGAGAAGCAGGAACAGGATAAGAAAGAGGACAAGCAGGAACAAGATAAGAAAGAAGACAAGCAGGAACAAGATAAGAAAGACGAGAATAAGAAGGACGACAAGAAAGAAGATAAGCAGGACGACAAGAAAGAAGATAAGCAGGAACAAGACAAGTCCGATAAAAAAGACGAGAATAAGAAAGATGAATCTGGGGAAGAAAAGAAGGAGCCCCCAAAGGACAGCGCACCCGAACCGGCTCCTGAAACTCCAGAACAACTGGATCGAAAAGCGGCAGAACGATTGCTGCGCAGCGTAGAGGCGGAAGAAGAAGTGCTCGGGGTTCCATTTAAGGCAGAGGCATCCCCTTCCGCCGCCCCCAAACAAGATTGGTGATTACATATGCAACGTTGGAAACGACAACTTTTATGCTGGTTCTGGATACTGACCCCGGTTCTTTTGCGAGGGGAATCTGCGCCTCCCTTTACCATCGACATTTCCCCTGCTTCCGTTCCGGTGGGCGAGGCAGCAGAGTTGCAGCTTTCAGTGGAAGGCGATTTAACTCGAGAGATTGAAATCCCCACAATCCCGAATGTGAGAAGAACTGGATCGGGTACCTCGTCCAATATCTCCATTACCAATGGGCATGTTTCACGCCAAGTGACCTATAGTTACAGCTTGGAGCCTCAAGAGGCCGGGGTGGTGAACATTCCGAGTTTTTCTATCGAGATCGATGGCAAAACCTACTCCACTCGTCCTCTCACCTTGACGGTGACCGCAGCAGGTTCTGCAGCTGCTGTTCCTTCGCAGCAAGAGGACAACAACAAGACCAACAACGGGGGTTCTGCTACAGAGGCACGTACACCGGCTCTGTTCATTCGCAGAGAATTTTCCACCACGACACCCTATGAAACCCAGCCAGTTGTGATGACAGTGAAAATTTACCACCGTGTGGACCTTGCAAAGGCAGAAGTCATTGGAGAAAAAGCCACCGCTGTGCGTGTACTGCCCTTGGGGGAAGATCGCGGACAAGAGACGATCAACGGGGAAGTGTATCAGGTGATTCGCTTGCGAGAAGTCTGGATGCCGCAAAAAGCGGGCGCAATCGCAGTGCCTCCTTTTCGCCTGCAAGCAGGTATGGTAGTGGCTTCCAAGCGGTCCCCTCGCAGTATGGATGATATTTTTTCTGGGTTTTTCAACCAGGGCCGTGTTGTAAATAAAGTGGTAGAAGCAGCGGCTAGCACATTGACTGTGCGTCCCATCCCCAAGGATCCTCGCGACCATCTCGGGTTGGTCGGGTCCTTTATGGGCAGCGCTTCTCTGAGCGCTCACGAAGTAAAGGTTGGGGAAACCAGTACGCTGACATTGCAAATTCAAGGCAAAGGTACCCTCGATCGTCTTGGCAAAGTTTCTTTGTCTTTTCCCTCAGGGTTACGCGCGTATGAGGATAAACCTGAGAGTAAGGAAGAGCCTTCTGCAGAGAAGGGGCTCATGAGCCGTGGCATATTCAAGTTTGCTTTGGTTGCAAGTCAAGCGGGGACTTTTTCCCTTGGTACGTACCGACTCGCATTCTTTGATCCGACTTTGGAAAAATTTTCAGAGATCATTGTACCTTTGGGCACCCTCACTGTAGAGGGCGGCGCAGAGGCTCCTGCGGTTGCTGCCTCGGGTGGAGGTACGGTGACGCCAGTGGCCTTGCCGGCCGCTGTGGATGATGTGGTGGATCTGTACCGAGGCGAGTGGAAAGAAGCCCCTGTGCTTTGCCAAAGGCATGTCTCTTGCCTTGTGGCAGGGATTCCGTTCCTTATCTATCTCGTGTGTTGTCTGTGGATGTATCTACGCAGGCGAGGGGCTTCCGAGCTTCGCCGTTCTCGCTCCCAGGCATGGAAGAAATTCGAAGCCATGGTTGGGAGTACAGCTCGGATGGATCCTGTACAAGGCGCGCAAGTGCTCTATGGAGAGTTGCGCAACTATCTCGGCGTATTGGCAGGCTGTAAAGGAGCGGCGCTTACACGCCAAGAGCTGGATGCGCTGTTTGCCTCTCGCGGCATTCAGAAAGACTTGTGCGAGCGGGTACAGCGTATGGCTGCGCGATTGGAGACCAGCGCATACTCCGCCCAAGCGCTTTCACCGGAGGAAGCCAAGGACATGATGACGCAACTGGTGGTCCTTGCCAAAGAGGTTGATAAAAAATGGTAATCAAATGTTTAATTCAACTTCTGGTTTTATTTTCCCTTGCACCCACCCTTGCGGCGGCTACACCGGAGACTATCTTCACCCAAGCACGTGAAGCGTACGACAAGGGGGACTATCCCCAAGCGGTGTCGTTGTATCAAAGTTTGGTGAAGCAAGGGACGCCTAGCGGGTACCTGTATTACAACTTGGGCAACAGCTACTACCGTACCCAAGCCTGGGGAGAGGCTAAAGCGGCTTACTTAGCCGCCAGAGGGCTGCTCCCTCGCAATCCGGATATCAAGGCCAATCTGACTCTGGTACATCAAAAAGGGGGCGATCATCTGCAACTCACACGCAGCCCTTCTCCGTTTTTCTTTTGGAAAAATTGGGCGACTGCCTCTGAGATTGCATGGATAGCCGCCCTTCTTGCTGGTCTTTCTTTTCTGCTCTGCAGCTTGGGCACGTGTGTTTCTCGCTTGAAGGCAGTAAAAAAAATCGGCCAAGGGGGCCTCCTCCTCGCTAGCTTATTCGCTGCCGCCACCTGGAAGCAGGCGCAGTCGCGAGAAATTTGGGGTGCGGTGGTTAGCAAGGAAGCTGCGGTGCACTCTGCACCGGGGGCACATAACCTCTCGCTGTTTACCCTGCATGAAGGGGCGCCCTTGATCTGGCTGCAAACCAACGGGGAATGGGCCCAGATCCTACTGGTGGAAGATAAGGAAGAGCGTAAGGGCTGGGTAGATGCCAGTGCCATTCGAGTGTACCCATGACAAAGAAAGAACCCATCGGCCTCAAACTGGCACGCGCGTTTTTTCTCCGACTAGAAAAAGCCTTGGCTGAAGAAACCAACGAGACCAAATCCATGTTGCAGACCTATCAGCGGTTTGTAGTGGGACAAGCCAGCAGCGAAGAAATGAATCGCGCGAATCAACAATTTCGCAGCGTGCTCAAAAGTATGGGATTTGGTGCCTTACTGATTTTGCCCTTCTCTCCTATAACGCTCCCCTTGG
This sequence comes from Deltaproteobacteria bacterium, assembly GCA_947475005.1. Classification (GTDB taxonomy): domain Bacteria; phylum Bdellovibrionota_B; class Oligoflexia; order Oligoflexales; family Bog-1112; genus CANIBL01. Next base: position 15,164 of record CANJLI010000019.1, on the reverse strand, counting down.
CCATCAAGTTGGGCAAGAAGCTGGGCATCGATATCTTGCCGGATTCTATGAAAAAGAAGTGAGGCTACCGTCCCCCTCCGTCATCCCAAGGCTGCGTAGCAGCCGTATGGGATCTCGATAAAAACGCAGGGATCCCATACGGCTGCTACGCAGCCTTGGGATGACGCGGTACTCGTAAAACTTGCACACTGCGTTGATATTTTCCCCTCCCCCTTGTACGATATCCTCTTATAAATCAAGGGAGATACCGCACAATGAGCCTCAAGAATTATAAAGTCGCCGAGTTGTCTGAAGAAATGGTCCGTTGGGGGCGCGAAGAAATTCGGCTAGCAGAGAATGAAATGCCCGGCCTTATGGCCATCCGCAACGAATATGGACCGAAGCAACCTTTGCGTGGCGCTCGTATTGCAGGGTGTCTGCATATGACAGTCCAGACGGCTGTCTTGATCGAGACTCTCACCGCATTGGGAGCTACCGTACAGTGGTCAAGTTGTAACATTTTCTCCACCCAAGACCATGCAGCAGCTGCCATCGCAGCCACCGGTGTTCCCGTCTTTGCGTGGAAGGGGATGACGGAAGCGGAGTTTGACTGGTGCATCGAGCAGACGCTTGTGTTCGAGGACGGCAAACCCCTCAATATGATTCTTGACGATGGGGGCGATCTTACAAAGATGGTCCACGATCGGTTCCCACAATATCTTTCAGAAATTAAAGGATTGTCGGAGGAGACCACCACCGGTGTGCATCGATTAGTACGGATGATGGAAGAGAATACGTTACGTCTGCCAGCCTTCAATGTGAACGATTCGGTAACCAAATCCAAATTCGATAACCTCTACGGCTGCCGAGAATCCCTCTCCGACGGTATCAAACGAGCTACCGATATTATGATTGCGGGTAAAGTGGTGGTGGTTGCTGGATACGGAGATGTGGGCAAAGGCTGTGCCCAGTCTATGCGAGGTTTGGGTGCCCGTGTACTTGTGACGGAAATCGACCCCATCTGTGCCTTGCAAGCCGCTATGGAAGGCTACCAAGTGGTCACCATGGAGACCGCAGCTTCCCAAGGCGATATCTTTGTTACTGCAACGGGTTGCATGGATGTCATCACAGAGGCTCACTTTGTGCAGATGAAAAACGAAGCCATCCTGTGCAACATCGGTCACTTTGATTCTGAAATTCGCATCGCCTGGTTAGAAAAAAACCCAGAGGTACGAGAAATTCCAATCAAGGCCCAAGTGGACCGCTTCATTCTGCCTAACGGAAATTCCCTTATCGTGTTGGCTCGGGGGCGGTTGGTTAATTTGGGCTGTGCAACGGGGCATCCAAGCTTTGTGATGTCCAACTCCTTTAGCAACCAAGTTTTGGCTCAGATTGAGCTCTGGACCAATGCGGACAAATACAAAGTGGGCGTATATACCTTGCCCAAATATTTGGATGAAAAGGTGGCACGTTTGCATCTAGAAAAATTGGGTGTTGTGCTTACCTCTCTGTCTCTAAGCCAAGCGGAGTATATGAATCTGCCCATTGAAGGGCCTTATAAGCCAGACCATTACCGCTATTAAAATCCACTTTCACATGCTATACATCCCGCGCCTTGCGGGGATACCCATAGCACAGCGGAGACACCCCGCTGTGCTATGATAAAATATCTTTTTAACAATTAGAGGAGTGTTGAATGAAGATGAAAAAAAGTTGGTTGGTCGCTATCGCAGTTGGAACGCTTTGTGGCTCTCTGCAAGCGGAAGTCTCCCCGGAAGCGGCGAAAGAAATCTCCCATCGAATCACTTACGGATTTGGTACAGGGACGCAGAAACAGGGTGAGTTTGCTGAAGATACAACGTATTCAGGGATCTATGTTCGCTACCACTTAGCTTCCGTAAATGCCTTTAACCTGCAAGCCAACTTTGATGGAACAACAGGAACAGTCAAATTAAAAAACAATGCTGGCAACATGTCCTCCGCCATCGGTGAGTTAGAGTTGTTGGGGGGATATAATTTTGCCACTCCGGTACCTCACCTCACCGTAGCACCTATGGGGGGGCTGTATATTTGGTCGGAATCCAATAGAGGCAAAACTGCCAATGATATTGTTGAGGTGGATGTAGATGCGAAATTTAATGCCTATATGATCGGTGCCTTGGCTACCTATCAAGTACTGCCTCAGTTGGAGCTGGGACTGGCTGCAAAGATCGCTTTTGCAAGAAATGCAGAAAAAGAAGAGACATACAAAATCCTTGGGGTATCCACACCTACTAAAACTGACTATGAAAACTTGACCTATTACAAAATGGAACTGCCAGTTTCCTACACCTTTATTCCATCCTTTGGTGCTTTTGCGATGTATGAGCAGACATTCGGTCGTAAGTTTACTGCCCAAACCAAAGGTGCAGACGACGCGGACCTCAATGCATGGAAGTTTCGCATTGGACTTCTCCACCGCTTCTAAGAAGGTCAATGCTACGCAGGGCAGCATCATCTAGGGCCTCTGTGTATCGATTCACATATAGGTCCAGATGTTGTTGGATCACATGCCGCTCCTTCTCTTGACTGTGTTCTTCTACGTAGGGCCATACCATCTCGGTATGTGCCTTGGCATAAGCCAGAGAGCGCTGCAAGGCAACGGTAATCTCTGCGATTAAATCGATACCCAGGGATCGCTTGGCCACCAAGCCTCCGAGGGGGATAGGGCCTTGGGTTTTTTCTTCCCACAGGGCCCCGAGATCTACAATCTCCACACATTTATAGGCAGAGAGTAAGAAACGGGCTTCGTGGATGATGACTCCTGCATCGACCTCCCCTCGTACGACAGCAGGTAGAATCTCCTGATACGGGAGAGCCACCGTCTTGGCACAATCAGGCAATAATATACGAAAAAGATGAGCTGCCGTAGTGGTTGCCCCGGGAATAGCCACTCGTTTGGTGCCCATTTCTTTGAGAGAAAAGGTCTCTCGTGCCACCAATTTAGGGCCATTTCCAAAGCCAAGAGCCGCTCCAACGGGGAGTAAAACGTACTGGGATTCCAGATGGGGGAGGATAGAAAACGATATTTTTCCAATATCTGGTTTACCTGCCAAGGCAAGTTCGTTTAAGGTCTGGATGTCAGCCATATGGGTCTGCACAGGAGGGGCAAAGGGGACTTTCCCCTTGGAAAAGGCATAAAATAGAAACGTGTCGTTGGGACAAGGTGAATGGAATAGTTGGAGCATAAAACCCCTCCTTAAAAAAATAAAAGAAAGAAAATAAAATGGAAGGATTCATCAAAGTAGCAACAGTAGGAGAATTGAAAGGAAAACCTTACAAGACCTTTCGGTTTCTTACCAAAAGTTTTGCAGTTTTTCCAGAAGCAAGTGGAGGTTTTTATGCCATGGAGGTGAACTGCAAACATCAAAATGCAAATTTGCTTGCAACACCGTGCAAAGGAGAAATTGTAGAGTGCTCTCGTCACGGATGGAAATTCAACTTACGTACCGGAGAGTGTCTCACACAACCTTGGGCACGCTTGCGTAGAATCCCCATACAGATTGTTGGAGACGAAATTTGGGTATGCCCCACTCGATTTCTAGATTCAGAGGCGTGATGAGATCGGGTCCACCTACGAATGGTGCTTCCTTAAGGGGACTTTCCATAATTCTGTGGGGAAACCCGATGCGAGTGTCCCCGTTACCGCACCGCGTCGGGGACACTCGCATCGGGTTTCCCCACAGGACTTTCGTCACACCAGGGACACTTCTACGGGGTGCCCCTGATCTCATCATCCTCTCTTAAGGAAGCACCCTTCGTAGGTGGACCCGATCTCATTCCCATAAAACTACTTTACTTCCTCTCTCACTTTCACGTACTGTGCACGAAACTCTTGTATCTGAGTGCGTCTGTAGGAAAGTAAATGTTATGAGATCGCTCCTCTTGTTTAAATGTATGCCTACTTTGTTGGTACTCACTTTTGTGCTGGTGACTGCCTACCCGCTTCAACGGGTGAATGGTGAAGTGTGTGAGGGCTCATTTGTGGAAATGAAAAGAGCCGATGCTATTGAAGGGTACTTGAGCCATTCACAAGTACATGCCATTCAAACTCACTACCAAGAGTGTGAAAACGAAGAGCCCTACTTTAATGCCATTCAACGCTGTCAGCATACGTTGCTTCGATTTTGTCAATGGGTCTGCGCTGGATTTCTTTGAATCACCAGCAGAGACAGAGAAGATCTAGCATGTTTGCGCCGGCGCAACTCGCTCCTGATGCTTGGAGGAGAAAATGCGTGGCGGAACTATACCGACCGAGAGCACCCTGACCACTTCCAAGCCACCCTCCCCCACAATCTTGACCAGAATACCAGCTTCCATTCGCAGCTGTACCTGTCCAAAAATTGAGGGATGTTCCCCCTAACAGTCCTGATAATGCACTGAGCCCTCCTCCACTACACAGGCTCCCCGTACTACAAGGACCGACTGAACTTGAAATTAAATCCGACCAGGTGGATGCAATATTAACTCCCGTATGGCTTGCAATTGGGATCGAAGTTGGGAAATTTCCGTTTCCTGCTCCATATTGTGTCGGGAAATTTCCGATATAATCGGAACTCGATACGCTCAAGAATCCATGGATGTGTGTACAAGATAACGCACTATAACTCGCTGTTTTTTTAGTACTGCAGTATGCATCTGCACCCAGTCGGGCATTTGCGAGTCCATTTCGTAACTCTCCCGAATGGGTACTACCATGGGCAAACATATAAATCAGTCCGTTTGTGGCCTGGGATTTCATGGTATAGGCACTTTTATTACCCGCTTCATCTTGTACCACCACATTGAAGTAGTAGGTTGTATTGGCCGTAAGATCGATTTTATTTCCAGTTAACACAGTAGCCAAACTACCCACTGTTGTACCGTTGGCGATTGCATTATCCACGGTACCGATATTGTCTGATGTAGAAGAATAGAGCTGGTATTGCAATGTCGACGGACTGGAGCGATCATCGGTGGCTGCGCTCCAAGTGACTGTCAAACTGGTGGCGCTCAGATTGGAAATGGTAAGTGTGGGAGTCCCAACTGTGGGAGGTGTGGTATCTGGGGTTTGGCTCGTGGTAGTGGGCCCTGCTGTATAGATACCTCGATTTCCAGTTTCATCGGTTACGACCACATTTACATAGTAAGTGGTATTGGAACTCAGTGTGGACAAAGCGAGAGAAGTACCCCCTGGTGCTATGGTTCCTTGGGTGGAAGGATTGGAAGTATCGATAGAATCCACCGTAAGTACGTTAGACGGGGTCGTTGAATAAAACACTTGGTAGGTAAGCTTTTCTTGTGCTGTTATGTTATCGGTGGCGTGGGTCCATGACACAGTAAATCCAGTTGTACCTACACTTGTAAAAGTCAAAGTCCCCGTATTGCCTGCTACTGGTGCTGTAGCATCCACGATTGGCTCGGGCTCTGTGGTTGCGGTGGCCACATCATACAGGGTGATATTGCCAGCTTGATCTGTAACCATCACCATAAAGTAATAGGTGGTATCAGGACTGAGACTCTCTACCGCAAGGGTACTCAGATTCGCTGTGGCAGTACCCAGCTGAGAAGCTTTGGTGGCATCTTGCCAGTCAGCTTGAGTGGTGAGGTTGGATGTGGATTGATATACGGTATAGATCAGATCTGCATCTGCCGTCATATCATCCGTTGCGAGTAGCCAAGTCAGGGTTAAACCGATGTCTGTCAAATTAGATACTGCGGGGAGGCTACCCGATGGTAGCGTGGGTGCAACAGTGTCAATCGTTTCAGTGTCAGAGGCTGTGTTGGTTTCAGTTGCAGAGCCGCTGTCAGTAATTCCGATCGCTGTAGCTGTAGATGGGTCTAGGCTATTGCAACCTACAGCCACAACGCTAAATAGACAAATCAGTCCCCATTGAAAAAAATACCGTACATCGAACATGTGACTTCTCCAATCTGCTTTTGCAATAGATAGGGAAATTATCGGAGGTACGGAGAAAATATTTAGCAAGAGGTGGGAGGGCATTTTCTGCCTCCATGTTCTGATTTGTTTCCCCCTGCACAATTTTTAATGTTATTCTTTTCTTTCTCCCTTTTACCCCAAGATGCGAGGAGGCTAGAGGAATGTGGACACAGCTGGACGTTTCCGGATTGATAGCCGTAGTGAGCATGTTCATCCTCTTTCTCTTGATTGGGTGGTGGTCCGCTCGGATTAACAAAGGGTCGCAATCTGCGGCTGATTTTATCGTAGCCGGTCGCACCATGCCCCTTTGGATTGCCACTATGACCATGACTGCGACCTGGGTAGATGGGGGCTTTCTGCTTGGAACAGCTGAATTTACCTACAAACATGGCCTTTCTGTGGGGGTGCAAGGAGGGCTTTGTTTCGGTATCAGTTTGATCTTGGGTGGAATTTTTTTCAGCAAACGCATTCGAGAGTTAGAACACAACACCATGGTGGACATCTTTGAGTTGCGCTTTGGACCCAAGTGGGCCGCAATTCTTTCCCTACCCGCTATGTTGGGGGAAATTTTCTGGAGTAGTGCTCTACTTGTGGCTATTGGGGCTACTTTCCAAGTGGTTTTACATGTGGATCTGGTACCTGCGATTCTCCTTTCTGCAGGCGTTGTCACACTCTACACTATGATTGGAGGCATGTGGTCCATTGCGTATACGGATGTGGTGCAGTTGACCATGGCACCCATCAGTTTGCTGCTGGCTACATGGTATGCCGTTCATGCCATTCCAGGAGGATGGATGCACAGTTGGGAGGTTTTTTCTCATCACCATCAAATCTCCGAGACACCATTTTTCCTTACGCTATTTCCTTCTACAGCTTGGCATTCTCCGGCAAGCGTTTCGTGGTGGGACATGACGATCATGTTGGTTTTTGGGGGTGTTCCATGGAACTGCTATTTTCAACGAGTTCTCTCCTGTGCCTCTCCTAAGAAAGCTCAGCTTCACTCTGTTCTTGCGGGATTGCTCACCATGGTTCTTACGAGTTTACCTGTGATTTTGGGCATTTTGGCATTTGGCTATTGGGGGGCTAGTGGTATTCAAGAAGCCTCTCTCACCCTGCCATTATTATTGAAAACCCTCGCACCTTACTGGGTTACCATTTTTGGTACCATGACCATTGTTGGGGCGGTGACTTCGAGTTTCAGCGCCTCGATTTTGTCTGCTGGCTCTATGTTTAGCTGGAATATTGCACATCGACTCTTTCACTTTCGCTTGGACCGCAAGCGTTTTATCTTATTGGCTCGTACTTCTATTTTTCTGCTTGGCTTTTCGGCTGTGTGGCTTGCGCTTAAAGTACAAAGCATCGCCTCTCTGTGGCTCTTTACCTCAGATTTGGTGTTTGTTCTTCTTTTTCCCCAACTCACTGCGGCACTCTTTGATTCTAAGTCCAATGTAGTGGGGTCTATAACCGGATTTTGTGTCAGTTTGATCTTGCGAGTCGGGGGCGGGGTGAGTTTGGAAACAGATACGGGCCTCGTTGGATTTGGCGCGTTAGTGCCATACCCAGAACTCCTCGCTCATTGGGTCGAGTTGAATCCGAGTGACTGGTACGACAAGATTGGGGTCACCCTGTTGCCCGTGAAGACTTTCTCTGCCATTGTGGGATTGATTGTGATTCCGGTGGTCTCTCGCTTATATACGAAATTTGCCTCTCCATCCTGTGGAGCGGCACAAAAAAAAACAACCCCCGAAATCAGGCCTGAGCCTAGTTTCGGGGGTTGAGTTCGACTGGAAAGGAAGGGCCCTTCTTTCCCAAGTCACGAGCTGGGATTACCAGCGGTTACGACTGCCAGAGAATGAACGTGGGGCAGAGTGACCACCGCCGCCGCCGCCGCCGCTATCGCGATCGCGTTCTTTCGCGATGTTGATCTTCAACTGACGTCCATCAAGCTCGGTACCATCAAGCTCGCGTACGGCTGTGTTTGCATCTTCTTCAGAGCTGAAGGTGACAAAACCAAACCCACGTGACCTTCCGGTTTCACGATCGGTGATGATTTTCAATTCCTCAATTTCTCCGATTTTGGAGAAAAGATTGGACAAACTTTCTTCACTTGTGTTCCAGCTTAAGGAACCTACGAAAACTTTACGCATCTACAAAAAAATCCTGAAAAAGAGTTGACATGAACCCCCTTGTAACTGCTCCCGGAAGAAGTAGCAACCTTTATTTTTTAGCTTCTTTTGGAATATCTGGCTTTTCCTTTAGAGATCGGGTAGCTGGGACTTCTTCCACAAGGAGCCGGCGAGCCAATGTGCCCTCGGGATCGAGAAGGCACGTACCCTGAGGTTGGAACTTTGCTAGGCAGGTGGTGGCTGCAGCCGCGAGGTCCCGAAAGGGGACGAAGAGGACCCGCTTCGGGTCTTGTTTCGCGAGGCCTGTGGCGCAGAGGGGGCACCAGGAGGCAAAGAAGTATAAGGAATCGTACTGTTGGAGCAGGGCGGTCAAAGCTGGTTCACTGGGCAGAGGGAGGCATTCCCCCCTTGCTGGGAGGGGGAGGAGGAGTAGGGATAGGAGGATACCCTTAAAAACTTTGGGCATAGCCCACCGTAACAGAGGTATATCGAGGGGTATTCGCATTGCGAAGATCAAACCCACTGCGGCGCAGCCCCATCTCAATGGTCTTGCGCAGCCCCACACGGGCTTGAGCTGAGATAAACGTCGCATATCGGCTCACCTGAGAGTCCGGCAGTTTGGTGCCGTTCAGGGAGTTGCGAGCAAAGTATTCCCGTTCGATCCCGCCGGACAGCTGGCCATATCCATAGAATGTATACGCCCCGCTCAAGGTCGTACGGGTACCAAGACCTGACCGGTAGGACACCGATTCTCCCTCTGCGGTACCCTTGGTCTTCATAGGTCGCCAAATTACAGATTCCCCTACATTCAAAGACCAAGCTTGCCAATGAAAGAGCAGGTCAGCTCCCGAAATGAATTCATTCCATCCGTTGCTATGAATCCCCAAGTAGGGCATCTCAGGTTCTGAATCGTCATCGAGGGAGTTGGCTACTTTTTGCTTGTACGTAGCATGTAGCCCCACTTGAGGTACATACGCCTGAGCCGCTTGGTAGGGATTCACCACCCACCGTGCGCCGATACTCGGATCGCTGATACCTCCATGGCTGCGTGCATCTGCATGGGCATTTCGTTCGATGGGCAGACTTATGAAGGCAGAGAGATTGTCACGCAAAGCGACCGCTGTGGAGAGCTGTAAAGTGTCTGTGAGTTGGGGGCTTGTTTCATCCTTACCCACGTGGCCATCAGCGTCCACATAGTCTTGGAAAAACTGACGGGAGAGGCCCACCCGATACTTCCATGTCTCTCCTGGATAGAGGGAGAGGGGAAACACACTCCCGCAGCCACACGGGCATGCATGGAGCATCGCAGTGAGAACAAGTGCAAGGAGGCCAGCTAGGTAGAGACGAGTCATTCGCATCTTCATGCCTCCGGTACATGTACAGGAATAGAAAGGGAGTAAGCTTTACCCTCGAGAGAAACCCGAACTTCAAGTTCCCACTTGCCACCCATGGTGAAAATAAACTCGCTCACCTCATACACATGGGGCTCTGCGGTTGCGCTCACCATTCCGTTTCCGTTTTTGGTTGAGCCATGGCCATGGATGCTCATGTAGGGCCAGAATCGAGGGTTTCGCTCTGGAGAAACAACTTCGCCATTCTTCTTAACAAAGGTAAGACGCAGGCGGTTGTGTGCGGACTTACCCGTAAAAGGCCCGTGCATCCAAGTGACCAGCTTGCTGCTGTCATACTCAGTGTCAAAATCAGTCAGTGAAAAAGAGGGACCCTCCGGTGCTCCCTCTGGGTTTGTGTCTGTATGACCCTTGCCTTGCGAGCAACTCAACAGTCCTACTTCGATACTTGCGAACAGAAACCAGGTAAAAAAACGACGCATAAAATCCCCTTTCCGGCAATGTGCCGGTAGTGTTCTAATTTTGAGTGGATATTTCAAGGGGTATTTTGATTTGGCGTTATTTTTTTAATGATGAGGCAATGCTTGAAGCTCGATCAACTTGCGTAGGTCTTCTGTCTCCATTTGTAATAGAGCTAGACTATACCAATTGAGGTCCCCATTTGTGCTAATTAGCCTCCACCGCTTATCGATAGCATCAGCAGCGTTATCTTCAGCAATAGACTCAGCTAGTTCAGCCTCAGAGTCAGCCAATGATGCCATCAATTCCATTTCAGCTTTTAGCTTATCTAGCTTAGTTTTTTTTCTATCGGCTATTCTTTTACTGGGTTCTCGTGGCGTTACTACGACAGCGCTCTTTCTTTTTCTTCCTCCTACCGGTCCTGCTTGATCTGCTGCATGTACGCTTTCAGCCGCGAGAAACAAACCTGCTGCTAGTAAAAATCCATTCTTCACCCGGTATCTCCTACTTGTGTTGGTTAGAAAAAGGGGTATACGACACAATTCTTAGGAGAACCAGCACAATAGGGATATTTTTTATGGCGATATCGATCAGCGGCTATTTTGAGCGTCTGGCGCATCCGAAGAAAGGAGAACCTCTAGTCGCAGGTAATTTCTTTCGGCTTCCAGGGCTTGTATTGTGGCCTGAAGGGTACTTCGCTGCGTAGTTAATTGCTGTAAACGAGGCACCCTCCGCAATATCTCTGTTCTTACTTTTCTTCTGTGATTCGTCGCATCTTGTCTTCCCTTCTCTCTTCGCTTCATCAGCTCCTGATTACTAAGAGTAGCTTTACCAGTAGGCGTTGCAACCGGAACTGTCGGAGTTGGGCGGGGGCTAGTCGGGCTTAAAGGAAACCATTGGTGCCCACCATTAAACATAATGGGTGGAGAGAAAGAAGCTGCGCCGTATAATCTGGCATTTGTTGCTACGGTGTTTTGGATGGGTTGAAAGAAAGATTCAAATTCGTTTGCCTCTTCCTGTTCTTTGAGCCGCATCTCCTTACTAGCCGCCCAAGGAGGAGTAGCCAATTCTGTTAGAAGATTAAAATTTGTTGCCAGCTCAGAAAATAGATCAAAATCTTCATACTCTGCTGCGAGTAGGCTGCCTGTGGGGCCTGCTAGGAAAAGGAAAGCTAGCAGAAAAGTTTGATGAATGAATTGTAGAGCGCTGTGCATATAAGCCTCCTATTAGAAGTTGGCTGAATGGTAATACGCACATTAATGTAATCAAGTATAATTAAATAATTCGTTATTTATTAACACGTTATATAATATTATTATAATCATGAAAATACGAGAGAGTCCGGTGCGGTAACGGGGACACTCCAACGGGGTGTCCCCACAGGATTGTGGAGTGTCCCCTATGGAGTCTGCTTCGAAGCAGCAATAACCAACGCTTCTAGACAATCTTTTTGCACTAATAACCCCACAACTTCATCCGTGAGCTGATCCTGTCTGGCATCTACTGCCATCCAATAGGCTTCTCTCTCCGCCCTTCTTGCCTTTGCAAGCTCTCTGTTCCGTTGCGCAGCCAGTCTGTTTACCGCTCTGATATGAGTAAGTTCAACCTTAGATAACTCATCCACTCCCTTACGCTTACGCTTACGCGGATGGCAAGGAGTCCCGAACTCTGACTTGATATCAAATTCTGACTTGAAGGGGACACCCACCGGAGGTGCGTATCCCCACTTGATATCAAACTCTGACTCGACTTTACTCTCTTGCTTGATTCGCGGTATTCGTAGGCGAAGGCCATAGGCATGATGGCGAGTAGGCAAATCGACCGAAACTTGTACAACGGGAGGTTGACTGAAAACAGATCCTGAAACAGGCCATGAAAAAGCATCACAAAAAAGGGAGCAGCAGGGGTCGTAAAATAGATCAGCGGCCTTTTGTTCCTTTTCTACATCAGATTGGATCTTACAAAATAAAATCTCAAACGGATCAACATCACACGGCACAGCTTCTGCGCCACGCAATCCATCTGCTCCAAGAAACATCCCGATCGCGAGTAAAACGATACGCTTCATTTATGACCCTCCAGGGACAGTGTGGCTTTCTGAAACTGGTTCATGTGTCACATCACGTAAAAAATACACCGGAATGGGATTCTGCAGGTAGAACCCATTCCAAACCTGCTTGCGCAGTGGCTAAAAAAACCCATTGCGAGTAAAAGTACTTTTTTCACGCATTATCTCCTACTTGCGTTGATTGAAAAAGGGGGTATACGTTACAATGGATGGAAAAACCAGCGCAATAAGTAAGTGGTGAAGAGAGGAGAGTTAGGGCGAGAGTTGTGCACTAGCGCCATACTTCTGAATTACCAATTGGCGCATTGATGCCGTCTCAATTTGCAATTTTTTTAGTTCTGCCTCTAACGCTATCTTTTTTATCTCCGATGCAGTGTAGCGCTCCTTTTGATGCTTATCCTTGCGTTTGGTTCTGGCTCTATGTCTCTCTGCAGCCACTCTGTTGATCTCTTTGACACGATCAAGTTCAGCAGTAGATAACTCATCCACTAGCTTGCGATTACGCGGTTTCCTTTGCTTTCGCACCACCTCTTTAGTTTTAGAAGTAGCAGCATCTACCACTGTTTGAAGTTCAGTCATCGCTTCAGGTTCAGGGTAAAAATTAACGTCCCAACATTCCCCCATCTCAGTGGGTGTCCACAGTCGGTCTGATTCTGTTGCTGTTTCCTCCGAGTCCAGGCCAAATAGCGATAACAGGTCGGAATCTGTATCGAAGGCAGAAGCGAACACACTACCTGTCGGACCTGCTATGACTATGAAGAGTGCACCCAACAGAAAAGTTTGAGCAACCTGTAGAAAACTGCGCATGTCCCCACCTTTTTAAATTGGATATGAGAGGCAAACTGGAAAAGAATACTGATTTTTCGAGCAATCTATCTGTATCTGTCATCCCCAGCGCCTGAAGGGCGCGTCGAGGATCCCCCTCGATCGTGGGAGATGCCCATACGGCCGAGGCGGCCTGGGCATGACAGAAATTATGCAGAACGGTTGAAAAATCAGCATTCTTTTCCAGTTTGCCTCTCATAATGTTTCATACAACATAATGTATTTATTGATTCGCGTTGTATCACATAATAAATAATTTCAATTAATGCAACAAAATATTTTTTAAAAAAAGTTAAAAATTAACATATTTATATAAAAATATAAAAATATGCATGTGTTAAAATACAATTACTTCATAAATTCAACCTGTTTCACGGTTCAATAGAGAGAAAGTCCTCACATCCTCTCTAGTATCCCTGTATGATAAAAGAAACTCCCCCGAGCAACGATTTTCGATCTCTATGAGGCGATGTACATATGGATGCATTTCAATTTCCTCCCGGCTGGACATTCGCTAACAAGTACGAAATTATCAGTCGCCTGGGAGCTGGCTTTGAGGGCGAGGTCTACCTCACGCGAGAAAAAGACACGGGCATCGAGCGGGCTGCTAAGTTTTTCTTCCCCTCGCAGAATATTCGTAACGAAGCAGCCAAGCGCCATGCCCAAAAATTATTTAAAATCCGCAGCTGCCCTACCATCATGCAGTACCATACCCACGAGAAAATTACATACCGCAGCGAGAAGGTCACTTGCGTGATCTCGGAGTATGTCCAAGGGGAGATGCTGTCGACTTATATGGAAAAGCAAAAGAGGCTGCACCATTTTCAGGCCCTTCAGTTGATTCTTGCGATCACCAAAGGTCTGCAACCGATTCATGCCATTGGGGAATACCACGGAGATTTGCACGATCACAATATCTTCGTTAAACCCGTGGGAGCTGGCTATCAGATCAAACTCATTGATGTAATCGATTGGCGAGACTCTCGGTTGGAGAACATGAAGAAGGACGTAAGCGACCTGATTCGGATTTTTTATGACATAATGGGAGGTAACCAATATTATGCGGATCACCCTCCCCAGATTAAGCAAATTTGTTGTGGGTTGAAGACAACATTGATCCACAAACGATTTCGCAATGCAAGTATGCTGAGGGACTTTATCGAGAACCTTGAATGGTAACTTCTCACTCGGTGGTTTCTCTGATCGATGCGCACATGGAAGCGGGAACCTCCTTTGCCTGTGGTCCATATGAGGGTATTTACCTCGTGCGACGCCATCCCGATAAATCGGTGACGGAAGATTCAGTGTGCCTGGTGGTACACGGAACCGACAGTGCGGTACTTGCAGTTGCCGATGGACTTGGGGGACACAAGGGAGGCGATCAGGCTTCCAAAATTGCCATTGAAACCCTCATCGAGTTGCTGGACACGCAAAAGCCGGGGATGTCGGCTATGGAGTGCATCACCCAGAGCTTTGACCTTGCCAACCAACGCATTCTAGAGCTTGGTATTGGGGCTGCTACCACATTGGTGGTAGGGGAGTTACAAGGAAAGTCTTGTCGTTTTTATCATGCAGGCGACTCCATGGGGTTGATCCTGGGAGGACGAGGTAAGTGCAAATGGGCCACGCTCCAGCACAACCAACGAGGTCATGGGATTGAATCCGGTATGGTGGCCCCTCACGATCCTGAGTTGCAAGCGGTGGATCACATTGTAACCAATTACTTGGGCACACCGGCCATGCGTATCGAGGTGAGCCCTGCGGTGGGACTCGATACGAAGGATCGGATCTTACTCATGTCCGATGGGATTAGCGATAACTTGAATTTGGGGCTACTCCCGAAGAGCAATCGCGTGCCTTTTTTGTGTGAGTGGATCGACGCTCGCGTTAGGGCCTCTATGCTTACAGAGGATGGCAAGCCGGATGATGCTTCTTTGATTGTCATGTGCCAACGGTAGTTTTTTCGTAACTGCCCAGGTAGTTGTTTTTTTCTTTTCTCTTGGGGCAACTGCGCAGCTGGTGCCCCAAACCCCTCCTTGCCACGCAATGGGAGAGTCGTGGATAAAGAAAGAAGCCCATCCCCTCCTGCTCCGCACTCGGGCTGAACCCTGCCAAGCGTCCACTGGACGCTTGGCTTAACGGGTCCGATCTTGAAATCGCAGACAAGACCTCCGTCATGGACAGTAAAAACCAGGCTGCGATTTACAACCCGTCGGGACCCTTCTTCTACCTGGCTGCCCTTCCCTATGTCTTCTTTGACTTCATGAACAGCTCTCTCGCTGCTACCAAATCTTTGCAGCTACGGGAGAACGGGGATCCATTTCCAAGATGACGCGCCAAGGGCAGCCGCTTGGGGGGACCCTACCCGGGTCGAAAGCGCAGCCAAAAGGCCAACTGTC
>CANJLI010000018.1 GCA_947475005.1 Deltaproteobacteria bacterium | reverse complement strand
ATCCCAAGGCTGCGTAGCAGCCGCGCCCCTGTCATCCCAAGGCTGCGTAGCAGCCGCGCCCCTGTCATCCCAAGGCTGCGTAGCAGCCGCGCCCCTGTCATCCCAAGGCTGCGTAGCAGCCGTATGGGATCTCGATAAAAATGCCGGGATCCCATACGGTCCTTTCGGGACCTTGGGATGACGGAAATTACACTAGTCTTAAAAACTAGTTTTCCAAGTACCGGATGTAAGAGGCCACCTCATCCGCAATACTTAGCTTCACAAATTTTCGAGTAAGATCTCCCTGCCAAACAGATTCATCAAAAGGCAACGTATCGGTAGCCGCAAATAGATCGATATCGTGACTGCTCAACGCTTTTTTGGCATGTCCAGCCAAATGCGTAACCACAGCGATGACTTTCTTGGCTCCAGCAGCTTTGACCGCCTTTGCAGAATCGGCCATGGTCCCTCCGGAAGCCGTCTCATCATCGATAATGGCTGCAATTTTTCCTTTTACCTCTTCTCCCAACCCTTTTGCATTCACAATTTCAGAGGTTCCATCAATTTGGCGTTTCTTGTTGATCACCACAACCCCAACTTGATTGTCGGCAGCACGATGCTTGTTTAACTCATGAGCATATCGGGTCGCATCTTTCTGGAAACCTGCATCTGGAGAAACAATAACACCCACGCCTTGGGCTTCTAAAAACTTATTAATCGTAGGACGACCCGTAATTTCATAACAAGGACTGGAGAAAAATCCCAAAGATTGACGAGCGTGTGGTCTCACAAATGCAGACCCTTCAATCCCCAAAGACTCAACCAAAGTCGCGATCAATCTACCCTGGGTGGCAACACCGTGAGTAAAAGACGGCACATCGCTACGTGCATAGGGCAAATACGTGGATACGAACTGAACAGCAGCACCCCGAGTCACAAGCTCATGAATCTGAGACAGGGTTTGAAAAAAAGAAGCGTTGGCATTCAATGTAGGGGGAGAAATCAAATAGACCCGGGAGTTTAAAAGAGACTGATTTAAATTCAACAACTCTTCATAGGTATAACTTGGGCGCCCTAATTTCCCTGCAATTTCCTGTCGAAGAGGGGGATGGGTATTTCCTACAATATAATAGGAGGAACGAATACTGGATTTGGGATTCCGAACAGGTAAGGGTTGTGTTTCGAAAAGCCCTTGCCCTTTCACTTGAATCTCATGCACACCTGCTTTGGCAAAAAAGTGCATCAGAGGTAAGACAGCCCCTTTTAATTCTTCATCCGAAAATTCGACATTCTCCAACGGAACTTCCGAATAAATATTAATTTTATTGGCATATTGCATCTTTGCCGCATATACAGAGAGAAGCACTTCCATCAAATCATTTGCACTCATTTTCGCTGGCAGAGGGATTGTCACATCTTGCAGGGGAAGCGAAAAGTCCTTATCCATCTCTTTGTTGAGCATGACAAAGGTATTGCCATTGTCAAATTCTTGAACAGACGACATAATCGTTTGGAGACCCCGAGCCTGAAGCTCTGCCACCAAAGCCCCACCGTTTCTTGTCTGAATCACAACACCCGGTCCCGCAACCCGAGCCAAACAAATAGAAGCCACTACCCCACACAACAGGCCTGTTAAAATACGCAAAACTTTTTTCCTTAATATCTGGTATACAAACGTACTGCTTAAGGTGCGGAATCTATCATTTTAAAAATGGTTTGCAATTGTAAGTTGGAGGTTCCCTCGTAAAGTTTTCCGATTTTGGCATCTCGGTAAAATTTTTCTGCAGGGAATTCTTTTATGAACCCATATCCCCCATAGACTTCAAGAGAGAGAGAAGCAACTTTCTCTGCCATATCAGAGGCAAAATATTTTGCCATCGCCGCTTCTTTGGCGAAGGGTTGACCCGCATCCTTCAAGCGAGCCGCATTGTACATGAGCAATTTCGCTGCTTCGATGTCGGTAGCCATACGTGCGAGTTGGAACTGAATGCCTTGGAATGAGTTGATGGATTTTCCAAACTGCACACGTTCTCGGGCATACCGAAGAGCCCCAGCAAAAGCCCCTTGGGCAAGACCCACCATCTGAGCAGCAATGCCGATGCGCCCTTCATTCAAAGTTTCGATAGCCACCTTGTAGCCTTTTCCTACCTCTCCCAATACATGCTCTGGGGAAACACGCACTCGGTCTGCCACTACCTCACAGGTAGAGGAAGCTCGGATCCCCAGTTTTTTCTCCTTCTTTCCGATACTGAGCCCTGGCATGCCTTTTTCTAAGATAAAGGCTGTGATGCCCTTGTAGCCTTTTTCCGGAGCTGCATTGGCAAAAAAGATAAAGATGTCAGCTTCCATGGCATTGGTGATAAAAATTTTCTTGCCTGTAAGTACCCAAGCACCATCCTCCCATACCGCACGGGACTGTAAGGCGAAGGCATCTGATCCAGAGTCCGCTTCTGTCAGGCAAAAGCACCCGACTTTCTGCGAGACTAGCTGGGGGAAAAATTTGGCTTGTTGTTCAGCATTGGCCCATCGGTGGAAAATATTATTCACCAACGTGTTTTGCACATCGATACAAACCCCCACCCCAGGATCCACCTTGGAAATCTCTTCGATCGCCAAACAGGACATAAAAAAGCTACCCCCAGTGCCTCCATACTGAGGGTCCACATCGATACCCATGAGCCCCATCTCAAAGCACTGGCCCAAAAGCTCGGAGTCCAACTTTTCGGCCTCATCCATCTGCATCACTTTGGGCGCCACTTGGTTTTGGGCAAATTTTGCGATTTCAGTTTGAAAAAATCGTTCTTCTTCGCTAAGAGAAGTTAAAGCTGTCATCTTAATTCCCATGTATAAAAGTGTGGATATTTACCTGGAGCCTATTCTATCTATGCAAACAAACCAAGCTGATGCCACTTGGATTACCAGCCAAAGCTCTGTGCTCCTGTTACACCTCTGGGTGCAACCCGGGGCTAAAAAAACAGAGATCGTGGGAGAATACAGCAACTGCCTCAAAATCAAAGTACAAGCTCCCCCCGTAGATGGGGCGGCAAATGAAGCTTTGATCGCCTTTTTGGCAAAAATACTAGGCATTCGAAAAAATCAGATTCGAGTGGAGAAAGGGGACACCACGCGCAGAAAATGTGTCGCGTGTGAAGGCATTTCCAAAGAAGCCCTCCTCGCAGCCATTAATTTGAACGGGCACCCACCGAAGGGGCGTGTCCCCTGATAGCCTCAGACAGCTTCTTAACGTGGCATGATATAATCTAAATCTAAATCTAAATCTCATGAAGGGAATGTATGAAAAAGCCAGTTGTTTTTTTAGCAAAATTTTCTGTTGTTGTACTGAGTGCCACAACCTTACAAGCCCGTTCGCTTGTGTGCAGTGTAGAAGCTTTCAAAAGTGGTAGCACGATAACTGTAAAGAAAGCTTGTGGAAACAAGCCATTTCAGAAGAATGAAATTCAGGTTTTAGAAGACCCTAAGACGTTAATCGCATCAACAGATAAGCTTATGGAGATTCTTAAGGTGGGTGAGGAGTTAATCGCGCAAGGGTATACTCTTTCGCATGTATTGGATGACTCTCCCTCAGTCATCATGTTTTATACCGACAAAAACCTGAAGGAACACCATTCGAAATCACCGGTACATTCAGCTGTTTGCGCCGTAAAAGCTCTCCGCAGTGGTAGCACGATAACTATAACGACGGCTTGTGGAAAAGAGCGCTTTCATCAGAATAAGATTCATGTTTCACAAGAGTCTGAGGAATCAACAGATAAGCTTTCGGAGGCTCTTAAGGTGGGTGAGGAGTTAATCGCGCAAGGGTATACCCTTTCGCATGTATTGACAGAGAATCCCGCAGTCGTAATGGTTTACACCCACACGCATTAACGATAAAAAATAAAATAAACTGGTAAAAATCCATTTGGATATACCCATTGGACTGAAGATGCCCAGTATAATCCCCTATGGTTTGGCTATTATATCAAGATCATAGGGGATTTTTATTTAGACCCTCATAAGAAAAGATCTCTCACAGCTTCTTACGCCTTCTTTGCTCGCGCTTGTTGTAGGATGGCATCTCCTCGACGCATACTCGCTTGCAATGTTGTGCAATGCTCCTTTTCTGCTTGCAAAAAGAGTTCAGTCAGGGTCTGTTCAATTCCCATTACCGCTTTGCGTACCTTCTCTTCGTTGTACCCTTCCAACTCGTGGTAGACATTAATAATCCCCCCTGCATTGATGACAAAATCAGGGGCCCACAAAATGCCCTTCTCCTGCAGCGCTTTCCCATCGGTCTTTTCGTCGAGCAGCTGGTTGTTGGCTCCCCCTGCTACGATGGGAGCTTGAATCTCCGGAATGGTACGAGAGGACAATGAGCCACCCAGTGCACAAGGGGAAAGTACATCCACAGCCAGAGCGTGACTTTTCTCCACAGGTACAATACGGGCCCCATATTGATCTGCCATCTTCTGCGCATTGGCAGCAACGATGTCGCAAACTGTCAGCTGTACGCCCTGAGCATGAAGTAAGCCTGCAAGGTTACGCCCCACAGCCCCACAGCCCTGAATGGCAACATGAAGACCGGAAAGCGAGCTTTTGCCCAAGCGATGCTGCACGGCTGCACGAATGCCATGGTAAATACCCAAAGCTGTATAAGGAGAAGGATCCCCAGACCCGCCTTGATCCCGAGCCTTGCCGGTGACATAGCTAGTTTCTTTTCCAACCTCGCTCATATCCTCCACACACATATTCACATCTTCTGCCGTGATATAAGCCCCGCCCAGTCGATTCACAAATCGACCGAACGCTTGAAGCAATTGAGGGGTCTTTAACCGTTTCACATCCCCCAACAACACAGCCTTTCCACCCCCCAAAGGCAAACCTGCAACCGCAGACTTGTAGGTCATCCCCCTCGACAAGCGAAGCACATCAAAAATAGCTTCATCCTCAGAGGCATAATCCCAAAACCGACATCCCCCCAAAGACGGGCCCAATGTGGTGTTATGAATGGCAATAATGGCACGCAACTGGGTAGCGGGATCATAGCAATGCACCACTTGCTCGTGTCCCATTTCTTCCATAGACGAGAGAATTTTCACTAGGGATCCTCCTTAGGTAGGCGTCGTTGTATGGTTACTTTCGCTGTATGCAATGAATATACGGGAGAACTCAACAGAAAATCAATAAATATACCTGGTTGTAGAAATAGATTCCGCCAGGACCGGTTTTTCAGTATAAAGCGTAAAGCTTGGGAGCATTGCGCCCTATGCCGCATTTATACGTAATAAAGAAGACAAAGAAGATGAAAACACATTGGGATGTAATCGTAATCGGCGCTGGCCATGCTGGGATTGAAGCTGCTATGGCTTCTGCAAGAAGCGGAGTTAAAACCCTGCTTCTTACCCAATCTATGGACCGAATCGGTGCGATGAGCTGCAATCCTGCCATCGGTGGCACAGCCAAAGGACATCTGGTCAAAGAAGTAGACGCCCTCGGTGGCTGTATGGCAAAGGCTATCGATGCCACCGGGATTCAATTTCGAGTACTGAATCGAAAAAAAGGCCCTGCGATTTGGTCCTCTCGAGCCCAAGCCGATATGTTCCTCTACAGTCGATATATGAAGCATCTCGTGGAAAACGAGCCCAACCTCTCCCTGCGTCAAGACAGCGTGGAAAGCCTGTTACTCGCAGCAGAAACCGAAACCACCTTCCGCGTGGAGGGGGTGCAATGCCAAATTTTAGGCAAACTGTTTGCCTCGCACGTGATCATCACCACAGGTACGTTCCTCAACGGGTTGATTCACATTGGGGCTACGAAGGCCAAAGGGGGTCGATTCGGAGATGCCCCTTCTGTCGGGCTGGCTCACAGCTTGCTAGTGGCAGGACTGCGCATGGGCCGCCTTAAAACCGGTACCACACCGCGATTGGATGCCAAAACCATCGATTGGGCTAGCTTAACCAGACAGGACTCGGATCCGGACATTGTCCCGTTTAGCTTTAGCAACTCGCGTATTACGCAACCACTGATCCCGTGTCACATCACACATACAACCCAAGCGACCCACGATGTAATTGCAGCTCATATGGGAGAATCTCCCCTCTATAGTGGTGAAATTACAGGGATTGGACCTCGCTACTGTCCGTCTATTGAAGACAAGGTAGTCCGTTTTCGGGATCGAACGTCCCATCAGATTTTTCTGGAGCCCCAAGGCTATGAGACCTGCGAGGTATATCCCAACGGGATCTCCACTTCGTTGCCATTAGCGGTGCAAGCCAAGTTCCTGCAAACCATTCCTGGACTCGAACGAGCGGAAATCATCCGACCTGGCTATGCCATTGAGTACGATTTTGTGGATCCTACGGAGCTAAAGGCCTCCTTGGAAACCAAGAAGGTACGGGGATTGTTTCTTGCTGGGCAGATTAATGGGACCACAGGGTACGAAGAAGCTGCGGCACAAGGGTTGATGGCAGGGATCAATGCGGCTCTGTCTCATCAGCAGCGAGAGCCCCTGGTACTGAAACGTACCCAAGCCTACATTGGGGTTCTGATCGACGACCTCATTACCAAGGGAACCCAGGAACCCTATCGCATGTTTACCTCCCGAGCCGAGTACCGGTTGCAGCTGCGAGAAGACAATGCAGATCTGCGCCTCACGGACCTGGGACGCAGTGTAGGGCTTGTATCCAACGATGAATACAATGCCTACCTCACGCGCAAAAAGGATCTGGAGGAAGGGCTTCACTACGTGCAGCATACCTCCTATCGAGATGCGGGGATCTTGGCAGATGCCTATGAGGGCAAAGACAATGCAGGGACCAAGCTTCTTACCTTGCTCAAACGCCCTGACTGCACAGAGGAGTCTCTGCCTGCCATCTTGCCTCAATACCCTCGAGAACTCGCAAGACGACTCTGGATTGAGAGCAAATATGAGGGCTATCTCAAACGGGAGATGCACAACATCCGTGCCCTTGAAGGCTTGGACGACGTCATGTTGCCAGCGAATCTTGATTACTCGCTCATTCGAGGACTGAGCAATGAGGTGATCCATAAACTGCGACACCATGCACCACAAAGCCTGGGACAGGCCTCCCGGATTAGTGGGATTACGCCTTCGGCGTTGCAAGTGTTGCGTATTTGGTTATCTTCTGCCTCCTAATAGCTTGTTATCAAGTAAGCCTCCTTACAAAGCAAAGTGAGGAGATCCTTTGCTACAGCGAGGGATGACATCCCCCCTTCGTCATCCCAAGGCTGCGTAGCAGCCGTATGGGATCTCGATAAAAACGCAGGGATCCCATACGGCCCCTTCGGGACCTTGGGATGACGGAAAGGTCCCCGATCTCATCTTGTATTTATGGGTATACTTGGATATAATCAGGTATACTTGGATATTAATGTGGGTAAAAGGCAGGGGAAATGCTAGATATATCAAAAATAACAATCAATTCCGAAATGCTGACGCTCATTGCAGAACTAGATGAATTCAAAGGATCATGGCAGCTGCTAGGGCGATTGGCACCCGAAAGGTTACAAGCCTTACGAAAAGTAGCTACCATCGAAAGCATTGGATCCTCCACTCGAATCGAAGGGTCAAAGTTAACTGACCGCGAGGTGGAAAAGTTATTATCAAATCTACAAACCTATTCATTTGTATCCAGAGATGAGCAAGAAGTTGCAGGCTATTCCTATGTATGCGAAGAAATTTTTCAAAGGTTTGAAGCGGTTGGATTCTCAGAAAATGTTTGCAAACAACTACATGCTTGGCTCCTGCAATTTTCAGATAAAGATGAGCGTCACAGAGGAGAGTACAAAAAATTTCCAAACCACGTAGAAGCATTTGATGAAGAGGGAAAAAGCCTTGGAATTGTCTTTGCAACCTCTTCTCCTTTTGAAACTCCTCTTAAAATGCAAGAGCTGACTTTTTGGTTCAAAGAAAATCTCGATGAAAAAACCACCCATCCTTTGTTATTAATCGGAATATTTATCGTTGTTTTTTTAGCCATTCACCCATTCCAAGATGGAAATGGTCGATTATCTCGAATATTGACAACCCTTCTTCTTTTAAAATCCGGCTATTCTTATGTTCCATACAGCTCTTTAGAAAGTATCATTGAAAAAAATAAAGAGGCTTATTACCTCGCGTTGCGTAAAACCCAAGGGACATTACAAGAAAACTCGCCAGACTTTACACCGTGGATTACGTTTTTTTTGCGAAGCTTACAGAAGCAAAAGATACATTTAGAACGAAAAGTTTCGGTAGAGAAGATCATGGCTTTTCAGTTGCCAGAAATTGAAAGCAAAATTCTTGCACTTCTTCATGATCATGGGAGACTTGGAATTAGCGAACTAGAAACCATGACGAAAGCAAATAGAAATACTTTAAAAAAACATCTTTCGGATTTGGTTACGAAAGAAAATATTGCCCGTCATGGAAAAGGAAGAGCCACCTGGTATACGCTCCAGTAAAAAAGAAAAGCTACCTAACGCAGTCCCGTAAAATCTGTAACTGACCCCGTTTCACATCCACCGTAAGGATTTGGTTGATTCGTCCGTCATTTTTAATCTGGATGGTCTGCTTACCCACAGGCAACCGAAGGCGTGTCACGGAAAAAGCCTCAGGCAAGAGCGTCCACCCTCGGGTGTCTGCGGTTTCTGTCACCACAGAGTACACATTCGCAGCGACACCCCCCAAAATTCCTAAATGATCGTAGGCTTGTTTGGTAGCAATCGCTTTTGCCAGCAACCGCGCTCCATTTTTTGCGATCAGCCGCATCCGTTTGTCCTCCAAGGAATAGTGAGCCAGGGAGGTCATATCCGCTACGTTATCCGCCTGCGTAAAATGCCCTTGAAACTCCACCCCCGTCATCGAGCTTGGATATGCAGATCGTTTCTCGATATAAGGAACTGAAAATCGGATAATTTGGCCCGCTAGAGGAATCGCAAACTCTTTAGTGGTCTTTACAGCGATAAACCCAGTTTCGTGGATCACCGCAACTTCACCCATCTCCCCAGAGGGAGCGGTGTTTTTTGCAGCAGTTACCCATTGTGGGTAGCGTTTTTCCAGCCCTTTCAGCACCTCGGGCCGGCCCTTGCTGACTGCCAAGGAAGCCACCGACTCTACCAAGGCACGAGGAGGGGCTCCGTAGTAGAATTCCTTGTACCCAGGGGTCTCGAACAACTCCAACGCTCTGCGGTAGTCGATGAACGCATCATCGGTCTCCCCCAAGGCCTCAAATACCAACCCCGATAGATACCTAGCAAAGGCATCCTCTGTGTAGGCATTGTTGCTACCGCGATCCTTGGCAATGACATGGAGGCGATTGTTGATCTTTTTCGCTTCTACACGAGCCTCTTCATACTGCTTGTCCTCCAAAAAAGACAAGGCCAGCATAGTATGAAGGGACACGACCTCATAATCTTCACCGGAATAATCCGACATGGATTCATTCACAATGAGGGTAGCTGCCGTTTTGCTGATACTGGTGGTATAAAGAACATCCACCAACTTATCCGCTTGCAGCAGAACCTTCCGAGCTTCCTTGCGGTTGCCTTGCCGGTCCAAAATCATAGCCGTCTCCATCAAGTAGAGAAGTCGGCTGCGGTCCTGGGTGGCAAGCCCCGTTTTTTTCAACTGTTCCAAGGCCTCCGGATAATGCCGGGCCCGGAAAGCTGTACGCATCTGTGCGGATTCATCCGTATAGGTGGCACATCCACCTAGGAAAAAACCAACTACCAAGCTGCCCGCAAGGATCCGTATGAAGGATTTCACCAGCCAGCTCCTGAACGTTTAAATTTCTTCTTGATCTGGTACTTCTGGCTCCAAACCATCTCTGTGGTTTCCAAATCTGTCAACTGCAAGATGGTTTGGTACACAACGTTCTTGCGGCCCTTTTCCTCGTTTACAATGCTAGTCAAGGTTCCGCTCAACATGAAATCAGCACCGGTTTGGTTGCCTTTTTTCTTTGCACTTTTGGCAGAAACCATACCGCTTTCATTTTGGTAGCGCATTTCTTCCAAAATTTGCTTTCTGCGGTCCCCGTCAACAAAACGGATCTTACCGGAGTTGATCAACTCGTCGCGGATCCCCTCTCCAATTGCCTTTGTCTCGATATGCTCATCGGTGCGGTTGGCAATATCTGCTACGATCACTACCGGTTTTTGCCCCCCATTTTTACTTTTGGACTCATTGAGCCACGGCTTCTCCAACATAGAACGGATCAAAATTTCGGAGGTCTTACGAGCATCCGCATCGTTCCAACGGTCATCGATGATTTCTACGGTATTGGGATCAGAATATTCACCCTCAAAAGCAGGGGTACACCCTACAACTCCAAGCACCACCAACGGAAGAAACGGAAAAATCTGTTTTAGCTTTCCCATACGCATACGCATTTTCACTCCTGCTTCACAAAAAAATTGAATACCCCACACCGCGAGGCATTACATGTTATGTCAACCCATAGCGCCTATATTGCCATACTTAGTAGGCAGGTGGGTAGCCTCTTGCGGCTCGCGATGTTTACCTAAACAGGACTGGCATTTCAAGGCGTTTTCATCCATACACCCAGAGCGCCGAAATCTGAATCGACGAAAATGGGACTTTATATATAATCATCCAATATTGCGAGGGAAAATACATGGGAACGGACACACTACAAGCAAACCTGCAAACCCTTCATACCCGCATAGCCACCGCCTGCACGCGCGTAGGCCGCGATCCCTCTACCGTGGAACTCCTACCGGTGACCAAGGGACATGGGGCAGAAAAAATTCGCGAGCTCTACAAGCTTGGGTTTCGCCGATTTGGAGAAAACTATGTGCAAGAAATGGAGCAGAAAGCCAGGGAGCTAGCAGAATTGCGCGACATCCACTGGGTCTTCTTGGGGCGTGTGCAGTCGAATAAGATTAAAAACTTGGTTATGGTATGTAACGAGGTGCAGGCGTTGGAGAGCCTCTCCCACGCGACCTACCTATCGAAGGGAGCAAAGGGACCTTTCCGCGTGTATATTTCAGCAAATTGCGGGCTGGAAGCCCACAAAACAGGGATACCCCTTGCTGAAGTCGAGGCCTTTGCTCGCGAGCTACAAGTCTATCCCCAGTTGGAGGTACAGGGAATTTTTGCCATCCCCCCGGAGCAGTTGGATCCTACTGTGCGTCAAGATCTCTATGCGCAACTGGCAACTCTCGCAGGCAAGATCGGAAAAGGGAGACTCTCCCTTGGGATGTCTCAGGACTTAGAGGCTGCCATTGAAGCTGGGTCTACATTGGTTCGGGTGGGCACGGCCCTGCTAGGGCATCGTGAAGGGAAATAATATGTAAGAAAAGCCCTCGTGACGGGGATATAAAAAATCAGTATGATGAGAGGAAAGAAACTGTGAGAAGATGGGGTATTTGATGATTTCGAGTGTGTTGTATGGATTGGCTCACGTAACAGATGTGTTGTTTAACCTGATGACCCTGGTTTTGATTGTATCGATTGCCGTGTCCTGGTTTGGGGTAGACCCTTACAATCAGTATGTACGCATGGTACGGAACTTGTCCGAGCTCATCTGTAAGCCCTTCCGTCGATTTACGGATCGGATCCAGGGGCCTTTTGATTTTGCTCCCATGCTGGCGATGCTGGTTATCGTGTTTCTACAAAAAAGCATCCCCATGTACCTCATGCGCCTCTCGTTTCAACTGCAGTAAGAGTCCCATATGCGTCTCTCCTCGCGTAAGAAGCTAGCATACCCTCTAGGAGCTCTCGTTTTACTGGGAGCCCTTGCAGCTGCCTCTCCAGCCCTCCACAGCCTTGGGTGGATGCTCTGGTGGGTCGATGCGGTGACTCCGGCTCCTGGGGCAAGCAAGCTCCCTCTGGCTACTGTGGAAGCGGCTACGCAACGGGTCCTCGCTCACAAGATCCACGAAGAGACCTTTTACGAACGAGCGTGCCTCCAACTGGCCTTTGAATACCAACGGCCTGAGAGTTGTAAGACGATCTTACAGACCGGCCTCGCCCTCTTTCCCCATAGCAAGCGTTTGGCCTTCCTTTCCGGCTATGTAAACACCCATTTATTGCACCCTCCGCAAACAGCCCCTGTTCAGTAGCTATATTCTGATTTGGTTCTTGAGGGTTACGAGCTCTTCCTTGCTTCGCCTGGGCCCCTTATGGCATCCTGGGCCCTCACAGAAAGAGAGTCTATGATCCCGAACGAAGCCGACATTAATAAAGAACGAGAAGCAGGGAGACTGCTGCGTAAATCAAGCTGGTGGAAATCCAAAGTCCACAGTGCGGCCCATTGCCACTATTGCAACGCCCTATTGCAGCCAGAAGATGTCACCATGGATCACAAAATTCCCATCGCCCAAGGTGGAAAAAGCATCAAGGGTAATGTGGTCATCGCTTGCAAACCTTGTAATACAAAGAAGGGGGCCGTTTCTAGTATCGAAGCCCTCCTTGCGCACCCCGATTTTTAAGTAGTCCTGCGGGGACACTCGCATCGGGTGTCCCCTTCCCAGGTTCTCGTCGGGTGTGTCCCCCACATCTCTAAGGCTTCGCACTACTAAAGTGCACCTCAAAAAGCTCCGGACTGCCGGTTGCCCCCTGAGCACGAATTTCCAACACACTCTTTTTAAACTCCAAGCTAGAAACTGCACGTTGAAACGCCTCTCTGGAGGACCAAACTGCATAGTTGATCCAGGTGCCGGGTGTTTGTATGGACTTATGCAATTTGGTGGATACATACCCCTCGCACTTTGAAAGCACGTCATTTCCCTTGTGCCAGGCGGCAACAAAAGCCAACTCCTTTTCTGGAGTTATTTTAAATTGGTTGATCAAAATCACCTCTGCCCACGCAACTTGGAGGCTTGCTACACAACCCACCAAACACAGTATTTTTTTGAATCTTTTGCTACTCATCTTTTTCCCTATTCCATGATTTCAAGTAATTTTGAGCAGAGTCGACGTAACTCCGCCTCATCCTCTCCCAACGAGAGCCAGACAGGCGCAAATTCACTTTTGAGGCTTTGTTTCATGCTGGGATATGCAGTTATCAGTTTTTGAGCCGGAAAAATAACCATGGATCTCCCGTCTTCTTCATGAGGCTCCCTACGCAACCACTCGCGAGACTCCAACTTTTCAAGCAATTTGGATACCGAGTGCCGATCCAACCCAGTAATTTCACAGATTTCCTTTGCGCTCACACCGGTTCGATTTGCAACACTGACGGATAGCACTTGCCATTGTTCGGGAGTCAACTCCCACGGCCTCAACGCTTGCAGCAACCGTCGACGTACCAGCACACCCAACCGATTGAGCGAAAACCCCACTGATTTTTTAAATTCATACACCATACCGCCTCCCTTTTGCACATCACATCGGGCACAATATAGTTGTCTAGACAACTATATGCAAGCAAAAAAAGACCGTATGTTAGATCGGTAGAAACAGTTTAATTTGATTCAAGCGGGATTATTTGGCGATTCCGGAATGAGCGGAGAAAAAGTTTTTGAACTGATGGATTTGGCATCATCGTCCTACCAAGGCAGCATAGCCACTGCCCTACGAAGCCGCCATCGAGGGATGATGAAGTAGCTCACCTACTGGTGAGCACCAGAATCAATCCAGTTTTTAATCGTGGCGTTCTCCACTAGAGACAACGCAGGGCTGCCCTGGGGCGGCATGGCACCGCTCTCCACCCTCTGATAGAGGACGCTGCTTGCAGAATTGCCTGCTGTGACAAACTTCATTACAGCGCTATAGGAAGAAAGATCGCGTTTACTTGAAGAGGATACCCCCCTATGGCAGCTCGCACATTTTGCATTTAGAATGGGGGTGATGTCTGTTGCATAGCTTGGGATCGAGACAGTAGAAAGCACGCCTGAATCGACTGCAGGAGGAAGCGCGCCTAGAGCCGGATTTTCAGTTGTAGGTGTAGGCGCATCAGAAGAACTGGATCCTCCTTTTGAACAGCCTCCGATGAACAAAGCAATCAACAATCCAAGCATCAGTTTCCACATACACCCTCTCCTACATAAAGGTAAAGTACGGCTTCCCAAGCTTAACACCTATTCTTCAGCACCCGCATTGATCCAGTTTTTGATCGTGGTTTGATCCGCCACAGACAGAGGCGGGCCACCCCCCCGTGGCATAAGACCGCTCTGCACCTGCTTATAAAGGGAACTGCTTGCAGCGTCGCCAGGGCTAACAAACACCATCAAAGCCTTGTAAGAAGAAAGATCAGGGCTAGGCGAATAATCCCAACCTCTTGGTCGTGCCACAGCAATACCCGCCATCTTGAGCGCATGACACCCCGTGCAATTGGCCTGTAAGATTGGAACAATGTCTGTCGTATAGGTTGGAATCGGGACCGTAGAAAGCACACCTAGAGCCGGGCTCCCCGTTGTAGGTGTAGGTGCATCAGAAGAACTGGATCCTCCTTTTGAGCACCCACCGATGAAAACAGGAATCAACAACCCAAGCCTCCATTTCCACATACGCTCTCTCCTCAGTAACGTACAGTTTCTATTTCCTACTCGTCAGCACCTGCATCGATCCAATTTTGAATCTTAGTTTTATTTGCAGCGGAGAGAGCGGGGCCGCCCAGGGGCATGGCATTCGTATTTACCTGCTGATAGAGGACACTGTTTGCAGAATCATTTGCTGTGACAAATATCATCATCGAACTGTAGGTGGAAAGATCGATGTGACTAGAAGAATCTGGGCCATTATGACACGTCATGCAATGCGAGCTTAGAATGGGCGCAATGTCGTGAGCATAGGTAAGGGTTGTGGTTGTGGTCGTGGTGGTTTCGGTGACAGAGGTCGTCGTAGTCGTGTCGGTGACAGAGGTTGTAGTTGCAACGGCAGCGGCAGAGGAAGATCCGCTATCATTGGAACAACTTCCGATATAAAACGAAACCAATAATCCAAGGATCAGGTTCCACATATGCTCTCCTACGTAAAGGACGGTTTCTTTATTCTAGCATTCCGAGCACACATGTCCAACTACACGCCCTGGTACGGTGGCCCCAGATCAAGATGTCTCTACTGGCGAGCACCGGTGTCAATCCATTTTTTGATGGTAGTTTGATTGATTGATGAAAGAGGGTGGCTACCCTGCGGCAGGTTACCACCACCAGGTTGTTTGACTCGTTGGTATAAGAGGCTGGCTGCAGAATTGTTTGCGCTAACAAATTTCATGATAGCGCTATAGGAAGAAAGATCCCGGCTACCCGTATTGTGACATGCCTTACAGTTTGCATTGATAATAGGCACAATGTCGTGTGTGTAGGTAAGAGCTGGAGCGGAGACCGTGACTGAAGGCACGACGACAGCCGGAGGAGGAGGCTGCGTATCCGTGTTGGAATTCGTGATAGAAGAACCCCCATCCGTAATGGGAGTATCTGAATGAGTACCAGTTTTTGCCTGAGAATTTGTGGGAATGGATAAAGCAGCACCTGCATCCTCAGCAGCAACATGTGCTTCAGCCACACTAGGCGTAGAAGAGGCATCGCCGCCCCCACTGGAGCAACTGCCAATATAAAAAGAAACCAAAAACCCAAGTATGAATTATACCACAGGCTCACCCTCCCAAATGAGGGTATTGATCTCGCGATTATACCATGGGACAATGCTTTTAAAATTTGGCTCGCAGTAAGGCGGTTATTTTGCTTTTGGTTTACAACCAACCTGAGATGCAAACATGAGACTATCTGGAATTTCGCGCTGATACTCACCGAAAGGACGAGCTTGAATAAATTCAGCAAATGAGTTAAGATTCTGAAAATAATGCGATTTATTAAAAATATCTAAAACTATAAACCCAGCCATCTCTTCTTCATCCTCACAAACCTCCAATAAATTCTTACTAATTGTTTTAATTTTAAAATTGTCTTCCCTAAAATTTACGTACAAGACCCCATCCCCTAGCGAAGAGGTTGCCCCTTTATTTAAGGAAACCCATTTTACTCCTTCAGGTAACGGAGCGGGGGGCTTCGGCTTTAAAAGATCAGGAGGAGCATTTACTACAGCCACCTGCTCTACTTTTGAAGCAGAAGCAGAAGCAAGAGATGGCTTTGGAACAGAAGGAGAGGGGGAGAGAGCATGAATCGTATGCACTCTCTCTTTCACACCTTGAATTGCTGTACTCCACAGCTCTTTTGTCGATGTTAACTTTATAAAAAATCGATAGGAAATTTCAAAATTGTTTTCTAAATTTCCTCTGTACGAAGGCTCATGCTGAAACTTATCAATTTCGTCTTTATAGTTTGCAATAGATTTATCTGATTGAATCAAATCAAACAACTGCTCAACCAATAGGCCGAAAAGAACTGAAAAAGACTCCGCTGGTTCTTTTCCTTTTTGCAATTTACATTTTGCAGGTGCACTTTTTTCATAGGCTTCCAGCTTATCCAACAAGAGAGATCGGATATAAAAATTTTCGCCTTTACTATCTGAATGTAACAATTGATCGACTACTGTTTGCCGCTCCTCTTTTAATTTTTTTTGTTGCAAGTCTCCCAAGACAGAACAAAACATAGGTGCGAACAATTGATTGTGCACAAAAAGAGGAGCATTTCCTTCTAGATAAAGATCGATCGCAGTAAGAAAATACGGAAGGTCAATGTGCTCTAAGGCTCTTTCATTAATTTCTTTTTTGCTTTTACTGTTAGATTTAGTTAACGCTTCTGTTTCATATTCATATTGAATAGAAATTTGATTACTTAAAAATCTTTGAATGTTTTTCTTTGTTATTCCAATTTTTTTATAAACTTCGTCTAATTGACTTACATATAGGTTTTTTCGTCTTGTCTGTAATTTCTTATCAAGAGGTGTAAGGCCTCTTTTATCTATAAGACGATTCACAAATCTCACCATGGTATCATCATTTTTTGATAAATGAAAATGCCCACGAGTCGTTGTTGTCGCGAGCTTATCTGTTTCTCCGATATCCGAAAATCCACCTGCAGCCGCAACACGATTAAAATAAAATTCGATCTGATTCCAAAATTCATTAGCAGCATTTGTCATATTCAATTTTTCAATGAATGGCTTTACTCTCTCCATCGTTACACGATCATCATCAAAATTAAATATAAAAGCCGCCGGCGCCACAAAAATACTCTCCTCTAATTTTCCTGTTATTTTTTGCAAACGATAGATAGAACCGGATTGAGAAATAATCCCTGCAACTGGCGTTATTTTCTCATCTTTAAAAACACTTTTAAAAGCCGACTTCATTTCAGGATGATAAAAAGAGGCATCCACAATATCTGGATCCATAGATTGAAACAACAGATAAGAAGAAACAAAAAAACCACCAAAACTCCCTCCAGATAAGAGAATTTTTGCATTCGGATAAAATTTCTTCATGTGATTTACGAAAAGAGAAGTCGCATATAAGTAGGAGAAATGTGTATCTCTTGCATTTTTTGGATTGTCCAGTTGCTCACTCTGTAAAATAGTTGATTCTTTATCCCACAACTGAAGGGAAATAGAAACAATGTTACTATTGGGTAAACATTTTGCTGCTGGTAAACTATTCGGACGAAAGTCAGCACTATATCCACTGTATACATCAATGACAACTGCTTGATAGCTCCCCCCACCCGGTTCACACACAGAATAAGTAAGGTCATGAGAATCTGTAAAAACAGTTACTTGATAACGACCAGAAAAATATTCATATGCACTCGGATCAACCGATAGTTGATTCTTATCAGCAGGCAATTGCAGCCTGACAATATCAGAGGCAGCTCCCTCCCACTCCTGTTTTTGAAGCCGATCTGAAAATTTTTCAAATAAAGAACCCGGAAGATAGATCTGACTTAAAACACGACTAAGAAACTCTTCATCCATCTGTAATTCGCTATTGTTTCGAAAAAATTCACGAATCTTTGATTCGACCTCAACTCGTTTGAAATATTTACATGCTAAATTCGTTGCGACAAGAAGTACTTGAGATTTTGAGCTCACCGCATATTGTTGAATAAGAGAAAAATCGCTTTTTATCTTAACACCTAAGGAAAAATGAAGGACATCAACATCAGGAGGTACGTTCATCAGAATCCAAAAAGGCCACTCTGCCATATTATCATCATATAATTTCATGAATTTTGATATTTTTTTTGTGACATTATCGGGTTGCGCTTCAACTTTCCAAGGATTTAGAGGGGTAAATAGTCCCATTTTTTTCCAGCGAGCCCCGTCGCCTCGTTTCAAGAGATCCATAATTGATGTGACTAAAGAGCCAGAAGGATAAAAAGTACTCGCATAGATCAATCCCTTTTGATAACTTCTGCGTGCCGCATCCTTATGCTGAGAGGGGGCTTTGGATCTACTTATCTCAATCTCTGTTATGAGAGCATCCACTGCGACTGAGTCATTTTCAAACACAGCTGTCCAAAATTTTTGACGAAACTCCGCTTCTGGGACACCATCGAAAGTCTCGAGGTAGAGCTTCTGAAACTCCGTCAGAGCTGCTTGCAAAGAGTAGCTATTTCCAAGAAACAAGAAGCCAAAGAGAAAGAATCGAAAAAATCGATTCTTTACTACAATCAATACCCCAATCATTCGCCCCCACTCTCTTTAAGGCAACTACCCACGTAGTTGCCTTTATTTTGGTTTACAAGCAACCTGATATATATGCATAAGCCCATCCGGAATTTCCCGCTGACGCTCCGTACTATTCACACCAGTTTGCAACACGTCATGCCTAATAAATTCGGCAAATGCTTCAGGGTTCTGAAAAAAATGAGACTTACCCGACTGACCTATAACTGTAAACCCAACCACCGTTTCTTTATCCTCATCACACAAGAACAATAATCTGTCACGAATTTTTTTCTGTTTAGCAACGTTTTTATCAAAACCAAAATACCATTGTGGATCCTCAAGCGAAGAGGCTGTCCCTTGGTTTTTGAAACCTGCCCATCTTACTCCTTTAGGTAAAGGAACTGGGGGCTTCGGCCTTACAACAGAAGGAGGAGCCTTTGTAACGGCTACCTGTTCTACTCTTGGAGCAACGGAGGGGGTAGCCTCCGGCGCTGCAGCAGCGGATGCAGCACCGGATGCAGCACCGGATGCAGCACCGGATGCAGCACCGGATGCAGCACCGGATGCAGCACCGGATACAGCACCAGATGCAGCAGATGGATTTAGGACAGAAGAAGGGGGTGTGAAAACATGAATCGTATGCACGCTCCTTTTCACTCCTTGAATTGCAGTACTCCACAGCTCTTTTGTTGATGTTAAATTTATAAAAAATCGATATGAAATTTCAAAATTATTTTCTAAATGCCTTCTGTAAGAATACTCCCTTTTAAAAACATCAATTTCACGTTGATAGCTTGTAATGACCCTATCTGTATGAATCAAATCAAAGAACTGTTCAACTAATTGCTCAAAAAGACCAGGAAGAGTCACAGCAGAAGCAGAAGCAGAAGCAGAAGCAGAAGCAGAAGCAGAAGCAGAAGCAGAAGCAGAAGCAGAAGCAGAAGCAGAAGCAGAAGCATCTTTCAATTTGCATTTATTCCGCAAATCATTCCCTATATAGGCTTGTAGCTTTCCCCACAAGATCGATCGAATATAAAAACTATCTTCTTCACTATCTGTATGTAACAATTCCTTTTCTACCGTTTCCATCTCCTCTTTTGAAGCTATTTTCTGCACCCCTCCTAAAACAGAACAAAACGAAGACACAAATGATTTATTGTTTTGAAAAAGGTGAACATTTCCTTCCAAATAGAGATCAACAGCAGTAAGAAAAAATGGAAAATCGACACCCTCTAAGGCATCTTTATACATTTCTTTTTTCCTATCATCTTCATTAAGTTTTGTTTTTTTATTATATTGAATAGAAATTTGATTACTTAAAAATCTCTGAATGGATTTCTTTGTTATACCAATTTTTTCATAAATTCCTGTTGAATTTACATATAGGGTTTCCCGTCTTCTCTGTAATTTTTTATCAAGAGGTGTAAGCCCCCTCTTATCTATAACACGTGTCACAAAGCGAACTATGGTAGCAAAATCATCTGATCGCCTAAAATGTCCACGTGTCGTCGAATCCCCCAGTTTGTCCTCTTTTTCTACGTCCGACAGGCCACCCTCAGCCGCCATACGATTAAAATAAAATTCGATCTGATTCTGAACGTTGTTGATGGCATTAGCCATATTCAACTTTTGAATAGCTGGCTTTACTTTCGCCATCGTTACACGATCATCATCAAAATTAAATATAAAAGCAACCGGTGCTACAAAAATACTCTCCTCTAATTTTTCTGTTATTTTTTGAACATAATGGATACTACCGGATTGAGAAATAATCCCTGAAACAGGGGATAATTTTTCATTTTTAAAAACCTCTATAAATGCCTCCCTCATTTCAGGGTTATAAAAAGAAGCATCCACAGTCGTTGGATCCATCGATTGATGCAACAAATAAGAAGAAATAAAAAAACCACCAAAACTCTGTCCATATAAGATAATTTTTGCATTCGGATAGAGTTCCTTCATATGATCCACAAAAAGAGAAGTTGCGTATAAATATGAAAAATGTGTATCTCTTGCACTTTTTCGATCATCCAATTGGTGATTCTGTTCAATAGTTGATTCTTTATCCCACAGCCGAAGGTCAATAGAAACGATATTAGCACTAGGTAAACATGTTGCCTTCTGAACCTCCTCTGGCAAAAAGCTAGTACTGTAGCCAGAATACACTCCAATAACAACAGCTGCATGAGATGAAGACGGCCCTGTTGGTTCGCATACAGAATACTGAAGTTCACGCTGAACCCCCAAAACAGTTACCGGGTAAGGAACACTAGGAGATAATTTATGCGTATAGTCTTCAACTGGATGTTGAGGATCAGATGGAAGCATCCCTCTCCTTACGTTAACAGCTCCTTCCCACTCCTGTTCTTGAAGCCTAGCTGAAAGATTTCCAAACGTAGAACCTGCAAAAAATATCTCCTTTAAAACACGGGACAAAAACTCCTCATCTATCACTAACGATTTATTTTCATTAAAATATGCTCTAGTTTTTTTCTCTACTTCCACTCGTTTCAAATATCGAATAGCATTATCCGTTGCGATCAACAATGTTTGAGCTTTAGGGTTGAGCGAAGAAAGTTGAGCAGCGGAAAGGGTTTTGGTCTTAAAACTTGATCGAAAATAAAGGGGGTTTTCCTTATCAACAGATGGGGCCATCATTTTCCAAACATTCCACTCTTCGCCAGTGCCATACTCACTGAATTTTATTATTCTTTCGTCCAATTTTTCGCTTAGTTCTGTGCCGGTTTGCCATGTAAAGGGAGTCGACGAATGAGAATGAGAGTTAGACTTAGGAAATAATCCCGTTTGTTTCCAGCCAGTCCCCTGTGCGGATTCGTTCAAAAAAAGCGCAATTGATTTGCCCATATGTTCAGCGTGAGCATAATTAAAAGTAAGCGAATAGATAAGTCCCTTTTGATAGCTCAGGAGCATCGCATCCGTAAGGGCAGGGGGCACTTTATTTTCAACCTCTTTTGTGAGAGCATCCACTGCATCTGAGTCGTTTTCAAACACCGCTGTCCAAAATTTTTGCTCTCGATCAACATCTAAAGTTTCGATGTACAGATTCTCAAAAACCGTCATAGCTTGCAAAAAGTAGCTGGCTCCAAGGAACAAGCCTCCAAAGAAAACACGTCGATAAAATCGCATCATGAGCCAATCCCTCCAGTTGAGAGCACCTACCATCTCTGTATATTATACAATAAAAATAAGGGGACCCTCACCAAAGGTGAGGGTCCCCTTATAATAAATAAGCCCCCCACCTTTGGTGAGGGTCCCCTTATTTATTTCTCTCTAGTTAGACAAGGCACTCGTCTTCTTCTCCTCTGCGTAATAGACCCAAAGCCCCAGTCCGAAGAGCACGACGGAGACTGCAAAGATCCAAGGGATTTGTTCATCCAAGAAAAACCACCCAAAAAATCCAGCAAAGAGAGGCGTTACCAAGCCAGCAAATGCGATGAAAGAAGCTGAATAGCGCTTCAGTAAAAATCCGTAGAGGTTGTAGCAAATCCCGTTGGAAATAAATGCAATCAACGCCACATTTTGCAGAAAGCGCCACCCATCCGTGACTGGAAAAGGATGCCAGCTCTCTCCTGAAAGATAGGAGTGCAACAAGGCCAAAGCCCCACCGAAGGTCATCCCAAACCCATTCGCAGTCAAAGGGGTGAGCCCACCGGTGGTCACACATTTCTTAAGCAAGATCCATCCTAAGGAACTACTAAAGACTGCAAAGAAGATTGCAAGGTCGCCCAGGGAAATGAGGCCTCCCAAGCTCCCATCCATAGAGCAAGTCGAATGCTCCAGTACGATGGGCATAACCCCGCAAAA
Organism: Deltaproteobacteria bacterium; assembly: GCA_947475005.1. GTDB lineage: Bacteria > Bdellovibrionota_B > Oligoflexia > Oligoflexales > Bog-1112 > CANIBL01. The sequence continues at coordinate 15,637 of CANJLI010000018.1, read as the reverse complement.
GCCAAGACACAGCCCCAGCCATTTCTTCCAGGTAAGAACTTCGGACAACACGAAGTACGCTACCACTGCTGCAACGAACGGGGACAGACTATAGAGGAAACAAGCCCTAGCAGAGACCATCTTCGAAATGCCCCAGATCTCCGCAATGTTGGTGGCATAGATGGCAAAGAAACCGAACACCATCAAACCAGGCAATTGGCGCCACCCATTGCGTATCGCACTTGGGTTTCTCACTCCCTGGTACAGAAGAAGCACAAGGCCGGCTAAAAACATGCGAGACCCAATGAGAAAGAAGGGCTCGCTATACTGCAGTCCTACCTTGGAAAGACTGAACAAACTTGCGAAAAGTGCGAAGAGCGTAAGTACACCGATCATGCCATATCCTTTTTATTTAGTGCCTACCGAGTAAAACTGCGCTGACGCCCCCAGCTCTTCCTCGATACGTAGAAGTTGGTTGTATTTGCACACCCGATCGGTGCGCGACGTGGAACCTGTTTTGATTTGTCCTGCACCGCACGCCACTGCCAAGTCTGCAATGGCAGTATCTTCCGTCTCTCCCGAACGATGAGAGACCATCACGCCAAAACCCGACTGTTGAGCGAGTTCGATACAATCTAGGGTTTCTGTCAAAGTGCCGATTTGGTTGAGCTTGATCAAAATACAGGTTGCCGCCCGAGTTGCAATGCCTTTTTGTAAATAGGTACGGTTTGTCACGAAAAGGTCATCCCCCACGATCTGTACCTGCCCCCCCAACTTAGCCGTTAGGTCGGAAAATCCCTTCCAATCCCCCTCCGCCAATCCGTCTTCGATGGAGATGATTGGGAATTTTTCCTTCAACTTACTTAGTTTATCGATCATATCCCCGGTAGACAAGACCAGCCCCTCCCCCTCCAAGTGATACTTACCTGCTTTATAAAAGGAACTTGCTGCCACATCCAAAGCCAACCCGATGTCGGAACCCGCTTTATAGCCAGCCTGTTCAATCGCTTGCACGAGGAGAGACAGAGCCGCTTCATTTGAAGCCAGCTCAGGCGCAAATCCCCCCTCATCACCTACGGCGGTGCTAAGGCCTTGCTTGCCTAAAATTTTCTTCAAAGTATGGAATACCTCCACGCACGCACGCAATCCCTCCCGAAAGGAGGGAAGGCCTATAGGGGCAATCATAAACTCTTGGAAATCCAGACTGTTGTTAGCATGAGCTCCGCCATTGATGACATTTACAAAGGGCATGGGCAACCGGCTGCTGCGCACGCCTCCAAGATAGCGATAGAGGGGCAAGCGACAAACTTGAGCTCCTGCCTTCGCCGCCGCCATGGAAACCCCTAATATGGCATTGGCCCCCAAGTTGGATTTGTTCGCGGTGCCATCGAGCTCGATCAACACGCGGTCCAAGGTGCGCTGGTCCAATACATCCATGCCGATCACCTTGGGAGCGATACGTTCCTGGACGTTGCGCACCGCTTGCAACACCCCTTTTCCGAAGAAGCGTTTGGCATCCTGATCCCGCAGTTCACAGGCCTCTCCCTCTCCCGTGGAGGCACCGGAGGGCACAGCAAATGTAGCCGCACAACCGGTGTCTGTGAGAATTTCTACTTCGACAGTGGGGGTACCACGAGAGTCCAAGATTTCCCTTGCGAGTACGTGTTGAATACGGCTCATCGTTTTTTCCTTTATATGGAATGAACTAAATTAAGGGCAAGCAGCGCCTCCCCCAGATTGACACAGCCAGAAACCAGGGCTACAACAGGAGAATCTACACAGAAAGGACCAAAATGAAAGAAGCGTTTTTGCGAAAGAGTTGGAGAGAGTTTCTACCGGAAGCTTTTTCCTGGATCGATACCGTTCGGATACAATCAAGCACGTGCCCTGCAGCCACCCATCATTTTGTTCCATTTCGCAAAAATCAAGAGGAAAAAACCTGTACCCTACTCAGCAATACCTTACCCTCTCAAAAAAAAGAGCTACTTCAGCAGACAGCCCAACGCATGGGATGGAACGGCAATACCCTTGCTGATCTGCAACTGGAAGGCACTACCTATACCTTGGTTCCCGTATCCTCCCTTTCCGCCTGCCCACAGCCTCAACTCTTGCGCCAACTGGGACTCGATATTGCCGCGTACCTACAGGACCGCAATGTCCCCATCATCGCCATTCACGGTGCAGAAGGTACCACCTTGGGCATTCTCGAGGGTATGCTGCAGGGACTGTTTCGCGTGAGCATCAAAGAAAAGAGCAACCCCAAGATCAAGATTCAAGATCTCTACCTGTGTGAGACCACTCCCTGTGATGCGGAAAAAATTCGCTACCAGCGGGTTCTTGCCAAGGCCTTATACCTGACGCGGATGATTCAGGAAACACCACCCAATTATATGACACCGGAGCGGCTGGCCTCCATCGCAGAGGACCTGAGCAAAGACTGCGGTTTCACCTGCCACATTCGTGGGCGTGAAGAAATCCTCGCCATGGGCATGGAAGCATTTCACAGTGTGGGCAAAGGCTCTCACAATGAACCCAAGCTTATCGTCATCGAAATCCCAGGACAAGACGAGAGCCGTACCGTGGCCCTGGTGGGCAAAGGCGTCACCTTCGACTCTGGCGGCATCAGCTTGAAACCTGGCTTGCAAATGGATGAGATGAAGTACGATCTTTCCGGTGGCGCTGCAGTTCTCGGCACCGCTCTCCTTCTGGGGCAATTTCCGCCTCCTACGCGGGTGGTGTGCCTCATCGGCGCGGTAGAGAACATGCCGGGTCACCATGCCACACGGCCTGGGGATATCGTACACGCACGGAATGGCAAGAGCATCGAGATTCTCAACACCGACGCCGAAGGGCGCCTTGTGCTCGCAGATCTGCTTGCGTACGCAGTAGATACCTACCAGCCTACTTTTATCGCAGACATCGCCACCCTCACGGGAGCTGTGCTCTACGCCTTGGGCACCATGGGCGCAGCCTTGATCAGCAACAGCGACTCCCATGCAGAATGGGTCCTGCGTATCTCTCGCGAAGAGGGGGAGCCTCTCTGGCAGATGCCTCTCTGGCCCGAGATGGAGAAAACCATCCAATCCAAAGTGGCAGATCTTAAAAACATCGCATCCCCTGCAGTCAAAGCGGGTACCCTTGTAGGTGGCAGCTTCTTGCGAGAGTTTGTGAAGGATACTCCGTGGGCTCACCTCGACATTGCAGGCGTAGCCTGGAACACGCTGGCCACCGGCTATCCCCAAGTTGGGGGCAATGGCTATGGGGTTCGTTTGTTGGCTGGATTGTGTTTACGGTTTGAGTAAGTAGCTCCGAATTCCGTCATCCCAAGGCTGCGTAGCAGCCGTATGGGATCTCGATAAAAACGCAGGGATCCCATACGGTCCCTTTGGGACCTTGGGATGACGGAGGTGGCTTCTTCTAGAATAGGGATTGGGTCCACCTACCTTTTTAGAATAGGGATGACCAAATGGTCATCCCTATTCTAAAAAGGTAGGTGGACCCAATCCCTATTCCCCCCTCTAGTAGGACCGTTTTAACAAAGCCGTCACCAAGGCCTGCAAATGCCCATGCTGAACGGGATCTGGAAAAGCACGGCGCAAGGCTGCCAGCGCTTGCACCGTAATGCTTTCGGCTTTTTCGATGGCACGTTCTGCGGTTCGGTATTTGTGTACCAGCTGCACCACCTGCGTAGCTTCGCAGTGAGTGAAAGGCGTCTGTCGAAAGAGGCTATCGAGGTACCGTGATTCTTCTGGCGTCACGACCTCGTGGAGCAAGAGCACCGGCAAGGTCATGCGCCCTTCTGCGAGGTCCGATTGCACCGCTTTGCCCAAGGTAGACTCCGGGCTGAGGTAGTCGAGTGCATCATCGATGAGCTGGTAGGCAACCCCCACCTGCAGACCAAAACTCGCAAGATCTTCACAGATCTCTGCCGAACATCCTCCCAACAATCCAGCACTGCGACAGCTCGCTCCAATCAAAATCCCCGTCTTTGCGTGAAGGATACGGTAGTAGGTGTCCTCAGAAAGCTCCCAGTGAAACAAAGTCTCCAACTGTAAGAGTTCACCTTCGCTCATGCGTTGAATGGCGTGAGAGAAAGTCTTCACGATGGCAAGATTGCCACTATCTGCCATCAAACTGCTTGCAGTGGCGTAGATCAAATCCCCAACCAACACAGCACTTTCATCTCCCCAGCGTGCACAGACCGTGGGTTTGTTGCGACGCAAAGGGCTATCATCCACCACATCGTCGTGAAGCAAACTTGCCGTGTGGATATATTCGCACACAGCAGCCATAGAGGTGAGATGCGGGCCCTCATACCCCACCATACGAGAGACCAGGAAAAATAAGGCAGGGCGAATGCATTTGCCGCGATCTGCAAAGAGATACTCGATCATTTCCCTGGCGGAATGAGTTTCCGTATGAATCGCAGTGGGGAGAAACTGATGTAAGGCTTCAAGGGAGGCAGCAATAGGCGCATACGCGGATTGGAGGAGGTCCTCTGTAGGGAGAGCAACCTCGCAGCTTTGCCGGGTAGGGGCGGATATATCTAGGTTCACAAGATCTCCATTGAAACCTGGGGGCAAGTAACGAAGGGGATTATACCGATACGAGTGTGGTTTGCAACCCCGCTGCTCTTTTGTTCGCACAAATATTATTCATAAGTATGGCATAAAAAACGCTCAGATTGACTTCTCTTCCGGCCATGCTAATGAACGAAGCGCGTTTGTAATTTTGTATAGGTACGTATCAGGAGGATGTATGAGAATTTGGAGTGTAGTCACAACCATCGGTCTAATAAGCACGCCGCTTTTTGCAGGCGGAAACAGCAAAGAATCTGTGGACAAGGTGAATACTGCAATTACTAACTTGTTTCGTCTGGTTCATCAAGATGCGGAATTAGATGTAGCAAAAGCAGAAGCCGATGTAGCAGAAGAAAAGAAAGTATTAGATGGGATAAAAGGAGAGCACAACAAACTTAGAGAGTTACCGTACTCCAAAGAGAAAACGACCCAATCAGCTGAAATCAGAAAGAGAGAAACTGAACAAGAACTCAAAATGAAGTCCTTGCAAGACATAGTTTCAGAAAAACGAGTAGCCGTAACACAGCGATATACGCACTGGCACCCATTTTTAAAAATCAGTTTTGAACACAAAGCCATCGTCGATGAGATCAAAAAACCCGGCATCTTCAGTTTCGGTGGTACAGAATTTAAAATAGGAGAAGATAACTATATGGCCTATCAACTCCAACGAGCCTTACTTATATATTTGATTGGACAAGAACCGGATGAGACAGCACTACCAGCCTCCGCCCAAGGGTATTTAGAGATTGATACATCTTTCAATCGTCAAGGGTACCCCTTAACATGGATTCTTACCCAACCCGATCTATGTAGAAAAGCAGCTCAAAAATTACGTGATATGGCAGGCTATCATGTGGACTCAGAGCAACCCAACGAACAGCAACAAAAAGAATTTGATTATAAATTAAAAGAGGCCATAAGAGAGGTCCTAGTAAATAACATTGAAGGTGCAACACTAGTAAAAGACAAACTTGATCTAACAACATCTTGCCAAAAATGGGCCAAGGCATGGTGGGCTGCTATAGAATTGCAAAATCAAACGAGAACAGAAGAAGATGCTGCCATCGCGCGACGTGTGAAGGTAAGCAGCAGAGAAGCAAAGGAGGCCCCGCCCCCCTACAAACAATGAGCAAGGTAGACCAAGCTTTCATCCAGACGATAATCGATTCCAGAATGAGAGTCAGGAAATTCTTCGTATCGATGAAAAATCCCCAGCCCGTTCAGTTTGCGATGCATCTTGCGCGCCCCGAAGTGCAGTCGATACTCATCTTGGGAACCACAATCAATAAACAGTCCCTTCAAACCTCGAAGAGAATCTGCATGGTCCTCTACAATCTCGAGGGGATCATGACGCAACCAATTCTTCCATCGATCCGCAATCCGCTCACAGGTATCGAGGGTCACCGGTAGGCGAATCCCCATGAAAGACCCTGGATCTGGATCATAGGTTGCCGCCATGGCAAGGGTCATTAGCACATGGGTTTCCTCTCGATTTGGTTTTCTCTTGCGTTCAAAGTGACGCAAAAAATCTTCGATGGAGCCATTGTATTTTTCAAGTTGAAGCAGGCAAGCAGGAAAGTCCACGCCATAAGCCCACTCAAATCCCATATCGCCTGAATGACAAGCCACTGCGGACCAAAATCCGTTTGGATTGCGCATACCGTGCATCAAGGCACCGTAGCCACCGGAGGATTTTCCAAAAATCCCTCGCTTGCCAGCGCCTCCACAGCCATGAGTAGACTCTACAAACGGAACGAGTTCTTCACAGAGAAAATCTGCATATCGACCGGTACCTGCACTGTTGATGAACTGATTGCCACCCAGTCTGGTGAAACAATCGGGAAAGAGCAGCGCCACCGGAGGCATATGTTTATGTGCAATCAATCGGTCGACCCGCTGCGGAAGGGTTTCCTCAAAGGCACGCCAGTTCAGGGCAGAAAGGCCACTGGATAAGAATCCTGACAGATATACCAACAAAGGTGGGTTCTCTCCGCAACCCGTCGGTAGATACAAGGCATGGGTACGGACGTGAGGATCTCCCAAGGGATTTCCCTGCAAACACTTACTCTTATGTGAGAAATAGAGGAGAGAACCAGTGGGGAAATGAGATTGTATTTTCATGAAAGACTCCGATCTGCAATCCATTGCCAGACGATAAAATAGGGTTCTTTTTTTTCCCGTCTGCAGTATATCTTTTCACACACAAAGGTACAGCCCAGAAGGAAAATAGGCATGAAAGACTTGAAGATACAGGGATTGAAAGAAAATATCGAAAAGAAATGGGACGCGGAGATCGTGCCTGTATTGAAAAAATATATCGAAATCCCCAATCAATCCCCCCTCTACGATCCGAACTGGGAAGCCAACGGATACATGCAAGAGGCTGTAAATTTATTTGTAACTTGGGCAAAAGATCAAAATATTAAAGGGCTTACTGTAGAAGAGATGCGTCTACCCGGTCGTACGCCAGTACTCCTTTTTGAAATCCCCGGTACCGGAGATCAACGGGTGCTTCTCTACGGTCACTTGGATAAACAACCGGCGATGCAAGGCTGGGATGCGGACAAGGGCCCTTGGAAGGCCGTCATGCAGGATGACAAACTCTACGGCCGCGGAGGCGCTGACGATGGCTATGCCATGTTTGCAGCCCTGACTGCGATTTCCGCCCTGCAAAAAGCAGGAGAGTCACACCCAACTTGCTATCTACTTATCGAAGCCTCCGAGGAGAGCGGCAGCAACGACTTGCCTGCTTATCTCGAGCGAATCGATGCAAAAATTGGGGTACCCACCCAGGTGATTTGTTTGGATTCGGGAGCTGGGGATTTTGAAGCCATCTGGGGAACTACCTCCCTGCGTGGTGTTGTGGGTTTTGAGCTCGATATCCGCATTCTGAAGGAAGGCCTACACTCTGGCATCAGCGGGGGCGTCGTGCCTTCTTGGTTCGATGTAGTCTCTCAGTTGTGGTCACGAGTGGTAGATCCACGTACGGGTCGTGTGCGCGTACCCAAATTGCATGTAGAAATCCCGCAACAGATTCGCGATCAGATTGCCAATACAGCAGTTGTATTGGGTGACACTTTCTTTGATATGTATCCTCTTGTAGAGGGAGCTCGTCCCTTGGGAGACTCAGTAGAGTCCGCAATTTTGGCGCGAACCTGGGAGCCAACATTGACTGTCGTGGGAATCGATGGTGTACCAAGCTGCGCACAAGGGGGCAACGTAAGCCTACCCAGTGTCACCGTGAAGGTCTCCATGCGTATCCCTCCGACGTTGTCGATGGAGACTGCAGGAAAAGCACTGAAAGAAGTGTTGGAAGTAGATCCTCCCTTCGGTGTGCACGTAGAATTGCGTGGCCTTGAAGGCGCTGGAGGTTGGGTAGCCCCTGCTTTGAGCGATACTTTCTCTGCCATTATCGAGGAAGCCTCTCAAGCTGCATTTCAAAACGCTGCCCAATTTGTGGGAGAAGGAGCAAGCATTCCATTTATGGGCATGTTGGGCGAGCGCTTCCCCAAAGCCCAGTTTTTGATCACCGGCGTGTTGGGGCCGCGTACCAACGCCCACGGACCTAACGAGTTCTTGCACATTCCCATGGTGAAGAAACTTACCCACGGGTTGGCTTTGATCTTGCAGCGGCTTTCTCTTTTGTAAAAAAAATGGACGCCACCCCTGTCATCCCAAGGCTGCGTAGCAGCCGTATGGGATCTCGATAAAAACACAGGGATCCCATACGGTCCCTTCGGGACCTTGTGGAGATCGGGGACAGTTACCGAATTATTGTGGAGATCGGTAACTGTCCCCGATCTCATCCTAACAGGAAAACTCCCCTCCTAAGTGAAAATTGCATTACCGTAAGTAAAGCGAGATCAAGAAGAAATCTGGTGAAAATACCGATGGAATCAACATATCTATCTAGTTTTACTGTGATTTTAACTATACTCCCCTAGCAAGAGGTGGTAGACGAATGGATCGATTGATTCCTTCGTTATGCTTTTGACAAAAAAAAGTGGGGTGAATGTGGAGAAAAAGAATTCAGCGTGGGTACTGCGATTTTTTCTTTCTCTCCTGACATGGATTTTTTTGCTTAACCAAGGAAAAGGAGCCACCCTTGGTGAGATCATGAAAGGCGTTCCTCTTGACGAATTTATCACATCTGATGAAATGATTATTTCTGGTTACCAGGTTTACAATAAAGTCAAAGGCCGTTTATATGAGGGGGGGATTGTTGCAAGCACCGCCTATATCAAAGGCGAACGACTACCTAGGAAAAAAAGTGGATTGGACTATATTCGAAAACCACCTCATAGAAGCACCGATATCTACGTGCTCGATATGAAAACTGCCTGTTATTTGGCACCAAGTGCTTGGGTGATCGACACGGCTCGCATCGATGGTCATGTACGAATTCATGACTATGCACAAGTCTCCGGAACCTCACAGATCTATGGTCGTACACAGATTGCGCACTATGCGAAGGTACATAACAGTATCGTGTCTGATGATGTATGTATCTTCGAGAATGCGATCGTCGATGAGAGTGAGCTATTTGGCAATATACGTGTCTGTGGAACAGCAATTGTACATGACAGTGTATTTACACAACCGTATCTTTGGATCGGAGGTAAGTCGATCGTCCTTTCCTTCAATTCGGCATCTCGGACACGCAGAATAGCATGGGCACCCGAAGAGACACCCAAGGATCTCCCTTTGAATCCAGAGGATCAATGCCCCATTTGCCTCTTGTCATGGGGAGAGACATCCGCGCAACCAAGGCTCCAGCTTACCCATTGTAAGCACCTCTTACATCATGACTGCTTGCGGCAGTGGCTCACTTCAGAAAGCCAAGGCAGAACTACATGTCCCGTTTGTAGACAACAAATCCAAATAGAAGACCTAAAAAAACTAAAAAACTAAGCCGCTGAGTCTTCGTCCTCTTGCCAGCCCTTGACGACCTCAGGCAAGTAAGGGGAGCCCAAAAGCTGGGCCAACATATCTCCCACTTGCCGACGATACAAAAATTGAAAATGCGTCATGTTGTGCATAGGAACTGCAATCACGTTGGGCTGAGGTGGCGAAACGTGAAAGATCCCATTGTCACCTCGTGCCACTTTATCTCGATTCGAATAGATCGTATAAATTTGCACATCAGACGGAATCGGGCTCTCGTGCAATTCTTTTAGAAATTGGCTTCCAGGTCGCATCTGCCACATATCCCGAAAGATAAACCCGAGAGGTGTTGCCAATGCAAGCCATGTGAGAAAAGTGCCACGAAATGGGGTTCCCAAGGTGATGAGCTTCTTGCAGTAGCGATCTCCCCCCAGACGCAACAACCACCACAAGGCCACCAAGCCCCCCTTGGAGTGGGCCACGATATGAATGCGAGAGATATTGTGACGCCCAACCTGTCGTTTGATCTTTTGATCGATAAACTCTGCTGTATCCGTGATGCTTCGCGTAAAAAAAATCTCGAGAAGTCCACCCAAATTAAAGCTAATCAGCTGATAGCCTCGCTCAGAGAGCAATTTTTCTAGCACCAATAACGAACGACGAGAAGAAAAGAACCCATAGAGCAGCAGCACGGGAATTTTATCTGGATCATGCAATTGTCGTTTTATGATTTCGTTATTGCGTCGCAGCTCATGATAAATTTCGTACATCATGGCCTTGAAGCGAATCCACATGCCACTTCCCTTCGTGCGAAAGTGGTATTCAATGGCAAATCCAGGCAGCAGCAACACAGCCATCACGGATACAGTGATGAAAGAAGCTTCAAAAAAAGTAGCCTTTGGATCAGCTAAGGTTGTAAAGATATAAATTTCAGGCAAAGAACCTAAAAAGGTAAAGATCATCACATAGCGAAACCGTAGATCAAGAAGCCCATACCCAAAAGTCAGCAGATCGAAGGGCAAAAAGGGAATCAGTCGAGTAGCAAGCACCACTTTCCAATCTTGGGACCGCAAAAATCTCAAGGTTTGGGGCAAATTATTAGAAAGCCAGGGACGGATGAGGATTTTACCTACCTGTTTGGCAATGAGGTACACCACCAAACACGCAAAAAGCCCCCCGATGGAAGATAGAAAAGTCCCTACCACCGGACCAAATGTACGCCCTGCCATCAAGGTCAGCAGATTGAGAGGTGTGAGTACAAAAGGCCGCACGGCAGCAAAGAGCAAAAAATTGCCCGCAGTAAGCGGCTTGCCCTGCAGACACGAAAGAAAAGAGTCGCTACAAACCCCACCCCAAAAAAGCAGGACCCCAAGCAGCAGGAAAATCCCAATGGTGGCTTCGATCAGCATCACCGTTTGGATCTGTTTTCGATACTGGCGAATGTCCATAGAGTACATACTTCTGAGTTGTGGCGACACCCGATGCGAGTGTCCCCTTTCCAGGCTCTCGTCGGGGACACTCGCATCGGGTGTCCCCTTAAGGTCTCATCCTTCATTATACGAGATTATGGAAAATCCCTTGCCTTTTTGCCTCCCTCTTCGTAGGGTAGGTCCGTCGAAAACTCTGGCATACATAACGGATAAATAGGCTATAACAATGCGTATTACATTCAAAATCTTAGTAAGTTTGTCTTTCTTGTGGACGACCGCTTTGGGATTTGGGGCAACCGCAGAGGGCCCGGACTTCAGCATTTTTGCAGGCAAGCTGACACAAAGCGAATATCAAGCAAGATTTGAAAAATATGCAGCTGCGAATGGGAAAAATTGTGACCCCGCAGCTCGTCCCAAGACCCTATCCTACCTAAACCGTCATTTTGTGGAAAGCGCGACCGGACTCACTGTACTCGGAATGGGAGAGGAAGTACTTGCCTCCATACCTTGGAGAGAAGAGGGAAGCGAGGCGGTGCAGGAAGCTGCTCCTCTACCTTACACGATCATTCTCGACCCGGGACTGGAACGCCAGCAGATTGTATTTACGGAAGAAGGCAAAGAGGTTGGCAAATTTGACTATGCAGCCACCATGAAAGAGGCTGTGGGGCTTTTACGAGAAAAGCTTCAAGACAATCCACACCCAAAGATGCTGAAAGTCGTCAGTACCCATGACACAATCCCAACTCCCACTACTGTGGGTGAGAGTAAAAAAGAAGCGGCACACCTTGTGGAAAAAGCGAAAGCAGAAGGAAGCACACCCTTCGTGATCTCCATTCACATGAATGTAAATCCGAAACCCTCGGATGTAAGGGGACAGGTAGAGGTGTCTTCTGTATTTCCATATATCGTAAGCTTTGTACCCGGTGGGCATATGGAAGGGGAGCTTGGGAACGAGGCAACGCGATTTCACATGTTTTTACCGCCCCTCGTGTAGAGGGGAGGGCGACTCAACTCGCCGAGATGCTGGCAGATGCCTACGAGATTGGAATCCGCCGATTTTTGGATGGACCAGATTCCGCTGCTCAGGCTACTGTAACAGAGTAGGTTATCATGTCTCACTGTATATGGAGGGTCTGATCTTGAAACCTCTCCTTGGAATTGGAAAATGCATCGCACTCCTCGCAGATTTGATCGGGGCTATCCTTCTATTGCTCTATGCAGTGGTGATGGGGCCTCTGGGGGTCCTACGCGGGCCCTTGGTCTGGGAACGTACCTTTTGGTATCTCTCGGTCTTCGCCCCTATGCAGATGCTTGTACGCTTTGCTCGCATGGTCATTGACTGGCGACTGGGGCACTTTGACCTTGCCATCGCCCAAGGGGAATCCCTCCTGCGCGCCGTGGAACTGATCTATGGGGCGAAGAAAGGGGATATCCGCTACCACCGGGTCCTCCTCGACCTGTACGTGCTGCTGAGCCGTGCCTATCTCCACTCTGGCAACATCGATGCGGCCATGCAGATGGTGCTTCGGGCGAACCGAGTGTTGGGCGTAGACAAGCTTCCCGGCCTGTCCCAGCTCGATGCCAAAACCTGCCACCTGGTACGCGCGGGCCTTGCTGCTGGACGCCTTCTCGAGGGCGGCGGACTTACTACCCTGTTTGTACGTACCCAAGCAAAGGCAGCTACGCCGACTTCGCCCGATTCGCCGAAATCTGTTGCAGAACCCAAAGCCCCTCTGATAAAAGGGGGCGCTAAAGTGATCCCGTTCCCTTCGGGCATGAAACCAGGGTAAGAATCTAAATTCCCCCCGTCGTAAGACGCTCTCCTAAAATTACACTATAGACGGACATCCCCATGAAGCATTTTGCCTTATTTCTATTCCTTTTTTTTCAATTCCATTCCCCTTTTCTTGCCCATGCTGCGACACTTGAAGATCCTCTAGATCAGCCCTTTAGACAAACACCAGAATTCCTAGATATTCAACAAAAAGCCAAAAAAGAAATCCGACGGTCCACCTTCCGAGAAAAAGCCCTGCAGGCTGCAATAGGAAGCACAGTTGTCGCTTCCTATCTGGGATACCAATGGTTCTATGCACCCACAGAAACAGACTTCTCCCTCCAAACCGAGTTGGGTGGAATGTGGACAAATATGTGGGGGCAAGCATGCAATCCGTATATGTTTGCAGCTGTTGCGGGGGGGCTAGTCAAGGAGAAGCTAGCTGATTGCTACAATTGGGCGCTTGGCAAAAAAAATAAAAGTGAAGACGAACAGTCTGCCGTAGAGTATCGATTATTTGCAGAACAATCTCGTGAACTACCTCCTGCCTTCAAAGAAAAAATCCTCTCTGAACTCGTACGCCTTGATCGAATTTTTGCCTTTGCTCACATGGAGCCATATGACGAAATGAATATTAAAAACACCCTACTCGCCATCTCTTATATTCTAAGACTTCCCTACCAGAAAAAAAATTTTGGAGATTTGTTAGATAAAAACAATCCGGATCTACTCCGTTTGCAAGCTAATTTTAAAAAAGTAAAAGAGAATTACCCTCTTTCTATCCAACGTCAGCTCGATACCTTGCTCACCAAAATTGTTTCTACGGATGAAACCTCTCAACGAGCGATTGTATACATGCTCGGAAGCCCAGGAACCGGTAAAACTCGCCTTGCAGAAATGATTGCAGACGCATTGGAGGTGCCCTTCATTAAGCTATCAGCTTGCGAGACAGCGGAAAAATTATTTGGTGGTGGTATACATTCTGACTTATCTAATTTTGATCCTAAGCATCTATCTACCTTTACCCGCCTCTTGACCACAAGCACCAATAAAAAAGGAAAGAAGAGCAAACGGGCTGTAATTTTCTTTGATGAAATTGACAAGCCTCTAAAGGGGGCTGATTATAATGCCCAGCAACTCAAGGAGAAATTTCTTTTATTGCTCGAAGCGAGCCGAAAAAACCATATTCTTCCAGAGTTTGGTATAGAATACGATCTCTCTGATTCTATCTTCATCCTCGCTGGTAATGAAAAAGTAGACCTTATGTCACGGACAGAGATTTTTGCTTTCCCTCCATTTGAGAAAGAAGAAAAACAAGCCATTGCATTGGCTCAATTCAGGAAAAAAATAGCAGAAAAAAAATCTGCGTACCCTACATTTACAGTGACTAAAGCACAACAAAATCAAGTGAAAGACATTATAGCTGCAGATCAAAATCCAGGCGTACGGGTCGTGCTCTCTGTCCTCGATATGTACGTAAATTTTCTATTCCAAGAGCAATCCCCTATTTTGAGCACAGGTCAACCGTTTGATATCCAGCAAGCATTCGAAGCTTACGATAACTCGGACCGCTCGCAACCTGCAGAGGAACCAGAACCTGCAAGCAGGAAGCGAAAAAGACAGGGTGCTGACACTTCTCGCAAAAGATAATGCTTGTGGGTGATTACGATTTCCGCAAAGAATAATGTGTACTACGCCCTCCCGCAGGAGATTGGACCAGGATCCCTTTTTCTACAAGATCCCGCAAATCTCGAAGGGCTGTATCTTGGGAACACTTGGTAAGCTGGGCCCACTTGGAAGAAGTTAATGCACCGGTAAATCCGTCTAACAAGCGATTGAGCATATCCCGTTGTCGCTGATGCAAAGACATGGTTGCCATAGTCTGCCAAAACTGGGCTTTGTACAAAATTTTCTCCGTCGTCACTTGAGCCGCTTCCATGGCACGCCCCAAACATCGAATTAACCATACCAACCAAGGGGTAACCTCAAGTCCTCCTTTTTGAGCCGCTTCCAACACCTGATAGTATTCTTTGCGATCGAGTCTAATCTGGGCAGACAAGCTATAAAATCGTTGCACCGTTCCCTCTGAACGTGCCAACACCATATCGGAAAGCGTACGAGCGATTCGGCCATTCCCATCTTCAAAAGGATGAATGGTTAAAAACCAGAGATGGGCCAAAGCAGCTTTTAAAATGGGGTCCAAAGGGGGGGATAACTTCTCCTCGTTGAACCACTGGAGAAAGCGGGCCATCTCCTGTTCCAATTGGGAAGCAGGAGGCGCACGAAAATGTATTTTTTCTTTTCCCATAGCACCGGAAAGCACTTCCATAGGCCCAGTTGCATCATCTCGCCACTGCCCCACTCGAATCTTACGGATCCCACTACGACCTGTTGGAAATAAGCCTGCATGCCAATCAAACAAACGGGACTGGGTTAGGGGATCTTTAAAATGCTGTACCGCATCTAAACGCATTTCAACTACCCCTTCGACATTACGTCCCACTTCGACGACTTGCCCCCCATACTCAAGACCAAGGTGACGGGCCAAAGAGGAGCGAACTTCAGCTTCATCAAGAAACTCCCCTTCAATTTCGCTACTTTTTATCACCTCTTGAGTCAGGAAAGTAAAAGTAGCCTCCTGCTGGAGTGGAAAGCCGATGCTCTGCATGCGACCGAGAAGCCGGCCTTGTTGATGCCGGACAGCAGTCAACGGTTCGAGTAATTCTTTTGTATTCCAAGTAAATACAGGCCATTGGGGGTTTTCATAGATATACATGATGATATTCTCCGCATGATATGCGGTGATTATACCATAGATTCCCCTTATTTCTCTCTTTTCTTGGGGCACGAGCTGTGCAGTTTTTTAAAGAGATAAAAAAGAAAGGTAACTACCCAGGTAGTTGTTTTTTCTTTTCTTTTCTTTTCTTTTCTTTTCTTTTCTTTTCTTTTCTTTTCTTTTCTTTTCTTTTCTTTTCTTTTCTTTTCTT
>CANJLI010000017.1 GCA_947475005.1 Deltaproteobacteria bacterium | reverse complement strand
GATAAATATACATTTAATATCAATGTGTTACGATTTCAATACAGTTGTCAGAGCTAGTTTTAAACCTAGAATATTTTCAGAGATACCTGAAAGGGTTGAGCCACTTGGGAAACAAGATCACCATACAAAATAACTGGAGATGCGGTAGGACCCAAACGGGTCACAAATCGCAGCCTGGTTTTTACTGTCCCTGACGAAAACACTGTCTGCGATTTTGAGAGTTTGGGAGGCCCCGAGCGAGCGCCGGCCTTCCCGCTGCTGTCTTTGCTTTTATTCAACGCTCTCCCCTTGCGTGGCAAGGAGGGTGTGGGAAACTGCGCAGCTGGTTCCCACATGGACTCGCAGCTGGTTCCACAAAAAAGGAAAAAAAGATGACCACCCCAATATGGCAGGCAAGCCCATCTCGTAAAAACTCCAGTTATATGCATCAATTTTTAAAAAAGGTAGGCGCCACCGAGTGGCATACTTTATACATATGGTCCATTGAAGAACCCGAGCCATTCTGGTGGCAACTGGCTCAGTTTTGTGAAATTCGCTGGCATACCCCCCCTCGCTGCAGCATGGTCCAGAAGGATCCAGCTTCCATGCGTAGTGTGGAATGGTTTCCCGACGGTACCCTTAATTTTGCAGAAAATCTCTTAGCCGGACTTCCCTCGGGAGAAGTGATCCTCGAATGTCGAGAGGATGGATCCAGGGTTCCATGGACCGATACTGCCCTTCGATCTCGAGTGGCCCAGTGGTGTAAAGGGTTACAAGCCGTCGGTGTGCAGCCGGGAGATGTAGTTGCAGGGGTGTTACCCAACGGTGTGGATGCGATTATCGGTATGCTAGCTGCCACCGCATTGGGTGCCATTTGGTCCTCTTGTTCTCCCGATTTTGGTCCTGCAGGTATTTTGGATCGGCTCTCCCAAGTACAACCCAAAGTTTGCTTTTATACCTCCACCTATTTATACAATGGGAAAACCTATGGATGTGAAGAGGGGATTCAAACCTGTAGACAGGCTTTGCCGGATACCCAGTGGTTTTCTGTAGGGAATTCTGAAACTACGTGGGGACAGTGGATAAGGCCTTGGGCAGGTGCTGTCGAGATCCCTTTTGTCTATAAAGCATTTTCGCATCCCGCCTATATTCTGTTTTCTTCCGGGACCACAGGGCGCCCCAAATGTATTGTGCACGGAGCGGGGGGGACTCTGTTGCAACATAAAAAAGAACTGTTGCTGCATAGTGATATCGGTCCCGGTGATACCCTTCTGTTTTACACCACTTGTGGATGGATGATGTGGAACTGGATGGTATCCGCTCTTAGCGTAGGGGCCCGACTTCTTACCTACGACGGCAGTGTGGCTCATCCTGATCTCAGCGTGTTATGGAAATTGGTCGAGGAGGCTCGCATTACTGTATTGGGTACCAGTCCCAAATTCATTGCTACATGTATGGCTCAAGAGATTCATCCCATTAAAATCGCAGATCTTTCCAGTCTTCGGACCCTGTTGGCTACGGGAGCTCCCTTATTAGCAGAGCACTATCATTGGTTGTACAGAGAAGTAAAAGCGGATATGCATGTAGCTTCTATCTCGGGTGGCACCGATATTTTGTCTTGTTTTATGCTGGGCAACCCTTTGTTACCCGTATATCCAGGGGAAATCCAAGCTCCCGGATTGGGGATGGCAATTTCGGCTCGACGGGAGGATTTTACTGATGTGGTGGGAGAAAAAGCAGAGCTAGTTTGCACCGCACCATTTGTTTCCATGCCCATTGGTTTCTGGAAAGACCCCGAAGAGGCAGCGTATCGACAAACGTATTTTTCTTTCTTTCCCGGACGAGACGTATGGCGTCATGGAGACTATATTGAAGTAACCCCTCGGGGGGGGATCGTTGTACATGGACGTAGCGATGCCACCCTGAACCCGGGGGGCATTCGCATCGGTACCGCAGAGATTTATCGGCAGGTGGAATCCATTGCTGGCATACAAGACAGCCTTGCAGTTGGATATGTGATCGAGGGAGAAGAGCAGGTCTTGCTGTTTGTGCAACGAACCCCCGTACCTCTGCACGAGGTTGCGCCTGCCGTGGAAAAACTCGAGGCGCAGATTCGATCGGTGATTCGCAGTACGTTAACGCCTCGACATGTTCCCTCTCGAATTTTTTGGGTGCAGCAGATCCCCTACACGCGAAATGGAAAGAAAATGGAATTGGTCGTGAAATCGATCCTACACAAACAGCCCATCGTAAACCCAAACTCCATTGGAAACCCGGAGGCCTTGGCAGAATACGAGGCCATTCGGCTCCAGCTTCAACCAGAAGGACGTCAAAACTTTGTCAGTCATCCGCATTGAAGGTGCCTGTGAGCACAATTTACAAAACCTGGATGTGGAAATTCCACGCCAAAAAATTACCGTACTTACGGGCGTAAGTGGATCGGGGAAAAGCACCTTGGCTTTCGATACGCTCTTGCAGGAATCGCAACGGCGTTTTTTTTATACCCTCTCCCATTACACCCGTCAGTTTCTCGATTTGGGTACCCGTCCCAAGGTACGCAAGATGACGGGGCTTTCGCCTGCCATCGGTCTGACGCAAAACGAAACCTTCCCGTCACGCAAGTCCACTCTGGCTACCTTGACGGATCTCAATGAACTGATCGGGGTTGCCTTTGCTCGGTTTGGAGATCGACTTTGTCCCCAACATGGAGTCTCTACCCAAGGGAGCCGTTCTGAGCAAGTGGTCGCTCATATGATGGAATTGCAAACGCCCTATATTGGATTATTTGCTCCACTCGTGACTCAAAAGAAGGGGATTTTTTCGAAAGAATTGACGCAGTGGCGAGAAAAAGGATTTTTGAAAGCCTGGATTGATGGGAAATTTGTGGATCTTTCCCAAGAACATGCCTTGGAAAAAGAGAAGAAACATACCATTAAACTCCTTGTAGATGTGATTCGTGTGCAGGAAAAATCCCAATCTCGGTTGGCTCGCAGTGTGGACCATACTTTGCAAGCGGGTAATGGACACGGGGAATATGTGGGGCTTGCCAGTGCTGACCTTCGTAGCTGTCATCCCGAAAAAGCCATTCGGTTCTCTACCTCCGATGGATGTCCGGTGTGTGCATACAGTTGGCCTGAGTTGGATCCTCGGTATTTTTCTGCCAACTCCTTGGGGCAGTGCAAATCCTGTGGGGGGTATGGAGAACTGGGTTTGGGGGGAGAATCTGCAGAGGAGGGGGATGAAGTTGAATCGGGGCAGGCAGCTCCTTGTACTCTTTGTAAGGGAAGTGGTCTTGATTCGAACTTGCAATACATCCACCTGGGGGGGCACAGTGCGCTCACGTGGTATGCCTGGTCCTGTACCCAGTTGGCAGAAGAAGTTGCAAAATTGGCAACCCAGAGTATCTCTAATCCTGCAAAAAGTCGGGTAATGGAGGAAATTTCCACGACTTTGGGACGTATTTGCCACCTCGATTTGGGGTATTTGCAATTGCAACGTCGCGTGCGTTCATTGTCTCTAGGGGAGCATCAGCGCCTCAATTTAGCTGGGATTCTGAGCGAGACGTTGCGGGGGGTTCTCTATGTCCTCGATGAACCGAGTCAAGGGTTGCACCCGTATCAATTGGAGCATCTGTGGCAGACATTCGAGGCTTTGAAGGCAAGTGGAAATACGGTGGTACTCGTCGATCACGATGATTTCTTGATCCAACGAGCCGATCACGTTATCGATATGGGACCTGGGGGAGGCAAAAAAGGGGGACGGATTTTATATGCAGGTCCTCCGGTGCCTGTGAAGGAACTCAATGCGATTGCAGCCCCCAAACCCTCTGCCGCACAAGCAAGTGGAGAATTGGAGCTGCGCGGTGCGACCTTGCATAATTTGCAGGTCGATGCGGTGCGGTTCCCCCTGGGGGCCATTTCGGTGGTAACGGGGGTTTCGGGGGCTGGAAAATCCAGCTTGGTCTTGCAGACCCTGGTGCCGAACTTGCTTGAAGCATGTCAAGGGGAGGGGAAACCTATCTGGAAACACTGCAAGCAAATACTCGGTTGGAAAGAGCTCGACCTTGTAGAAGTTGTCGATCGCAAGTTGTTGCATAAAAGCAGTTTAAGCACACCGGCTACGTACTTTGATGTGTTTACCTTGATTCGAGATCTTTTTGCCAAAGGGGTCGAGGCTCAATTGCTTGGGCTCACCCCTCGTCATTTCTCCCTCCATGGAGAAGGGGGGCGTTGTGAAGCATGCAAGGGAAAAGGGGTGATTACCCATACCATGCGATTCCTAGCAGAGACTCGTACGCCGTGTACCTTATGTGGAGGGCGGCGCTTTAAGGAGTATATCGAACAGGTGCGGTATCGCGATGCTTCCATTGCGGATGTGTTGCAGATGACCTTGGAGGAGGCTCTCGAATTTTTCGTCAATCACCGAAAGATCTCCCAACGGTTGCAACCGGCTATCGATTTGGGACTCGGATATCTTTCCTTGGGGCAACCCACCACCAGCTTGTCAGGAGGAGAGATTCAGCGAATGAAACTGGTGCCCTTCTTTGCCAAGCGCACGGTGGAACGTACCTTGTTTGTATTGGATGAGCCTACGCGGGGCCTTCACAATCGAGATATTGCCCCCTTGATGGCCTGTTTGCGGGCATTGGTCAGCAAAGGTGGCACAGTTATTGTGTTGGAGCACCATGTGGGTGTGATGCGAGCCAGCGATTGGTTGGTGGATCTTGGTCCAGGCGCAGCACAAGAAGGTGGTAAAATTATATATCAGGGTCCCCCGGTGGGCGTTAGAAAGATAAAAGAGTCGCTAACGGGACGTTATCTATAGGACATATGCCTCATGCCAGAAATAGATGAATTTAAAAATGCGGCAGCCTGTTTTTCCACAGGGGTCTGCGTGTGTATCGTGGAGAAGGAACCAGATGAGTTTGTGGGGATTACCATTAACTCCTTTGCTTCTTTATCCTTGAATCCCTGTTTGATTATGTTTTCTGTCAAGAAACAATCTAGGTTTTACACTGTGTTCTTAGGGAAAAAACACTTCACCATAAATATTCTTTCGAAGGAGCAAAAGGAGACCGCTCTGCATTTTGCCAAACATGCAGGCTCTCAGCTTGTTGACTCTCAATTGGTTCTGGAGAAGGGAAATCAGGTTCCATTTTTGAAGGAATGTTGTGCCAATATGCACTGTGAGCTTTTTGAAACTCACGAGGGAGGCGATCACACCATCATCATCGGATTGGTCACTCAGGTTAGGTCTGGGGGGCTGGCGCCGCTGGTGTACTTCTCTAGAGGTTTTCATTCCATCTCTTGATTTTTTTGTGGAACCAGCTGCGCAGTCAATGTCGTTAAGTTAAGCCAGAAGTAGCCACTCCTCAAGTGTTTCATCAATATTTCGTCTGGATTGGGTCCACCTACCTTTTTAGAATATGGACACTCGCCTTTGGCGAGTGTCCATATTCTAAAAAGGTAGGTGGACCCAATCCCATTTTAGGTGGACCCAATCCCATTTTAAGAAAAAAATTACGAATCAATCTCCATCTTTGATGGAAGAAACTCCTCCCTCAACTCTGGTGCCACATCGGGATCCAGCCGCACCCAGAGGTACAGATTCGTCTGCGCTTTGTCAAAAAAATCCAACTTAAAAAATGGTCCCATAATGGGAATGGATCGGAGAAGAGAGAGGCTTTGATTGCGAGATCCATCGCTTGCAAAGTCAATCTGACCCACGATAAAAGGCACTCCGATTTTAATATCCAATTCGCTCGTCAATCGTTGGATTTGCATATGCCGATCCCCCTCGGAAGTAGGATTTTTGAGCGAAAAATCGTAGCGCAAAATAGCGCGATCTTTGGAGACGGGCAATGCAATGACCTCCAACTTAATCCCGTGTTCTTTCCATGTGGGCTCGATGATGTCTTGCCCCTCCCCTCGGGTTTTTCTCACCAAAACCGGAAACTCCCCTCCGCTTTGGGCGCGTGCCATAATCCCTCCGTTGAGGCGAATCATGGGCTCTGCTACGATTTGCACTTTGCGATCATGGACGAGATTGTGAAATCGGGTTTCGTAGGTAGGCGTGAGAGGGAACAACTGGGCTTGGATTTTGTTATCAAAGCCTAGTTCTTTTGCCGCGGCTTTCTCCATGAGCAGGGCTTTAAAAGTCAAGCGATAGTACACATGGGATTGCCAAGTGCGACACAGTACCAAGGGAGGGGGTAGAAACGGAAATTGCTGTTCCATCCATAGCTGGACCATGGATTTTTTTTGCTGCCACTCCTGCTGGGAGATGCAGTCGAAGGCAAATTGCAAACTACCAGAAGGCATAATTTCATAAGAAAATGGCGAGTGCAGCTCTGTGGCAAGAAAGGTTTTCCACATTTGAAGGCCTTTCTCTGACAAATGCCCCCCATAGAGGCAGGTTTTTTCCTCTCGACATAACGCCTGCAAATTCCAGTGGTGCAGAAAGGAATCCGTGCGCCCCGAAATAAGGCCTGTTTGTGCTTCGCAGTGCAGATGAGCCCCTTCGCACAGGGAAAGCCACTGGGTTTGAACCTCCGCTTTCGATTTTGGCTTGGCCAAAATCTCGATGTGTAACCGTGCGCTCACCGCCTCCTGGGATTGCAGCACAGTAAGGATCAGAAACCCGGGTTTTAATGCCGTGAGCTGCCATTTTTGCTCGCCCAAAAAAACGAGATCCAAGAGACCTTTTCGCGAGAGTTGTAAGGTCTTAGCTCCTGGAAAATGGCGAGACAAGGTTTGCCCGACTTCCAGTTGCACAGACTCCACACCATTTTTCTGCACCTCTTCACTGGCCCTAGAAAGTAAGGACACTACGCTGAAGAGTAGAAAGAGAATCCATTTTCCAACCTTATTCCAACGCACCATAGCGGATCTCTGGTTTGTCCACACATACCGGTACATGTTCGCCCTCCACAGCATGGGTAATTTGCAGGGATGGATATTTCTCGAACTTATCCATCAAAAATTTGGCTTCTTTGATGGGAACGCCCACCACAGGAAAAGGATCTCGTTGTACCAGCCAGCTTTTTTCTACAAAAATGCGGCAAGGCGGATGTTTGGTAGCGGGTAATAGCAAACTCAGGCCATGGCGTACCTGAACCGGAATTTTTCCGTGTATTTGTTTGGGTGCTAGAGAAAAATAGAAGGTATCTTTCTTCCATTTTGCAGCCTCTAAAGGAGGTGGAGCAGACTGCTGCCAGAAAGTGGCACAGACTACGCCAGCTAACAAACAAAGCATATGAGACGGTAGTGCCATCCAAGGCGGTAATGTTAGGGACATCGGTAGAATACCTCCCGATTTTTACTCCAAATGGAATAGAGCTGGGGTTGATTCGGATGTTGCCACTTCGCATAGAAACAAACAGCTTCTGGTGCCTGCCCTCGCGCTTGTCCTTTTACAGCGTGATCGATGAGAGGCGGCAGTGCCTCGCCCATCGCCTGGGGGTTATCCAGAAAAGTTGCGAGTGAAATGGCACTCTCTGGAATTCCTCGACAGCTTGCCATCAGCTGCTTTGCTTCCCAGTGGGTGAGCCCATAAAAAACAGCCGAGAAAAGGAGGGTAAAAACTACGGTTAAAAATCCAGTCATGGTTTTTTCCCTTCGAAACGCAGCCCTGGAACCCAATTGGGCCAAGAGGCCGGACGCAGCCTGGGATTTTGTTTGCGTAAGATTGCAGTGAGATGGGAAGCATTTCCCTTCGCTTCTCTCGAGGCGATTTCCATCTGCAGGGGTTGTATCAAGCCTTGATGTTTCTCGGACAGTACGGTGCAAAGGGTAGGTTCTCGCTCACAGAGAAACAATCGGGCTTGATCCAAGTTTTGGCGCACCGCATAGAGACCTGCAAGCTGCAGGGTATCTCTTTCTTCTAAGCGGAAATTTTTCTGTTGGTCGAAGAAGACATCCGCATCTTGAAAGAGCTGATGCAACCGCTTGATGCCGATTAAAAAGAGGCTAATTTCGATCAAAATATAGAGAGGGCTTGACATGGGTGTTCCTAGGGTGAAGGGCGTAGCTTCACCTTAGGCAAGAAGTGGGAGTTCTTCCACGGACATCGAGGGGGGGATTAATGGAACATATTTTCCCATTCCCCGCCCTCAGTCTTACCAGGGCTGGCGGAAAATTCTTGCAGGAGAACCTCTTTTGTAAGGAGGGAGCTGCTGCCTTCTGGTACCTCGATGAAGGAGAGCAATTCCTGGATTTCAGGATCTTCGGTGCTATCCTCCTGCATTTTTACGCAGGCGGCTATATTGAAAGCCCGTATGATTGCAGCTTCAATTTGTCGCAAGTCTAACTGATGTTTTTCACTCTCTTGCGCAAGCACGAGGTAGCCTTCTTCCTCTAAACTCACCAGTTCGGGTTGTTGTTTTTTACTCAATATATGCCGAATCACTTTTTCTCTTTGTGCTACTGAAATGGTTTTCATCTCTGATTGATGCACAAATCGGCTTAGAGTGGGCGCTGGAATGGCATCTCGATAGTTGGTGGTTCCAATATACATAACATACGAAAGGAAATCGGGGTATACGTCTCCCCCATCTGAAAAATAAGCCTGAAATGTAGCTGAAATTTGTTGATTATGATCTGCGATGGAATGGCCATCCCCTCGGTTCGTATAAATCGCATCTATTTCATCTGTAAATAAAATCACACGGGTGTTATTGGCCTTCGCATACGCATAGGCGCCTTCGAGGATATACCGCAAGTTACGTGCAGAATGTCCAAGCTCGGAGACATGAATATCGGTCGTCTTAATTGAAAAAGCGGGATATCCAGTTAGTGCAATCAGAGCATGAGCTAAGGTGGTTTTGCCTGTACCCTTGGGGCCGTACAACAACAGGTTGTTCAAGGCAGGAACAGGCACAATTCCTTTTTTAAGGTTGCTTTTGAAGGCAGCAATGCTTGCTATAAATTTCTGAACATTTTGATCGATATCACCCGCATAGAAGTCTCTAAATTTTTTCCCTGGGATGTCGAACCTTGGAGCAAAATTAGCCTGTTGGGTCGATCTACTTTTAGGGTGAACCTTAGGGCCTGTGTGTTCTTTTTCCGTGTGAGGGGAAGCGGGTGTTTGACTGGGTAGTCGCGCAGTAAATGTAGATTCAAGTTTCAACTGCTGTGCTTTAAGAGTATCAAAAGTAGTTTTCAATTGCTGATAGCGGGGACTATCTTCTGTCATGCCTACAGAATTGGAAAGTTTTGTAGCCAAAAAGTCGAGGACAAACTGTAAGTTTACACAGGAATCTACCGTACCCGCTAAGTTTTTCAAATCAGAGGAGAATCCATCAGATACAGTCCCAAATATCTCCACCAATTTTTCGACATCTTCTGATTTGTGTGTGCGGAGCTTCTGCAACATCCTAGAAAAGGCTTGGGGATCACGTCTGGCGAGTTCGATGGAGATGGGTTCATCTGTGGAGGCAGAGTCAGAAGCGACAAGAGGCATAGAGAAGACTGCGCACATGTGTATGGACAACAACAGCGTTTTCATGGGGCCTCCCGTGAGTATTGGCTTGCCCACAAGATACGAGAGTATAAAAAATAAACATAGATGGACAAAACACCACAGTTATTTTTTATGTTTATTTTCTATGTAAGAGTTTAGAAGCGATTTTCTGTTTCAGCGCCTCAAATTCTTCTATATAGTAATTCTCGTTTTCAGTGGCCTGCAACGGGTTCACTCCACGCAAGACAGATTGCAACAGGTCAGAATCGATTTCCGTGGATTGGGTATGTCCATCGTACGGGAGAATAATTCCTAAATTCACGTTGTCGTCGAAGAAAATAGAGATCTGTTCCTGGTCAAAAAAGATAGGAAAGGGTTTGCCCCCTTTTTTTATAAAACCAGTTTTTTTCCAAAAGTCATATTCATCCGTAAAGGTAAAAAAAGTGTGGGCAGGGTGTTTCGAAAAAATAAGATGAAAATCAAGACGCGGATACCTCAGGTCCTCACTGATGATAAACTCATCTCCTTTGAAAGTACCGTCGACAAAATCGATATCCTTATGGGGAAACAGGGTGCGGACTCCCTGTTTGATAGAACGAAAATCTGTTCCAAATGTACGGAAAATAATTCTGTAGGGATATTCTTTTTGCTTGGAAAGTGCTTTCAAGAAACTTATGAAAGAAGGAATCAGTCCAAAGTATAGTTTTGATTCCAAGAGAATGGATTCGATCTTGGCAACCCGCTGCTCTAGCTCTGCCTTCTTTTTCGAATTGAGTTTCTTTTTAATCTCCGTCAGTGTGAATTGTAACTCGATATTCCGTTGCTCTTTAAGTGCTTGTCCCTGGAACCCGTTGGCTTCCAAGTCCTGGGTGATAAAATCATAATAGGTCTCTTTCCCACTCATACCAAACAGCGCATACTTTGGCTCATACTCTGCAAACATACCTGCGATTACATCGGCCTCTGTTTTACCGGAGACCGCATCGCTCATAATAATGGTTTTGTTGACATCGAAATAGAAATCGAGAGAGGGGCACTCTCCACAGAATACGTTTGCTCCACTC
Source organism: Deltaproteobacteria bacterium (assembly GCA_947475005.1). Classification (GTDB taxonomy): domain Bacteria; phylum Bdellovibrionota_B; class Oligoflexia; order Oligoflexales; family Bog-1112; genus CANIBL01. The sequence goes on along the minus strand of CANJLI010000017.1, from coordinate 27,851 downwards.
AGGGCCATGAGAATCGCTGTCTTTTTTACCATGAACATTCGCTCCGACAAAAGAGGGGGAGAGGTCGTTTCTTACATCCCGAATGGGTGTTTCGGGTGGGCGAGTGTGGCAACTTTTCGCATTTCTTTCAAGGCCTTTGCGTAGGCAAGTAAGACTTGCAAGGTGAATCCGAGGCGTTCGCGGATATATGCATCCTTGTCGTCTGCAGGGGTATCAAAATTTACGAGTCTCTCTTCTACTTCGCGGATCACTACCTGCTCGGGGATGTAGCAAATTTTGTTATTTTTGTAGCTATTGACACGCAGTTCCATCAGCGGATAGGTGCCGCCTGTTCCGCTAGAGATCCCCACCAGGAGGGCGGGTTTATGCGCGAGCTCTTTCGCGCCACAAAACTGGAGAAAATTTTTCACGCCGGCGGGGGCCATGCCGTTCCACTCCGGGACGACAAAAACAAAGGCATCGGCTTGCTGAAGTTGGGTGGAAAAAGGTGCCCAGCTGGCTTGCAAGGCGGAGCCGGATTGAAAGATGGATTCGTTCCAAGAGGGCAGGGTCTCTTCTACAGGGCGGATCACTGTAGAAGTCGGGGATTCTTGGGGAAAATCGTGCTGTAAGCGATGGGCGATGAAATTACAGACGCGTTCACTGTTGGATACTTTTCGGTTACTGCCGCATAAGATGGCAATATGCATATGGGGACTCCTGTCTATATATAAAGTAGAGGTACCGCTCCTATCATGTTGATTACAGGGATTCTATGAAAATTCTTTAGTACGCCAAAAATACGCCGGATATTTTAAGGAAATATCTTGCCAAAACCCCTCTATTTCATGGTGGTCTTGCTTGACAGGGGGGGAAGGATGTCTATTATGGGCCTCTTCTTGTGGCCTGGGTCCCAAACCTGCTACGATATGTAGATTCTCCCTATACAACATGCGGCCGTGCAGCAAAGGAACCTTAGATGTTTAGTCGCTTGATTCCAAAAGAATTCGGTTTTTTCGATATGTTAAACTCCATGAGTGCCATCATCACCGAAGCCGCAACAGTGTTTCAGGCTTTGATCGAACAGCCTGCGCAGCGAGGTGTGCTCTCCCAGAAACTCAAAGATTTGGAGCACCAAGCGGATTCTGTCACTCATACCACCATCGAAATGCTACATAAGGCCTTTATTACACCCTTAGACCGGGATGATATTTTTGAGCTGATCAAAGGCCTCGATTGCATCATCGATCTGATGGATGCTTGTGGGCAACGGATGTTCCTCTATGACATTGGGGAGTCCCCCGCTGAACTTAAGAAAATGGCTGAGGTCACCCTTCGTGCTACCCAATATGTACAAACTGCGATGAAGGGCCTTGCCAATCTGAAAAATATGCAAGTGATTCGAGAGGCCTGTATCTCCATCAACCATGCAGAAAACGAAGCCGATCAAATCCTCCGCTCCGCGTTGGCCCATCTGCTTATCCATGAACCTGACATCCGTAAAGTGATTAAGCTAAAGGAGATTTTTGAGTTTACCGAATCCGTGACAGATCGATGTGAAGATGTTGCGAGTCTGGTAGAAGGCATTCTTATGGATTATGCATAGTCTACGACATAAAGGAAACTCATGGATTCTAGTTTATTATTCATCGGATTTGTCGTTGGCCTTGCGCTTATTTTTGACTTTATGAACGGGTTTCATGACGCAGCCAATTCCATTGCGACCATTGTGTCCACTCGGGTGCTGCGCCCTTTTCCTGCAGTGGCATGGGCTGCTTTCTTCAATTTTATCGCTTTTCTTTTCTTTGGGCTTCATGTGGCCACTACCTTGGGACAGGGGATTATCGATCCTGCTGTAGTAGATCCCATGCTCATCGCCAGTGCGTTGTTAGGAGCCATTATATGGAACGTCATCACCTGGTATTTTGCGATTCCCTCGAGCTCTTCTCATGCTTTGATTGGGGGATTGTGCGGAACTGCCTTGATGAAAGCGGGTCCTAGCAGTTTGGCTTTTCAAGGCCTCGCTAAAATCGGAGCCTCTATTGTACTCTCTCCGATCTTGGGTTTTATTCTTGCCTATGCAATGATGGTGCTTATCATCCGTTTGTTTTTTCATACCCCTGCCAATCGGATTAATCAGTGGTTTCGTAGGTTGCAATTGGTGTCTGCGTCGCTTTACAGTTTGGGACACGGGGGCAACGACGCGCAAAAGACCATGGGGATCATCGCTCTTTTGCTCTACTCTTCAAGCAAATCTCAGGGTGAATTCACGATTCCCCTTTGGGTGGTGTTGGCCTGTCAAGGGGCCATGGCACTGGGGACACTCTTCGGAGGGTGGCGTATCGTAAAAACCATGGGCATGCGCATTACAGAGCTCAAACCCGTAGGAGGATTCTGCGCAGAAACAGGTGGTGCCATCACGTTGTTTTTGGCTACTTCTTTAGGGATTCCCGTTTCCACGACTCATACGATTACGGGCTCCATCATGGGAGCTGGTGCCGTTACCCGTCTCTCGAATGTGCGGTGGGGGATTGCGCGACGGATTGTGTGGGCCTGGGTGCTGACGATTCCAGCGAGTGGTCTGATTTCTGCTTTGTGTGGGTGGATCCTGCAGCAGATTTTTTAGGGCCATTTAACAAAGGTGGTAGATCCTTCGCTTGAGCTCAGGATGACGCATCCCCCCTCCGTCATCCCAAGGCTGCGTAGCAGCCGTATGGGATCTCGATAAAAACGCAGGGATCCCATACGGTCCCTTCGGGACCTTGGGATGACGGAAATTAAAAGGGAACAGCCTCACAATACAGCGAAAACAAAAAGAAACTGGATCTTGGAAAGGGGCTTTGATATATTTCCGCCACGAAGCCCCACCTGAAGAGAAAATAACAGGAAATTATAATGATTCGTTTTAAAAATATATCCAAATATTATGGCCAACGTGCCATTTTAACAGATGAAAGCTTCCATTTCCCCCATGGAGAAAGAGTTGCTCTCATCGGGGATAATGGAGCTGGCAAAACCACCTTGCTCAACATCTTGTCGGGAATTGAAACTCCCGATGGGGGAGATTTGATACAGCCCAAGGATCTGGTTGTTGGTTTCTTGCCTCAAGAGCCAAACCCAAATCCAGAGCCCACCGTACTGGCAGAATGTGAAAACAGTGCCAAAAGGGTCGTGGAACTGCGAGAGCGTCTTGAGAAACTGGTGGTAACCCTCGAAACGGACCACCGTCCAGAAGTGCTGCAGCAGTACGAAGAAACCGAATCTGCCTTTCGTCTTTCCGGTGGATACGAGCTGCAAAGTCGTGCCCAAAAAATATTACAAGGCCTTGGATTTAAAGAAGATAGCTGGGATAAATCGCCTTTGGATCTTTCTGGGGGCTGGCGCATGCGTCTTGAGCTTGCACGACTCTTCCTCCAGGAACCCGGGTTTTTAATCCTCGATGAACCGACCAACCACTTGGATTTACCGAGCTTGGTCTGGATGGAAAAGTACCTGCTTCAGTTTCCAGGTACCCTCGTGTTCGTATCTCACGATCGGGAGTTGATTAACCGATTGGCCACCAGTCTGTTGCATCTGCAACGAGGTAGAATTACACATTATGTTGGAAACTACGACCGATTTGTGACCCTGCAGGCCCTTCAAATTGCCCAAGCAGAGAGTCAGTTTGAACAGATGGAGAAGAAAAAAGCCCAACTGCAAAATTTCGTGGATCGATTCGGGGCAAAAGCTTCCAAGGCTTCCCAAGCTCAATCCAAAAGCCGGGTAATTGAGAAGCTCGATCAAGAACAATCGACCCTACAGGTCGGTGTTGCACAGAAAAAAATGAACCTGCTTTTGCCAACACCCCCTGCCAATGATCGTGTTGTGCTGGAGATTGAAGGGGGTCAGATTGGATATATGACCCCTCTATGTACTCCCATTGAAGCCCTGATCGAACGTGGGCAGAAGGTGGCTATCGTAGGTGCCAACGGGATGGGGAAATCCACCTTGCTCAAGACCATTGGGAAAAAAATCCCATCTTTGGGTGGGAAATTCCAGCTTAGCCAACGGTCTGTGATCGCCTACTTTGCCCAAGAGCAACTCGATGTTTTGAATGCGGAGGAGACCGTACTGGAGAACCTCCTGTACCAAGCTCCCATTGGAGAGCCTCTTGCCCGTAAAATTTTGGGCAGTTTGCTGTTCCAAGGGGCCGATGTATTCAAGAAGGTCGGCATTCTATCCGGGGGCGAAAAGAGTCGGGTGGGACTGGCTTGTGTATTGGCCCAAAAAGCCAACCTTCTGCTCCTCGATGAACCGACCAACCACTTGGACATGGGAAGCATCGAGCGCTTGGCCGAGTCCTTGCAAGCCTATACCGGTACGCTTTTTGTCGTGAGCCATAACCGATTTTTTATTAATGCATTGTGTTCTCACTTGCTGATCATCACGAGCGAAGGGGAGTGCGTATTTTTCACCGGCACCATGGATGAATATGAGCAGCTTTGTGAAAAAGAAGGACGTGCATCCCTCTTTGCCTCGGATCCTGCTGCGGCGGAGAAAAAAGCAAAAGCCGCACGCCCTGCTCCACAATCAGCTTCCTCTAACGCCTCTACGGCACAACGGAAGAAAGAGCTTGTCAAAGTAGAAGAACAGATGCAGGAATGGGAGAGGAAAGTACAGCAATTACAGAAAGAGATGGAATTGCTAGACCCAAGTGACTACCAAGCGTTAGGAACCATTCAAGGCTCCATTCAGGATATACGGCAGAAGCTTCTTCTTTTAGAACAGATGTGGTTGGATCTTTCTAGCCACTTGGAGACTTAAGAAAGTAGAGATTATGATACACAAGCAACCAGCTCGGATGTCATTAGCTTCCTTTGCTTCCTCTTTTTCTCGTACCGCAGTGGGTGCATTCCTTGCAGCCTTTGCTATCGAAGTTTTTCTGGTGCCCAACCAGATCATCGATGGTGGGGTTGTTGGAATTTCGATGCTGCTCAGCAAATGGTTGGGGCGAGAATGGCTCTACCCCTCTGTATTGGCATTGAACCTCCCCTTTTTGGTACTGGCATATCGAAACATCGGCCAGCGGTTGGTCTTTCAAATGTGTATAGCCCTCGTTCTTTTCACCATTTTGGGAAGTTGGATTGCCCAGTCTCCGTGGCTTGTCTTTCAGCCTTATAAAGGTGACCTGTTGGAAGTGGTCGTACTCGGGGGATTGTTGTTGGGTTTGGGTGTTGGGCTTATCATCCGAGCCGGTGGCTGTTTAGATGGAACCGAGATTTTGGGTCTGTTGCTGAATCGAACCCGGGGCTACTCGGTGGGTAGCGTGGTATTGGCCAGCAATTTATTGATCTTTACGGCAGCGGGTCTATGGTTTCAGGAATGGCATCCTCCCGTGCAGTCCTTGATTACTTTCTTCATCGTCATCAAAATTATGGACATGGTCATCGTCGGCTTGGATGAAATGAAGTCGGTGATGGTTTTTTCAACGAAACCGAAGGAAATTACCTCTGCCATTTTGAATGAGCTGGGCCTTGGGCTTACCGTGTTACACGGAAGCGGAGGGTATTCTGGAGAGCCTCGTCAGGTGCTCTACCTCATTGTAGAGCGACTTCAGCTTGTGGACATTAAAAGCATCGTCTATCGGTATGATCCTTCCGCTTTTATTGCCATTGAAAATCTTCATGAAGTTGCCTCCAATGGTATGGGTTCCATTGCACGCAAAGTTCAACCTCACCCCCAACGTTCCCAGTTCAAGATTAAAAGGAATGCATGATGAGCGGTAAAATCAATGAAATTTTGTCTCAGCAGGTAACCCGCAGCAATGGAACTGTGACTACCTTGCAGGAGTTCGCGGGAAAATCTCTGCTCATCGTGAATACAGCGAGCCAATGCGGCTATACCCCGCAGTACAAAGGGCTTGAGTCCTTGTATCAGGCGTACAAAGATCGTGGTCTTGTAGTCTTGGGATTTCCGTGTAACCAATTTGGGAGACAAGAGCCTGGGACTGATGAGGAAATTGCAGAATTTTGCACGATCAATTACAAGGTTTCCTTTCCGATTTTTTCCAAAGTCGACGTAAATGGAAGCCAAGCCCATCCCTTGTATGCCTACTTAACGGCCCAAGCTCCTGGCTTATTGGGTACGAAGAAAATCAAATGGAATTTTACTAAGTTTTTTGTCAGCAAAGATGGCGAAATCATTCGCCGTTTTGCCCCTCAGGACACACCTGAAAAAATTGAAAAAGAAATTGTTCCCTATTTATAGAAAGCAACGAGATGCCTGCAACTGGCAACCAAAGCGTCGTACATAACCCCTGGTGGGGCGCATTTTTAAAAGTAATGGCCTGTTTCTTCTTCTCCATTACCAATATCCTGATTCGAGGCATTTCTTCTTTCCATCATGAGGGAGGTCCACTCCCTTTCTTTGAAGTGGCTTTCCTGCAAAATGTGGTGGGGATGATGTGGGTGGCTCCGTGGCTTACGCGCAATGTTTTCAAGAAAAGCCTCGAGCAAAAAAATATCCATGGATTACGTGTAGGCACATCGGTCTTGGGTGTCAGTTTTTGGTATGCCTCCCTTTCCTTTATGCCTGTTGCAGAATCCGTAGCCCTTTCCTTTATGGCTCCTATCTTTGCCTTACTTGGGGCGCGTTTTTTCTTGCAAGAACGCTTGGGGGGGCTGCGAGGTGTTGCTATTGGGGTGAGTTTTTTAGGTGCCCTTTGTATCTCCCGAGCCAAAGGGGCTGCCTGGGGCGGGTTTGACTCCTGGTTCGTATGGTTGCCTTTACTATCAGCTGCTTTTTTTGCAGGTACGAAGCTAACGGGGCGTGTATTGGCAATGAATGGGGAATCAGCCCGAGAGATGAGTGCCATGCTCTATCTCTTTATGGTGCCCATTTCTTTATTGCCAGCCTTGTGGGTGTGGAGAACCCCCACCTCTACTGAATTACTATGGATTGCAGGATTGGGGACGTCTTCTATCATTGCCAATGTGTTATTGGCAAAATCCTATGCGTATGCAGAGGTTTCTTTTCTGTCCCCCTTTGGGTTTGCTAAGTTTTTCTGCAGCCTCTTGCTAGCCTACTTGCTCTTTAATGAATATCCAAAAGATTGGCACACTTGGGTCGGTTTCTTGTTCATCCTGCTTAGTATTTTTCTCCTCTCCTTGGAGCAGAAAAATTTACCGGCCTATATGATTCGGAAGCCCGCATGAGTGAAGGGCAAAAAACCGTCGTCGTCGGTATGTCAGGGGGAGTAGATTCTTCCGTTTCGGCTCTATTATTGAAGCAACAAGGCTACAAGGTCATCGGGCTCTTCATGAAGAACTGGGAGGAGACGGATCCCCTTACAGGAGTTTGTACCTCGGCTCAAGACTATGAAGATGTGCAACAAGTTTGTGCCCAACTCGATATTCCCTACTATGGCATCAACTTTGTAAAGGAATACCAAGATCTCGTTTTTGCTGAGTTTCTGCAAGAGCTGCGCAGGGGGTTTACCCCCAACCCGGATATCTTGTGCAACAAATGGATCAAGTTTGATGTCTTCCTGCAAAAAGCCAAAGAAGTAGGGGCTGATTTCATCGCTACGGGGCACTACTGCCAAACGGATGGGGTACATCTCCTCAAGGGGAAAGATCCCCAAAAGGACCAGTCCTACTTCCTCCATGCCATTGCAGGCAACAGCTTAGAGAAAGTGCTGTTCCCCATCGGAGGCATGGAGAAAACCGAGGTGCGTCGCATTGCCAAGGAGCACGGATTGCCCGTCTTCGATAAGAAGGACAGCACCGGAATTTGCTTCATTGGAGAGCGAAACTTTGCGAAATTTTTGAGCCAGCACATTCCCATGGAGCCAGGGGAATTTCGTACATTAGATGAGACTGTGGTGGGGCGTCATTCGGGGACTTGTTTTTATACCTTGGGGCAACGACGTCACCTAGGGTTAGGAGGACCTGGAGCTCGCTGGTTTGTAGTAGCCAAAGATGTAAAACGTAACCTTGTATACGTGGAGCGAGGCGAGCACCCAGCTCTTTTTTCTTCTGCACTTTGTGCCGATCGAGTGTCTTGGATTGCGGGTGTCCCTCCTGCCTTCCCTCTGCGTTGCAAAGCAAAGATTCGCTATCGTCAGGCCGATCAGGCGTGCACGGTAGAGGGGCTGGAAGATGGGAATTTGCAGGTAATCTTCGATGCTCCCCAACGAGCGATTACACCTGGGCAAGCTGTTGTTTTTTATCAGGGGGAAGTGTGTTTGGGCGGCGGGGTGATTTGTTAACTACCCAGGTAGTTGTTTTTTTCTTTTTTCTTTTGTGGAACCAGCTGCGCAGTTTCCACACCTCCTTGCCTCGCACTTGGAGGGTGGTCAGATGCTTCTCAGTTACCATGGTAGGATGCCAAGGCCGGCGCTCGCTCGGGGCCTCCCGCCCTCTCTCAATCGCAGAGCTAACCCCCGTCATGGACACCGAGAACGTCCGCTGCGCTTTCGACCCGGGCAGGTCCTACCGCATCTCCAGTTATTTTGTACTGAAAAGCATCCCACCCCCCTCTTCCGTAGCTACAAAGATCCTGGTAGGGCCCTGAAAGGGATTCGACCGCTCTGCTTTCCGTCATCTGCGAGTGTCCCCGACGAGAGCCTGCAAAAGGGGACACCCGATGCGAGTGTCCCCGGGGGAAATCAAAACAAGTTATCTTCCTTAGGCAGGGATTGATTTTTAGGGATTTCACCCAAGGTAAGGGCAATGGAAATGTTGCCCTTCTTCCGACGGAAGAGCTTCAGCGTAGCTTGGTTCTTCGGATCCTTCTTGTACAAGCAGTTGTATAGATCGTTCTTATCCCGAATCTGCGTGTTATCTACTCCCATGATAAGATCTCCGATGCGAACCCCAGCCTTGTATGCAGGGCCATCGATAATCAAATTGGATACGATCACCCCATAGAGATTTTGGGCAGATCCCGGTGCAGCCACATCATCCAGTGACAAAATATCCTTGCCCGTAATTCCCAACCAAGGACGGATCACTTTTCCATACCGTTTGAGATCCTCCACCACCTCGCGTACCAGATTGCTGGGGATAGCAAATCCGATCCCCACCGCCTGCCGACTGACCTTCGTATTGAGTCCCACCACACGTCCGTTTTTATCCAGCAACGGCCCCCCCGAGTTTCCTGGATAAATCAAGGCATCGGTTTGCAACCAGTTGTCATAGGGTCCAGTGCCGATCACACGTCCTTTCGCAGATAAAATCCCTTGCGTTACCGTATGAGAGTAACCAAAAGGATTTCCGATGGCCAAGAGCCCCTCTCCGATCTTCAATAGGTCGCTATTGCCAAAGACAAGAGGGCTGCCTTCTGCCGGAGGTGTTACGCGGAGCAATGCCAAATCGGTGGCTCGGTCGAGACCGATGAGCTTGGCCTCTCGCATTTTTTTGGAGTTAATGAATAACACAAAGATTTGTTTGGCGTTTTGGATCACATGGTAGTTGGTTACAATATGCATCACCTTGTCATAGATGATGCCCGTCCCGAGAGAGTTGGAGACGATGTCCTGGGTCACCTGCCCACTGAGGTACAATTGATGGGTATCTTGTTGCTCTCCCTTCCCATGGAGCTTCGTTCGAATGTTGACCACCCCCGGGATCGATTTCTCCGCCACGGCAGAAAAATCAACAGATACAGCGTGTTGAGAATAAAACAGAATCAGAGTAGCCCCTAAAAAGAGGAGCCCCCCACGCAAGAAAAAAAGAAGTGCTCGCATTGAGATCCTCCATTCAAACAGCGGGAAAATGTCTGTTGCATGATATAGATTGATTCCTCTAGGATATCACACAACGCGTACGGTAGCAGAGAGACAGGGGTTAAGCATGAGCGCACTGCGCACAGGGTTTCGGTGGATGAGTGGTCTGATTGGAGTATCGCTCCTTGTTGGAACCGTTTTAGGCGTGGGCATTCTTGGATTTGTCACCTGGCAAGTGTTTTATGGAGACGCTTCCGAACTCCAAAAGACAGCCATCATGACCAAGATCAACGAGGAGACGAGTCTGTTCTACCTCGATGAGAAGACTCGGATCGGCAGCATCTTTGAATCCCAGCATCGACGCTATGTTTCCATCGATGAGGTTCCGACCGCTCTCATCAATGCCATCGTGGCTGCGGAGGATAAAAATTTCTACCACCATGTAGGCATCGATCCAGCCTCGATTTTTAAAGCCTTTGCCGAAGGGGTCGTGCGAGGGGGGCGCTTTCGCCGTGGAGGCTCTTCGATCACCCAGCAGACCGTCAAGAACCTTATGTCCGACTGGGAGATGAGCTTTTCTCGTAAATATCGAGAGATGATCAAATCCATGCAGATGGAGCGTCTCTATACCAAACGAGAAATTCTGGAATTCTACCTCAACCAGTTCCATGTGGCTGGAAACGGACACGGGGCTGAAATTGCGGCTCGGTACTATTTCAACAAGGATATTAAGGAGCTCAATCTCGTAGAATCCGCTTTCATCGCAGGTTCTGTAAAGGGTCCCGGTAAGTACAACCCGTTCATCAAATACACCAAACACGACCAAGAGCGGGCCCGTCTGTTTGCCAACCAACGTAAAAACTACGTGCTCGAGAAGATGTACGAACAAGGGTGGGTAACCAAAGCCGAGTACAAAGAGGCCATGGATACACCGGTGCCTTTTGATAAGGGAGAGTTTCGCACGGCAGAGGTCTCCCTTGTAGAGCTGATACGGGAGCAATTGGAAAAAGCGGAGGTCCTCGAAGCCCTCGGTCTTAAGAAACCCGAAGACCTCAATATTGCAGGCTATAAAGTCTATACCACCATCGATGCCCAGCTGCAAAAACGGGCCCAAACAGCAGTGCGGAAAAACCTATCCCGATTGGATACGGCCCTCAAGGGGCTTTCAGCTGAAAACCCCTCCCTGTATCATCCCCAGCGAGGCTTGGAGGTGGACTCCTTTGTTTTTGGGCAAATCGAAGCCATCGAACCTCTCCCTAACAAGGAGTTTCAATTCCGCATGAATTTCGGTGTCCCTACAGGGATACTTCCGTATGAGTCCTTGGTGCGCTACGCCAAGCTATTGGACCTGCCTACGGGCAAGGGAACGGACTTCTATCTCAATGAGCTCAAGACCAAGTTGAAAGTGGGAGACACTCTCTTTGTGGAAGTGCGCTCCTATAACGGCACCACCCATGAAGCCGTGGTGGAAATGCAAAAACGCCCGGAAATCAGCGGGGGCCTCATTGCCCTCGACAAAGGGGAAGTGCGGGCGGTCATTTCCGGATTTGATACCGTGGGATTCAACCGTGCGATGTATGCACGCCGCCAACCTGGGTCTGTGGTGAAGCCCTTGGTCTATTTTGCTGCACTGCAGCTGGGCTGGTCCGTCTTGGATCGCTTAGATAACTTTCGCCAAATTTTCCCTTATCAGGGCACTGTATATTTTCCGCGGCCGGATCACTTTTCCCCATTTGAGACGACTTCCATGCTCTGGGCAGGCACAAAGTCGGAAAACTTGGCTTCTGTTTCCCTTGGGGGGCGCCTCTTGGAAAAGCTGAGCTTTACCCAATTTAAGACCCTAATGGACATGTTGGATTTAAGCCCTACCCCGGGCCAGTTGCCGCGGGATTTTCATTTCCAGGTGGCCAGAAAGACCGGTGTATCCCTGGATGAGGAGGGAGTGCTTACCTTTCAGCTTGAAAACGCCAAGAAAGACTTGATGCCAGACCTAGTTTTCTCCAGAGACCAGCGGTTGCAGCAGCGCCTTAAGCAGATGTGGTGGGGGAATGGGTATTTGGAGGAGGCGCGTTCGTTGAGTCGTCAACGTGGGCACGGTATGCCTGCGAAGGAAGCCGATATTCGTTTGTCTTTGGTAGGGAATAACTACCTACGCCTTCTTAAGTTGAGAGAAAGAGCAAAGAACGATTGGGCCGTCTTGCAAACTAGCATTGCTGCCAATGGCATCGAGGCATCCTTTGCAGCGGTTCATAATAAACCCCTGTACCATCGTTTTCGCGTATTGGGTAATCCGGGTAAACAGCCGGAGTTAGGCTATTTTGGCAATCTAGAGGAGGAGGGGGATGCCATCACAGCTGCGATGGAAACCCCTACAGGTCGCCCCCTTAGCTTGCTTGATGTCTATGCGATCTGGGGAAAAGACGATAGCACGGGGGGGCATGCCTCTCACATGTCTGTGGGCGATGTGAAGATTTCCGGATATTTAGATATTGAGCTGCTCAATAAGTTGCAGCACACCATACAGGAGAAGCTGATCGCTGTAAAAAAGGGGAACGATCCCTACCGACTCTCTTGGTACTACCAACATCATGACTTTCGCATTGCCCTTGGATTGCGCTATGTAGTCGCCATGAGCCGAGCTTGTGGTGAGTACAATCCACTGGATCCGGTATTGTCCTTTCCCCTTGGTACCAGTGCGGTAACGACCAGCGAAATTGCAAAGGTGTATCAGACCTTCATTGATGGGAAGGTGTATAAATTCTTCGAAAAAGGACCTGATAATCAGATCAACTTTATTCGACGTATTGAGGATCGTCACGGGCATGTCCTGTACGAGCCGAAGGTACGAGAGTTCCAAGTGGTAAAACCGGAAATTACGGTTCAAATCCGAGAAGTTTTGCAAAAAGTGGTCACCCATGGAACCGGACGCCGGGCCAAAGGGGAGCTCTATGTGGATTTGGGTGAGCCAAAGGAAGGCATAAATGGTGCAGCAGCTCTACCGACCAAACCCATTCGGATTCCTGCTTTTGGTAAAACAGGAACTACAAATGATTACCTCACCAGCTACTATGCAGGTTTCATTCCATACCCGACAGAGAAAGGCAAGCCACTGGATGTGAGAAACAGTCTGGTGATTGCGACTTATGTAGGCTACGACCGCAATCGCATTATGCAACGGGGGCGTCTCAAAGTTTCAGGGAGTGCAGGTGCACTGCCGGCTTGGGTAGATTTTGCCAAGGCCTTTATCGAGGAGAAGGACTACAAGAGCATGATCGATCCACTTGACTTGACGCTGCTGTCTCGCAAGGAGTGGCCGTTAATGCCCCCACCCAAGTTGGCAATCCCCGTTATTGTGGACTTGCCTCGGGGGTTAATCTTACGAGTCGGTAGTCAACAAGGAGAGGGGGAATCCTGGAGTGCCACCAACTTCTCGAAAACAGGAGAGAAATTTGAAAACCCTTACGCGATAGAGGGTAGTACAAATTCTCTGACCTATATCCCGTTGGATCCCAGAGATGGGACTAAGCAGCCTCTTCGCTATTTTATGCCCTTCGAACGTGCCAAAACCGAGCCTATTGAGCGTACGTCCACACCAGATTTTGGAACCGAGCATGTGGATGAAGTGCGCCCACCCGCAGCTCAAGGGAAAGAAATCATTCTAGAAGATGCTGAAGAGTAGAGGGCTTTCACCCTCTTGCTCTCCTTCTTTTCCCCACTTAAATTTTCTCCCCTCCCCTAATCGGTTATACTTACTACATACCATCATCTGCCCATGAAATTGGAGACAAGGACATGCGTAATAGATCCGTTGTGTTCGTAGTGGGTTGTATTTTTCTGCCTTTCATTCTTTTGCATTGTGGAAAGAAGAAGGGAAGTGACGCGGTAGTTGCGGTTAATGCAGTTCCTGTATTTTCAATTGGGGGTACTGTTACAGGTCTTACGGGCACCCTTGTGCTTCAAAATAATCTAACTGACACTCTCACCCTTACAGCGGATGGAAGTTTCACCTTTTCTACCTCACTGGCTGCAAAGTCCACCTATGCCGTTACGGTACTCACCCAACCCACTGAACAAACTTGTTCTGTTTCTGCAGGAAGTGGAGTGATAGCGAGTGAGAAAATCACTACGGTGGTTGTAACTTGTAGTACCCATACGTACGCAGTGGGGGGAATGGTTACTGGAATTAGTGGTACTGTGGTACTGCAAAACAATGCGGGAGATAATTTATCCCTATCTACGGGCGGTGATTTTACATTTGCTACTGAAGTTGCTGAGGGGGGGGCGTATGCAGTTACCGTTCTTACCCAGCCCATCGGGCAAACTTGTGTGGTTACAGATGGAAGTGGAACCCTTGCAGGCACAGCAATTACAAATGTTGCTGTGGGGTGTAGTCTCAACTCTTACACGGTGAGCGGTACAATAAATGGACTTACGGGCACGATCGTGCTGCAAAATAATAACAAAAATAACACTACCATTAGGGACAACGGTGCTTTTTCTTTTTCTCTGCCGATTGTCAGTAGATCCACTTACAACGTAACCGTATTTACACAACCCGTAAATCAAAACTGCACGGTTACGAGCACAGGTGTGGGTACAATTTCAGGTTCAAATGTGACCGACGTAATTGTGAGTTGCTTGCCGGGAAAGTATTTCTTCATTACCTCATCTACATTCTCGGGTAACCTTTTGGGTACTACGGATAGCGTAACAGATACCTCAACAGATACTTCGGTAGAGACAGAAACGGGTATTGCATCTGCTGATGCAAGCTGCAACACAGATATTAATAAGCCAAATGAAAGTGCGTACAAGGCTTTCCTCATGGATGGGACAACGCGGAGAGCTTGTTTGAGCGCATCCTGTGCGACCTCGGGTACTCTTGAACATATAGATTGGGTTTTGGTACCAAATACAAGATATATCCGCGCAGATGGTTCAACCGTAATTGGCACAACAGATACCAATGGACTATTTACATTCCCCCTCACCAATTCTTATCTGGCTTTTGCAGATGCAACCCCCGGCATTTGGACGGGACTTACCAACGAGTGGCAGGGGACTAGCTATGCCTGTAACCATTGGACCCAGGGAGATGGAGCATCCGGTATATATGCAAGTATAGAGGTTACCGACGTAGATGCAATTTCGAGCAATAACGGATCGTGTAGTAGTTTGGCCCATCTTGCTTGTGCGGAACAATAGGAGACAATATGCGTAAGAAATCTTTTCTTTTTGTACTGGGTTTTGTCCTTCTGCCTTTCTTTCTTCTCAGTTGTGGGAAGAAGAAGCACAATAGTACCTCCATAGACGAAGTGGCAATCAAGGAAACAACCCCTACTTACACAGTAGGCGGCACAATCAGCGGGTTGAATGGTGCACTCGTTCTTCAAAATAACCTAGCAGATAATCTAACCCTTTCCGCAGATGGCTCATTTACATTTTCAACTGAAATTTCTGACTTGGGTGCGTATGCAGTAACCATTCTTACTCAACCTACCCGCCAAATTTGTTCTATTAGTAAGGCGAGTGGGACAATTGCAGGTGCGCTCATTACGGACATCTCTGTTACTTGCCTGTCAAATAAATATTTCTTCATTACAAACAGCACATTTACCGGAGATCTGGGTGGTATTGCAGGTGCAGACGCAAAATGTAATTCAGATGCTAACAAACCAAACTCAAGTTCCTACAAGGCTTTTATTGTAGATGGAACAAATAGAGTGGCTTGTACAACCGCATCTTGCTCTACTGGAACGATTGAACATACGGATTGGGTATTGATTCCCAATACAACCTATACTCGCATAGATAGCTCTACCCCAATTGCAACAACCGATGCTAATGGGCTATTTACATTTCCGTTTACCAATACATACATAGATACTGACGATACTAGCTTTTCCATTTGGACGGGATTAAATGCTGATCCTACAGGAAGTAGCAACTGGGTATCAGCGGAATCAGTTTTTAATTGTACGGGTTGGGTAGAGACAGCCGATACGTATAGAGGAATTGTAGGAGGAGTGACCCTACTTGATTTTAACGCAATTAGCAGTACGGGGTATTTTTTATGCCTCTTTACTTCTAATCATCTAGGCTGTGCAGAGCAGTAGGAGAGAGAGTTCAATAGTCAATTTTCATTCGATTTTTTTTATTTTGAGAATGAAGGATCTTTTCCTTCATCAGTCTTTGGGTAGAGCCTCGAGTGGGTTTTGTTTTTACTCGCTTTTTTGGAGGAACGAGGACCTCTTCGATCATCTCTCGGAGTTTTTCTACTACCTCGTCTATATTCTGGCCTTGGGTACGAAATTGGTCACTGCTCAAAACCACTTCACCCTGGATTGAAATTTTGTTTTTCCATCGCGTTACAAAACGGGACTTGATCTCCGGAGGAATACTTGGGGATTCTTCCACATTAAAAAAGAGAACCACCTTCGTATTCACTTTGTTGACATTTTGTCCTCCAGGGCCGCTGCTGCGTACAAATTGAAAGACCAGCTCATTCTTTGAGATCGTAATGTTTCCAACTTGTATCAAACGTACCTCTGGTTATTTTTAGAGAGATTGGGTACACCTACTTTTTTAGAATCGGGGCACCCATCTTGGGTGCCCCGATTCTAAAAAAGTAGGTGTACCCAATCTCTCTGATTTTACCTGCGAAACACACCAAAAATCACCGTTGCAATCCAGATGGCGATGGAAATGATAAAGACTGTCTTGGCCATTTCCGTTGCAGCCCCTGCAATCCCACCATATCCCAAAACTGCGGCAACAATTGCGATAATTAAGAAGGTAAGTGTCCAATTCATCATGGCATACTCCTGTTTTACCCTACAACAAAGGTAGACTACCAGGCGAGTATACGCTTCTCGTACAAAAAACCATTATAATTGTCATGGAAAAAACTGAAATTGAGAATCACGACTCAATTCTCATTAATTTTCTTATAATTTCCGACGATTGTCGAAGTCCATTTTTTCTTAAATTATGTAATAGCTCGGGCATGGTTACCGGTGGCTTCCTTAGCGCTTTTTGTTGCTGCACCAGGCATTCTAGAACAGTAGCTGGATAGAGTTTAAGTTGTTGCAAAACAAACTCATCTGGATGCATCGCTTCCATATCATACGTATTCAAAACAACATCGGGAAAATCTTTTAAATTGAAAGTAAGAATAATATCCACCTTAGATGCAATCGCTGCCGCAAGAACATGGCGATCATTGACATCCGGAAGCTCTAAAGAAGGAATCAGGTTGTTATAACGATCCTCTTCAATTAAAGCATCAGGAACGGCTCGATCTAAGGCTACTCTTGTTCGAGTAAGTGCCTCACGCGTGATATCAGATCTATTCTTTAGCAAGTTTCGTATCCACTCTTCGTGAATCGTCTCTGACCATTTTGCTCGAATTATTTTTGTTAAGGCAAAACGGATTAAAAAATCTCGCAATGGGGCTGAGTAAAAAATACAAGCGTCATAAAGGACCACTTTTTTATCGCTCATTTTTCATACCCAAGTTTTTGTTCTTGTCCTAAATCTACAAGCTCTTGAAATGCTTTTTCTTGTTCCTCCTCAAGTCGTTGCTGAAATTTTGCCAGGTCGATTGCTTGAATACGCCGTTTCACGCCTACCTTGCGAAAGGGGATTTTGCCTTGATCCAAAAGGCTTACAAGATAAGGTCTTGATACATTTAGGATTTCAGACGCTTCACCTGTTGTTAACTCTTGAGTAGAAGAAACCAAGGTTACAGTATGACCCAGTGCAAACTGCTCGAGTAGCTCAACAAAAGCACCCACAAGATTCCCTGAAATTTCCATATGATCCAGTGTAACAACCGTAGTACGATCCAGCTGCTTCACTAGAAGTAATAGCAACTCTTCCGCGTTTTTAGTTTCATCTTTACTCGGAACAAAATTTCTCTTCTTTGCGCCCATCTTTTACCCCCTGTAACTCGTTTCTTTTAGTATACGAAACAAACGAAACAAACGAAACAAAATAAATCTAAGAATACAAAGAAATAAGTAAATAAACGATAACCATTAGATATAAAAATGGTTTTTACTCTATAAGAGAGCTGTGCATGCAAATTTCAAACATGGTTTGCGGGTATAATCACATTGGGTCTATTTTACTCGTGACTCAACTTTAAAGTAGAATGACGGGGATGGCTACACATGTCCATGATGGGCTTGGGATTTTCGCTCTTTTGCGGTGGGTTCATGACCGATGGAGGTGTGTTTCTCATTCTCAGGCTTGATGGAATGGATGCCACCTTGTAGGGCAGGTCGGTCCGCAAGGTAGTCTTTGGTGTAGACCCATTTTTTCTCACTGGTGTCCACGATGGCATACTCAGGCCCCAGTCGAATGGCATCCACGGGACATGCCTCCTCACAGTAGCCACAAAACACACAACGCAAGATATCGATCTCAAAGCGCACGGGAAATTTCTCAATCTCGTTACTTGGATGTTGCCCCGCTTCGATGTGGATACACTGAGCTGGACATGCGGTAGCACAGAGAAAACATGCAGTGCACCGCACCTGCCCATCGTCTCGAAGTGTGAGAAAGTGCTTGCCCTTAAACCGTTCCCCGTAGGTAGCCGGTTGCTCAGGCCACTCCACCGTCTCCGTCTTCTCCAGCTTCAAGAGCTGCCGAAAGAAGATTGTAAGCGTGAGCTTGAGACCCGAACAGATGGTCACCAAGTAGCCCCAGGCTGCTGCAAACACATTGGCATCCCGAGGGGGACGTGGAACCCGTATAATCGCCATGGCAAGTGCCTCCTAGAGGGTAGCCGTTTCAGTCGTTATCGTTGCTATTGCAGCCATCTGTTGCACCGCTTCTACCACGGACAAAGCCTCCGCAGTTGCAGAGGGAAATGCTTCTTGCAACTCTCGTTTGGCACCTTCGTAGTTCAAAAAGTGCCCCGTTTTTTCTGCAAAGCCCTTCATGGGAATCCAGCTGGTAATCCCTGCTACCTCTGTGGCCTCATAGCGACAGGTCCACAAAGACACATGAGAGATTCCTGCAAGTTGTTTCAAATCCTCTTGAAACCACGGGGAAGTAAATGGCACTTCTGGGCACAACGCCACCACCACCTTAGGCTTTTTGCTCACACAGGTCGCAATCTCGTTCTTTATAGGAACTGTACGTCCTTTGACGCGTCGCATGGCAGCTCGCAGACCCGCAGTGTTGGGATTTTCATCCCCTCGCAAGAGGATCCCGTCGAAGCTATCGCGATCCTCTGTCTCTGCACGCCATTGGTAGACTTTGGTGACTCCCAATTGATCGCAAAAATAATGGAAAAAGGCTTCATACTCTTCCACTGTATAGTGCGCAGATACCAAGAGAGCGGTCTCTTCTGCCCCTGCAGTCTCGATGGCACGACGTAGACTCTCCAAAGCTTGTGCAGTCGGTACCGTTTGTTTCTTCCCATCGATACGCATCTGTGATTGAGGCAACCGATGCTCTCGATTCAAATGAGCGATGGTATCACGCCCCTTGTCACACATCCAAAATCCGTTCACCGTCTCATCGATCTCTGGCTTCACCCGATAATAGGTACGTCGATCGGTACGGGCATGTACCTTGATCTTGCATCCTGTGGAACACCCTGGACAGATGCTCGACTTTTCTTGCAAGAACCAAACCCGTTGTTTAAAGCGAAATTTCTTCGAGGTAAATGCCCCAACCGGACACACATCCACCAAGTTCTCCTGGTAGTTGTGCTCAATTTTTTCTTCCCCGTAGGTTCCGATTATGGCTCGGTCGCCTCGATCAAAGATCCCTAGAGCCCCAGTTTTCGTAACTTCTTCCTCAAACCGCACGCAACGGGAGCACAAAATGCATCGTTCCGTATCGAGGATCAAACGAGGTCCCAGATCCACAGCCTTTGGTTTTAACACCTTGGGGCGCGTCATCTGGCTCTTGTATTTACCCACTTGCATATAGAAATCTTGCAGGCCACATTCCCCTGCTTGATCACACACAGGACAATCTAGAGGATGGTTAATCAAGTGAAATTCGAGTCCCCACTTGTGGGCCTCCTTCACTTCGGGCGTATCCGTACGCACGATCATGCCTTCCGTCGCTTGTAAGTTACATGCGATCTCCAGCTTGCGAGCCCCCTGCACGTGCACCATGCAGAATCGGCACACACCCGCAACGGAAAGCCCGGGATGCCAACAAAAGTGGGGAATGTCCACCTGCGCTTGCTTGGCAGCCTGCATCACCGTCCACCCTTTGGGCACGGTTACATTCTTATCATTAAGTGTAAAAGTTACCGTATCTGCCACCTGTTATATCCCCCGAATGGATCGCTTTAACTCGTCCGCAAATTTTCTTGTAATGGCCTTCGTCGGCATCGCTGCAGCATCGGACAACGCACAAATGGTGCGACCCTCCATATGCACAGCAATTTGGTAGAGTTTTTCTACGTCCTCTGGCGTCGCAGTTTTTTCCTCGACCCCTTGTACCACACTGGCAAGCCAACCGGTGCCCTCTCGACAGGGCGTACATTGCCCGCAGCTTTCATGATGGAAGAAATTCACCAAAATGCGCAAGAGCTCCATCATGGGTTGATCGTGAGGAATTACCATCACTGCACCAGACCCCAGCATGGACCCTGCAGCTGCAATGGCTTCGTAGTCCAAGGTCAGAGTTTCGATCTCTGCTGGCAACAGCACCGGTGCAGAGGCACCCCCTGGAATTACAGCCTTGAGCTGCTTGCCATCGAGCATGCCGCCGGCATCTTCAAAGATAAGTTTTTTCAACGGATAGCCCAAAGGCCGCTCAAACACACCGGGTTTCTTTACGGGCCCCGACACGCAAAACAACTTGGTTCCTGGGCTTTTCTCCGTACCCATGGCACGATGTGCAGCAGCCCCATGGGTTATAATCCAAGGCACCGCTGCTAACGTTTCGGTGTTGTTTACGATGGTGGGTTTGCCCAAATATCCAGATATAGCTGGAAAAGGGGGTTTTAACTTGGGTTGCCCCTTCTTTCCTTCAAGAGAAGAGATGAGCCCGGTTTCTTCTCCACAGATATAGGCGCCGGCCCCAATGTAGTGATCGAGGTCCACTTGTACGTTGGTGCCAAACAAGTTTTTACCCAAATACCCAGCTTGATAAGCCTCTGCGATGGCCTCATTCATCCACCGGATTTCATCGTAGAACTCGCATCGGGTATAAATGTAGGCTTTCTTTGCCCCGATGGCGTGAGCTGCAATGATCATCCCCTCGATGAGCATATGTGGACTCAACTCGAGAATATATCGATCCTTAAAAGTCCCAGGCTCTCCCTCATCGTTGTTGCAGAGCAAGTACACCGTATCTGCAGTCTTCGGTACAAAGCTCCACTTCAGCCCCGTGGGAAATCCAGCCCCTCCTCTGCCTCGCAAGCCAGAGTCCTTCACTAGAGTGATGATCTCTTCTCGGGTTTGGGTCAGGGCTTTCTTTGCAGCTTCGTAGCCTCCATGCTTTTCATAGGTCGCAAGGGCCCGGCTGTTCGGTATATTTTCAAATCGAGTGAGGATCTTTGTAAATTCCATACGAGTACCTTCTACTTATAAGAAGCCAAGATGGCATCCACGTTATCTCGATTGACCCGCAGATGCCGCTCCTTGTTCACCAACATGGCAGGTGCCCCATCACAAACCCCCAAACAGGGAACCCCTTGTAAACTAAATGGGCATTTGTCTGTGGGAAACGAGGCCATGTGACTGCGAATTTTATCCATGACTCCCTCGGCTCCCATCATGGCGCAAACCAAGTTGTCGCAGAAAAGAATACGAAAGGGTTTGCAAGGCTCCAAGCGATACATGGAATAAAAAGTTGCCACTTCTTGTACGTGGACTCGAGACAACCCAAACTCTCGCTCCAACCCCTCCACATGCATAGGCTGAATCCATTCACAATGATCTTGGATCAAATGCAGAATGGGTAAAATTGCCGAGCGAGGGGTCTCATACCGGGTAAGCTCGGATTGGATTTTTTCTCGTAGGTCGCGCGCAAAAGTTTCCACAGGTCATTCCTCTCCAATTACCGATCCAATTCCCCAGCTACGATATTCAAGGTTCCCAAAGATGCAATGGCATCCGAGAGCATGTGCCCCTTCAATAAGGTAGGCAGCGCCTGAAAGATAGCAAAACAAGGGGGTCTACATTTCACCCGATACGGATGACTCCCACCATCACTGACGACATAAAATCCAAGCTCCCCATTGGCTCCCTCACTGGCATGGTAGATCTCCCCTTTCGGGGGTTGTACATCGTAGATCACATGCATGAACTGGTTCATGAGACCTTCGATGTTACCGTACACATCTTGTTTACTGGGTAGGGAAATTCCTGTTTGGTCCACGTGAACCTTCCCCGAGGGCATTTGGTTCAATGCTTGTTCGATGATGCGCACGGATTGAATAATCTCCTCCATGCGTACCATGTAGCGATCGTAGCAATCTCCGGTAGAACCTACAGGGATATCGAAGTCAAAGTTCTCGTAGCCCCCGTATGGCTGGTCCTTACGCAGATCGATACCCGCGCCGGTGGCTCGCAAACAAGGGCCTGTAAAGCCCCAGTTGATGGCATCCGCCTCAGAAATTGCGGTGATGCCCACCATGCGGTTTACGAAGATCCGATTCTGGGTACACAGGGTATCGATTTCCTTGCGGGCATCGAGAATGATTTTGCAGGTGTCTCTCGCCTGTTCGATCCAACCCTCTGGCAAATCAAATCCCATGCCCCCGACTCGAGAGAGGGAGACGGTGAGACGGGCTCCGCATAATTTCTCAAACAGGTCATACACGGCTTCCCGTGCGCGCATCCCCAGCCAAAAGTTGGTCATCCCTCCCAAATCCAAAACCTGAGTGATGATACAAACGAAGTGGTCGATACAACGGGAAAACTCATCCAAGATAATACGCATCACCTGGGCTCGATCGGGGATTTGAACTCCCAGCATCTTCTCGATGGTGCGACACCAGGCGTTGTTATTAAGCGGGGCTGAGCAGTAATTCAATCGGTCGGTATATGGGATCACTTGGTTGTAGGTATGGGTCTCGCACATCTTCTCAAAGCAGCGGTGCAGATACCCGATCTCCACATCCATCTTCTCGATGACTTCCCCTTGCAAGATTGCCATGAATCGCAAGGTACCGTGGGTGGCAGGATGGGCGGGCCCAATGTTGATCCACACGCGATCGGAAAGGTAATCTTTTTCGTGAACCCCTTGCTTCATCTGCTCGTATTCAGCGGCAAAGGTATGCTCGAGGGGCGTAGTCAGGGACTGGCGCTTCTCCGCGTCGTAGTCTTTGCGCAGGGGGTGCCCCACAAAGTCTCGGTGGCACAGAATTCGGGTCAAGTTGGGGTGTCCGCGAAACCGGATTCCAAAAAGGTCATAGGCTTCCCGCTCAAACCAATCGGCACTTTTATAAACGGGGGTTAGGGAGGCCACCTCTTGATTTTCCGCCAGACGCACTTTAAGTCGGAGACGGCGCTTCATCTGAGGATGAGCCAAGTGGTAGACGGCATCAAAGCGTTCTGCACGCTCCGGATAGTCTACGCCGCAAACATCCATAAGAAAGGGGTAACTTCTTCTGAGTTTTCGGGCCACTGGCAGCAAATCTTTTGCTCCAACTAGCCATACATCCTCGTCCTCAAAGCGAGGGTTGGGAACCGATTCGATCTGCAAATCCGGGTTTTCAGTCTTAAATTCTGTAAATAACCCTTGAGAGAAGCGCTCCATGGATCCATCCTTGCTCACAACAAAATTCTCTCTTCCCGTATTCCTCGTTTGAAATGGGAGCTCTAACACTATAATAATACCCGTCCGATTTGAATCATGAATTCGCAGAAAGCCTCCGCACCATGAACACGCACCAATCTTCAAGCCCTGTTTGGCAACGCACCCATCGATGTGGAACCGTAACCGCCACAGATGCGGGTCGTACCGTGACTTTAAATGGCTGGCTTGCCAAAAGCCGCAACCTAGGAGGCCTTCTGTTTCTCGACCTCCGAGATCAGACCGGCAAACTGCAAGTGGTGATCAATCCAGAAACCCAAGGGGATCTGTTTCGCCGCATGGAATCCATCCGTCAAGAATCTACGCTCGGCGTACGCGGCACGGTGCGACTCCGTCCCACAGAGATGCGCAATGCTGGCATGGCAACGGGCGAAGTCGAGATTCTGGCAGAGGAAATCCAAGTTTATACCGAGAGCGAGGTGCTGCCCTTTGCCATCTCCGATATTACGGAAGCTAGCGATGCTCTGCGGTTGCAGTATCGGTACTTGGATCTTCGGCGCGATTCCATGCGAGATAAGATCCTTCAGCGCATTCGCATCACGCAGCTGTTTCGAAAGACGTTGGAAGAACACGGATTCCTCGATTTCGAAACGCCCTATTTATATAAATCCACGCCCGAAGGGGCTCGCGAATTTCTTGTACCCTCTCGGGTGCATCCAGGTAGTGGCTATGCATTGCCCCAAAGCCCCCAGCTCTTTAAGCAGCTGTTGATGATCAGCGGATTTGACCGCTACTACCAGATCGTGAAATGTTTCCGCGACGAGGATATGCGCGCCGATCGTCAGCCGGAGTTTACCCAGGTTGACTGTGAGATCTCCTTTGCTACGTTGCCGTTGGTGCTGGAAACCTTCGACGCTGTTATGAAGAAGATCGTGAATGAGTTCTATGGGTGCGAAAAGATAACTTCGATTCCTCGGATGACCCACCGATACGCCATGGAGACCTATGGCTGTGACAAACCCGATACTCGATTTGGTCTCGAACTTCAGGACCTTTCTGCGGTGGTAAAGGATGTGGAGTTTGCGGTGTTTCAAACGGCGTTGTCCCAAGGTGGCATCGTGAATGCGGTGGTGGTGCCCCAGCAAGAGACCTTTTTCTCTCGCAAGAAACTGGATGAATACACTGACCTGATGAAACAGAGCGGCCTCGCAGGTCTCGGATGGGCAAAGGTACAAGCGGAGGGCTGGCAATCCCCTCTCGGTAAATTCTTCTCGCCTGCGCAGATTGCAACGGTACAAACTGCACTTGGGGCAAAGACAGGGGATGTTATCCTCTTTGCAGCAGGCGCTCGCAAAACCGTACAGACTGGATTGGGGCTTCTGCGCAATACTCTCGCTAAGCACCTGGAACTTACAAAGCCCGAGGATGTGCGGTTTCTTTGGGTGACGGAGTTTCCGGCTTTTGAGTACGACGAGGACAATAAGCGTTGGGTTGCCTGTCACCATCCGTTTACTTCCCCTAACTTCGAGGATCTCGATCGACTCGAAACGGATCCCGGTAGCGTACGGGCGTGGGCCTACGATTTGGTCTGCAACGGATTTGAGTTGGGAGGGGGTTCTATTCGTATCCACCAGCCCGAGTTGCAAGAGCGGGTCTTTGCCCTCCTTGGATTGAGCCCTGAAGAAACCGAACAAAAGTTTGGCTTTCTCCTCAAGGCATTGCGCCTCGGTGCGCCGCCTCACGGAGGTATCGCTCTGGGTCTCGACCGAATTGCCATGATCCTCACGGGAAGCGATGCCATTCGCGATGTGATCGCGTTCCCGAAAACCCAAAGAGCTACTTGTTTACTGACTGGATCTCCGAGCCCGTTTCCCGAGAAGTCTCTCACCGAGCTTCATCTGCAGTGGAAGGATTTGCCATGATCCGAGCGTTGCCGTCCCTGCAGTCTTGGCAGCATTATCCCATGGGACCTGCGCTCCGACGTTTTTTGGGGCTACACGATTCGCCCTCTGATGTCGCTGGCTCTCCTCCCTCTGCTCGAGAGAAGCTCGACTTTGCAGATGCGCTCTGTGTGTATCTCGAGGCCACTGCGACTCCTCCGGAGGAGGCGGTGTTGCAAGAGCTGGTGCAGATGGATGTGCCCCGTGCGGTATATGCCCTCTCTTGCGAGGTTCCGCATTTGGCTCTTTATCGGGGGCTTTCTGCCATGTTGCTCGGTATGTGGGACGAGGCAGAGGCAGCATTTTGCGAGGCCCAGCGCAACAACCCCATGGAACCTGCTCCTTACAGCAATCTTCTTTATATGTGGGCCTGTGAGGAGAACTGGGAGGCCATGGCCCTTTGGATCGATACGGCGTTGGCTGCGTGTCCCAATCATGCCCCCATTTGGGAATCGGTTGTGGGCTACTGCTTGCGGGAGCCTTCCATGGATCTCTTGCATGGGTACGTGGAAAAATCCCATGCGTGGATGGGAGCTTGTATCCTGACGCAGGTGGATCCGGAGATGACACCGGAGGCTAAGGAGAAGGCGCTGGCCCGTTTCTATCATGAAGGGGAACGGGATCCTGCTTTTTTGATCGAGTATACGGCCCTCTTGGGGGAGCAGGAGCGCTACCGAGAGATCCCTTCTATCGTGTGGCAAACAGAGAAACTTTCGAAGGAGCCCTTGCCGTGGCAGCTTGGGTTTCACATGGCACAGGCCTATATTGCACTGGGGGATGGCACTCTCTATGCAAGCACGCGTGAGAAGCTTTTGCGTAACCCTCGTACACCGGCATCCATAGGGGAGATGATCCCCGAAGATCCTTTTTCATAGGAAGAGCAGATGAACGTGCCCATTGAAACATCCAAAGCTCCCAAGGCCATCGGTCCATACTCTCAGGCCATTATGTCGAGCCCCTTCCTCTATACATCGGGGCAAATCGGTCTTGATCCGGCTACAGGAGCTTTGGTAGAAGGTGGCATTGAGGCACAGGCCACCCAAGTCTTTCATAACCTAGAGGCAATCTTGCAAGCTGCGCAGATGTCCTTTCAAGATGTGGTGAAGACCACCATTTTTCTGACAGACTTGGATGACTTTGGTTGTGTAAATAAAATCTATGAAAGGTACTTTGGTCCTACCTTTCCGGCTCGCTCTACGGTACAAGTATGTCGCTTGCCTCGGGAAGCTGTGATCGAAATTGAGGTAGTGGCTCGACAAAAAATATAGAGCGACAAAATCTTCCAATCCAGAATCCGAACTTTATTTCATCGATACATATGTGGTAGAATTCATTCCAGTCCATATATCAATTTGTTTTCTATTTGCAAGGCACAGACAACCACGTGAACACACACCGATACGCAAAAAAGCTGCAGATGGCCCTCGTCGGAGCCGTAGGCGTGCTTCTGCTGTTGACGGGGATCTTCTATGATTCCGTGCGTGCTTTTTACCGCCCGCCAGAGATTTCTGCCAATGTGATGGTGGATGGTGTTGATTATGGCACTTTCGAATACATGAAAAAAGTAGGGCCCTTGAAGATGCAAGAGCCTTCGGTTGCCAAGCCCTACTCGACCTTACGTTTGGAAAAACGCTTTATGGTAACCAATCCTTCCCTCTACGAGTGGGCAAAGGACACGATCAAGTCCCCTACGGCACTCAAATCCATTCATATCGTATTGCGTAACGCAAAAGGTCAGCAGCTTCACGAGTATATATTGAAAGAGTGTCGTCCCATTTCACTTGAAGTTACAGAGGATGGTTCTGGACGTCATGAGAGGGTGGACCTGGCAGTTCTACCTGATTCTCTTTGATGAAGTACGAAAGGTCTTTGAAGGAGCCGAGCCCGATGGCTTCGAGTCCTTCAGGCGTGCATGATCTACTGCGATTATAACATGGCTTGTCTATAGTACGGCTTGTCGCTTCACGACTTTTTGGCAGAGTTCCCAGAGGGCATCTTTATAGGAAAAGCCCTTCATGAGGGTTCCCAATCGGTGGGACAGCAACCCTGCGATTTCATAGGGATCCATCTTCTTTTCTTGGATTGCTGTCAAAATGATGTGATCCAAGGCATCGGAGACTTCCTTGAGTCGGAGGGCCTCCGACATGGCGGACTTCTTTTTAAATTGGAGTACGGTTCCCACAGTAACCTCCTCGGCAGGGCCTTGTTGGCCTATCTGCTGTCTGGCCTTCCGGTCTTATGTGCCTATCGGCATTTTATCATTTTCTTTAATTGTGTGGAAGGTGGCGGGATTGGGAGGGGTAAGATCGGGTCCACGTAGAGGTCGGGTAGAGGTCGGGTAGGTGGACCCGACCTCATGTCGGTAGGTGGACCCGATCTCATGTCGGTAGGTGGACCCGATCTCATGTCGGTAGGTGGACCCGATCTCATGTCGGTAGGTGGACCCGATCTCATGTCGGTAGGTGGACCCGATCTCATGTCGGTAGGTG
>CANJLI010000016.1 GCA_947475005.1 Deltaproteobacteria bacterium | reverse complement strand
TCGGCGAAATACTGATGAAACACTTGAGGGGAGACTACTTCTGGCTTAACTTAACGACATTGACTGCGCAGCTGGTTTCCAGAAGAAAAAGAAAAAGAAAAATCTACCCAGGTAGTTACAAAAAAGCCAACGCAGCCTCGTAAACCCGATCGACGGACAGGTCTCTCATGCATCGAAAGTGGCTTAAGGGACAGACTTGGGGTCCATGGTCTCCACAAGGTCGACAGGCAAGTCCTTGCAATTCCTCCACACGGCTCTTGCTAGCCAAGGGACCAAATCCCATAGCGGAGACGGTTGCACCAAATATGGCAAGGGTGGGGATGTTGAATGCAGAGGCATAGTGAATGGGGGCACTGTCGTTGGAGATCACCAGATCGAGTTGGGGAAATATCCATCGCAAGTCCGCAAAGCTCGTCACACCTGCTGTATCGAGAGCCTGATTCCTCGATGCTCCTACCGCAGCAAGCATTTGTGCAGCCAAAGGTTGTTCCTCCTTGGCTCCGAGGAGTACCAGGTCGAATCCTTTTTCTGTCAATCGACGGGAGAGTGCGCAGAAGGATTCGATGGGCCATCGTTTCGTGCCCCAGACACTCCCTGCTGCAATCCCGATTTTCTTCCTCGTGCGATCTTGAAAAAACTTTTCCCAAACTTGATTTTTTGGGCTGTCAGCAACAGGAAGAAAAGGACGAGCTGCTACGATTTCTTCCCGAGGGACTCTCAAGGGTTCCAGCAACAATCCGATGCGGGAGGCTTCGTGGAGCACGGCAACTCGAGGGACCTGTACGGTGGACACACACGAAAAGCTAGTCTCCCGATACGTCACGCTGGGGAAACCTAGATAGCGATTCAGCAGCGAAGATCGAAAACTCTTGTGGGGTTGCAAGAGTAGCGTATGGGTACGTGGTAGGCTTTGTTTCAACCGAGAAAATTCCTGTCGCATGGATTTTTTCTTGTCGAATACCAAAATACTTTCGAGCCACGGATGCCCTGCAAGGGCCTTTGCGCCTACAGCTGTGGTGATGAGATGTTGCTTACATGCAGGAAATCGTTTGGCTATGATGGACATTGCCGCCGTAGTTAAAACAATATCCCCAAGGAAAGCCGTTTGCAGCCACACCACATGCTGAATGTCTTCGAGTTGAGGTAGCTCTTTCACTGGCGTCGGGTCTCCTTGGTAAAAATCACAGCATCTTCTCCATCTGCATAGTACTTCTTGCGAATGCGAGTCTCTTTCAGATGCAGGGTGCGATAGAGCGCTTGGGCAGCATGGTTACTTGCTCGTACCTCGAGACAAATCTCTTTGCAGCTAGAGAGGCTTTGCAATTGCATTTCCATATGGGAAAACAGAGCTCGAGCCACCCCTTGATTGCGATGCTGGGGGTCCGTGAATATGTAGAGCAACTCTCCGTGTTCAATACCCACCCAATAGAGCAAGCTTCCCACCCAAGGCTCTGAATCAGTGGCGCGTGCAACCAAGAGGTGGTACCTGGGGTCTAGCAAACTCTTTTTAGTTTCTTCCAAGCTCCAATATTCCCACAGAGAGCAGTGAGCTTGCAGAGCAGCTTCCTCTCCTTCTCTTGGGTATTCAAGTACGGTGATCACGGGGTGAGCGCTTTCTCGACAAGAGGTTCAATGGGAATGTAGACATCGGTATTGTCAAAGAAGCGACTGTGAAATTTTTTCTCTAGAGTCGAAACCCAGGCTTCTATGGTGCTAAGCTTTGATTTCATGGATTTTGCATTTTGAATGATGAGTACTTGTTCCAGTACACGTCGCAATTCCGAATCTTGTACTTGCAGGTGTTGCAATACATTGGAAAGAGGCGCGCTTGTTTTTTCTGCGACCAGTCGTTTCCATTCTGCTTCAATCGCACTTGGTGACACGTGGTAGAAAGACGTATTGCGCACTTCTTCCCAGATCAGCATATCATCCCGAAAATACGAACGGGCTTTTGCCCAATCGTGCAGAGAAGGTGCTTGCGTATTTGCGATGGCAGCACGTGCCACTGCAAGGTACAACTCACATTGTCGTTGGGTGTAGAATGCGGTTTCTCGAATAGCGAGTAGCATGCGTTCTAGCACACGAGGATCTACATTCGGAGATTTTTCACTCGAAATGCCAGCAGCAGGACTGGGTGATTTCAATTCCTTGCCTTGAGCGGGAGAGGCCGTGAGAAACACCAGAGTGGCTGCGTACCAATAGCTCCGTCTTCTAGGGTTGTTCATCACAGAAATCCACCAGACGAAGAGTTTTCATCTGTGCGATTGTGAGGGTGGTTAACAATCCGTCGTCTTTCGACTCGTCTTCTCGAGCCACCAAATATTCTCCCCCTTGGGCAGTCGCATGGTAGTTCAGTACGACCCACGTTAGCTTTTTATCGCGGTCATATACTCTAAATGGAATCATGGTTGCCTCTTTCTTTCTAAAAATTGAATGTGTGCCTGAGTGGGTACTACCCATACGCAGAGGGTGGTGCCCGTCGCCGTTATTGTCAGTGGACTGGCGCGGAAAGGGAGTAGGAAAGACTGCCCCTTTCGGATCTGCGCCTCTTCGGTTTCCAGCATGCCTTCTAGCACAAGGCCCATCGCATATCCCCCCTCGAGCTGCACAGTGCACGTCTTTGTGCTGTCGAGTTGAAGCTGGAGAGTTTGGTAGTATGGATTGGGCGGATAGCGCCAGCAATGCCCTGCGGTACCTACGCGAGTCTGTAGGGCTGTACGGCGTAGCCCTTGCAGAAAAGAGGGTCCATATTGCTCCGCCGGCGTAACGATGGCAAGGGATTCTTCGATATGGAGTTCTCGCGGAGCTCCTTCCGCGCTATAGCGTCCTTCCTTGTCATAGGTGCGGTTCCAATCCCACAGGCGATAGGTTTTCCCCGTTTTACCAGGCAGGATCTGTTGCGGTTCCAAGAGGGTCACCCCGGGCCCAATGGCGTGACAAACTCCAGGCGCGATTTCAAAATAATCACCTTGGGTTACTGGCACAAACTGTAGGGCCGAGCTTAGATCAGCACCTGAGAGGAGCAACTTTCGCAGAGCCTCTTTGGAGAGAGGTTGGGAGAAACCGAGGTACAAGCCTGCCCCAGGTTCTGCATGGAGGACGAGCCAGGATTCTGGCTTGCCGCATTCCCCAGGGCGTAGATTTGGGTCGGTATCGGTAGGGTGCACTTGCACGGACAGCGGACTTGCAGCATGGAGCAATTTTACTAAAATTTCGCAAGAACTTGTGTTCTTTGCTAGTTCAGGCGAGAGAACTGCCTCTCGATTTTCCCGTACAAAGTCGATGAGACTCTGGCCAGTTTCCGCCAGAAGGGAGGGGAAGGTGGGATCACAGGAAAATTCCCAGCTTTCTCCGATGGCAACGGTACCCAAGGTAGGTAGCAGGTCCTTCTTATATACCGTGCTAATAGCGGTGCCTGCCCACGGCGTTTTTTGCAGCGAGGTAAATCGATCGGGGCGTAACAACACAAGTTTTTCTGCAAGAGATTTGGCAGACAAGGGAAGCGCTCCATAATGAAAGTTCGCTACGACCAGGGGCCCTCGACGGTCCCATCACTCTACCACACTCCATTCAGGCGGAATATAGCTTCGCGGTCTTCAACCTGGCGGCCATTTCAGGGTACGCCCGCCCAGAATATGAGCATGCACGTAGTCGACGCTTTGTTGCCCATTTCGACCTTGATTAAAAACCACTCGATAGCCGTCCGTATCCAAGTCAAGGTGGGAGGCGACCTTGGCTACTGCAATCATATAGGTGCCGATTTCTTCTGCCGAGGCGCGGGGGAAGGTTTTCACCCCGGTTCTTTTTTTCTTGGGAATTACCAACACATGCACGGGGGCTTGCGGATCAATATCATGAAATGCCAAGACATCGTCATCCTCATATGCAATTTTTGCAGGAATTTCTTTGCGCAGAATTTTATCAAAAATGGTATCTTCCATGATGTCTCTACTCCTGCTACCATAGTGCTAGGTACCGACCGTTGCCGATTGCGTTCCCTTTTGTTGAGATGCCACTATGACGTATAAGAAAATCCTTGTCGATAATATTGTATGTACCCGCAGATTCCATATTACCTATGACACCGAAGGCACGAAACAAGCCAAGGTGGAACTGCAGTGCCCCCATTGTGGCATCGTGGTTTTTCAAGAAGAAAATCACCCTCGGGCCTCGTTGGTACGAGAGGAAAATCTGGTGCAGACCGCACACCTGAGTGAAAATCGACTGCAATCTTGTCACTTTCAAGATACTTTTTCTCCCACACCCATTGAGAAGTAACTTCCATGACTTTGATTTCACAGGCGCCTACCTTGTTCGTAATCGACCCCGGGACGTGCGTGCCCGAGGTTGAATGTTTCAATGCCATCGCTCGTAGAAGTCCGTTGATTACGAGTTATCATTTACCTGCTCTCTTTGGGGTGGGATCTTTGGATGATCCCCATCAGGGGGTTTGTGCAGGGATCATTTTGTTTGGTAGTCGCTCCAGTGTGTCTGAGAACAATCCATGGCAACAGAAGTTGCAGGTGTGGTTGGAGAAGAAAATTAAAGCAGGCGTCCCCACTCTGGGGATTTGTTATGGGCACCAGTTGTTGGCTCATATGTTTGGTGGACGTGTAGATTTTATCGGACACAAACACGAAGGCACCCGGCACATTTCTTTGCAAGACGAGCCAACTCTTCAATGGAAAGCGAAATCCGGTCCTTTGGTGGTCTCTCACGAGGAGCGGGTAACTATGCTTCCTTCCGACTTGGTGTCGTGGGGGACGAGTGACCTCTATGAGAACGAAGCATTGCGTTCGAATACATATCCAATCTGGGGTGTTCAACCGCATCCAGAAGCGTTACCCTGTTTTGCAACTCGAGGCAAGTTTGCAGTGTCCCAACTAGAGGCCTATACCTTTGGGTATTCATTTATCGATACTTTTTTGCGACATGTGAAAACGAGCTGTGCATAAAGGGAGAAAGTCATGCGCACTTTTCATCCCCTTCAGGTGGTACTGTGTTTCTTCCTTTGCTTGATGGCATTGAGTCGATTGGTGTGGATGCAGTTGCATCCCTATTCAGCTGAAGCGAGTGCACCTGCTCTTTCTTTAATGCACCAAACGCAACAGGGGATGCATTGTTCCTCATTAGATGCAGTAAATCAGGCCCATCCAGAGAAAGTACCTTCCTCCTTTTATCAAGGCCCTCTTTCTTTTTTTTATATGGGATTTTTGGCAGTTAAATGCGAGTGGGGAGATTTTTTTACCCTAGAAGATCTCATGCGAGACAATCTCTGGTTGATTGTGGGAATGTGTATTCTTGTTATGTTTTGGATGCGACTCTTGTTGGGGCTTTGGCTGCCCTCTTGTATCCTCGCTGTGATTTTGCTTTTTCGAAATGCATTGGTCTCTCGTATTTATTTGGTGTCGTTGCAGCCATGGGCTTCTCTTCTGTTATTGTTCTTGCTTGTTTCCCTCACGCTTGCCATGTATTCAAAATACCGAAAATGGTGGACGTGGGGCCTTTGTTTTTTCATGTTGGCAGTGTGGGGTGGATACGGCAATCTTGGTGCATCCACCATTGATTTTCCCAAATTGAACCAAGCTGATTTTTGGGTTCGGTGGATGACCCCCATGATCGAATGCATGGATCTTCAGTATGGCTGCAGCTTCATTTGTATGCTGAGTATGTTGGTAATGAGGTCCCCACCTCCCTTGTTTAGAAAATCGCTTCAGCAATTTTTTGGGATCTGTCTTTTCCTTTTCGGCTATTCTCTGATTGCCTCTCTCCAAGAGGGGGAGATTTTTACTGACACATGGAACATGGTGGTGGTTGTAGAACCACTGGTCATTGTTTATGGCGCTGCTTCTTTATTTCAATGGATTCTTCCTTTTTCCTCTGTTGAAGAGTCTCCCTACACACCTTCTGTCGGAAAGGTTTAATCCATGCGATGGATCTCAAAAATACTTCCTCTGTATGCGGTGCTTGCTTGTACAACACCTACACAACAGCAAAAAGAAAAGGATGCACAGGTCGATGCACTCTTGGCTACCACGACTACTGCTCCTGCAGCCAATCCGTGCCAAACTCCCTTGGTGCCGGTGCCTGCATTTTTAAAAGAACATTCTGTGATGGTAACCCGATTTTTAAAATCCTGTGCCTTGGAAACGGGGGGTAGAGGATTTCAAGAGAACTCTCCTTTTGTAGCTATGGGGTTTCCTTGTGCAGGAGGCGAGGGAAAGATGGAGGTAATCGGATATTATTTCAGCCCAAAAGCTGTTCATTTTACTCTCGATACATCATGCCCCATGTTGAAGACCTCCCAGGAAAAAATCAGACAATCGGCGTTGCAACTCTTACAGCTCACGCCCACCGCTTCTTTGCTGGCAATTAATCCATTCACCGTGCAGTACTGGGAGATTCCTGGGTTTGATGCTGCGGATGTAGGCACCGCTTTGGAGTTGCCTGCTATTGAAACCCAAGTAAAACGATGGAATCCTGTTACCAAAGGCGCTCCTATCGAAGTGCGGTTGTACGGGCGGGAGAATGCATGGGTTCCCGGAAATGTGGTGTATGAAGTGCAAGGAGAGCTGATCGTTACTTCTCAATCCCGGTTTCAACTGCGTGTCAAGCAAGCAAAAGCCATGACAAAAGAGGAGGAGGAGCAGGTGATCACCCGTTGTAAAGCCCTCGAGCCAGCTCGAGATTGTACGCAAGTCTTTAGCGGTGGTGCTTAGAGGCAAACTGGAAAAGAATACTGCTTTTTCAACCGTTCTGCATAAAGATCCGTCATGCCCAGGCCGCCTCGGCCGTATGGGCATCTCCCACGATCGAGGGGGATCCCCGACGCGCCCTTCAGGCGCTGGGGATGACGGGGGCGGCGCGTCCATTTAAGGCTGAAGAGCTTACACCGCAAGTTTCACCGTCTTTTTTCTTTGAAACTCCCTCCCTAGGTCCCCTGATGTAAGTTCCGTCATCCCAAGGCTGCGTAGCAGCCGTATGGGATCCCTGCGTTTTTATCGAGATCCCATACGGCTGCTACGCAGCCTTGGGATGACAGGGACAGCATTGGGATGATGGATACAGATAGATTGCTCAAAAAATCAGTATTTTTTTCCAGTTTGCCTCTTAGACAATTTCTTAGACGTCAATTGAACCGTTGTCTTGACTTCGGTGGTTTCGGAAAGCTCTTTTGGAATATGCAGGACTTTATCTGCATGTAATCGTCCAACTTCGCGTCGTTTTCGGATTGAAAGAGCGAGCTTGTCGCCTGGATGGGCCTGCACGATGCCTTTCCATTCCCCAAAGGAATCAGTCACTCCCTTCGGCATATTTTCAATTCGAATTTGGGAACCGACCACGGGATACCCCGCTTCGTCGATAGTGGTAATTTCTACATATACAGGTTGCAGGGAAATGACGGGTCGCCCTTGATGGTAGATATAAGCATATACGAGGGTGCCGCATAGGCCCAAAGCGAGGATCAGTATACAAAGTGGGGTACGCATAATTCACTCTTTTCTTTAATCGTACCTTGGGTTGGTGCCCATTAAAATGGGCAATTTTTTCTTTCTTTTCTGGAAAACTGCGCAGCTGGTTTCCAGAAAAGAAAGAAAAAATTGCCTCCGAATAGGGGCTGTTACTGCAATCCAGTTGCAATTTCACCCTACACTTGCATAATGCCCCCATTGAGAAAATGAACCCATTTGCACGTGACCCCTCATGAGTCTAGAAAACCGAAAATTTACCCATAATAACGAGGGATTCTCCTGCGAGTACTGTGGAGCCCTGGTGTTGCCTCGGCGTCAGAGCTGTCGCAATCACTGTCCTTCGTGCCTATCCTCCAAGCATGTGGATCTTTCCGTGGGGGACCGAGCCAACCCCTGTCAAGGTCAGATGAAAGCGGTAGCATTTCGCTACACGAGTCGCAAAGGGATCATTCTTAGCTTCTCTTGTCTCAAATGTGGGCATAAAGCGGAGAATATTGCTGCCTACGAAGATCCCATACAATCCGATAACTTCTCGGAAATTTTGTCCCTTTCTGCCTCCCTGTCTTCGCCGCGCCTTGACTTACCGTAAAAATCCCAGTACATAAGACGGGAAGCATAGAGTGCAGAGGAGAGACGGGCTGTCGCTGCGCGAATTTCGCGGAGAGGAAAGTCCGGACTTCATAGGGCAAGATACTGGTTAACGACCAGGCGAGGCAACTCGACGGCAAGTGCAACAGAAAGCAAACCGCCTGATTTCGCAAGAAATTCGGTAAGGATGAAACGGTGGGGTAAGAGCCCACCAGCGTTGTGGTAACACATACGGCTCGGTAAACCCTATCTGAAGCAAGGCCAAATAGAGAAGAGATACATCGGCCCGATGTTCTTCTGGGTAGGCTGCTTGAGGGGATCGGTAACGATCCTCCTAGAGGAATGACAGCCTCCATCCCTCTCGTCCCTCTCTCGCAAGAGAGGGGGACAGTACGGGGTGAAGACAGGATCCGGCTTACAGTCTTCCCTCTGCATTCTTCGCTTCTCCTTCTACAACCAAAGGTCCCCATGTCACTGCGAAAACTAGATATCTTTTCAGACCTTGCGTCTGGATTTGAGGCTGGTATCAACCCCTATCGGGATTTGCTTGCAGCCTCCCATGAACTCCCTCTTCTTTCGGGAGAAGCCCTTCGAGGTAAAAAGGGCGCCTGGCGACAGTTTGCTGCCCAGCAGCACCCTGCTTTTCACCTCGATACCTCTCCCCTCCTATTAGAGATCGGATGCCACAATGGGGGCATCTTGCGAGAGTTTGCGAAGACGTTGCCCGAGGGGGCTTGTCTGGGGATCGATATTACCTTCAAGCGAGCTGTCAAAACGGCACAGAAGGCTTCGGAGTCCCAACTCTCGAATATGTGGTCAATTTTGGGGAATGCGGCTCAGCTTTCTGAACTGGTTGCCCCTCAGGAACTGGATGGAATCGTTGCCTTTTTTCCAGACCCATGGAATCAAAAACGACATCAGAAAAAGAACCGACTTTTTTCCTACAGCTTTTGTCAGGATCTTTACAAGACCCTTCGAGTTGGTGGATTTTTTTGGATGAAAACGGATGATGAGGAATACCATCAAGAGGTGGAGGAGGCCTTGCGAGAGGCGGGTGGCAGGAAATCCTCGCTAACAGAGCCTTTTTTGCAACAAAAACAAAGGTATACCTCGATCTTTGAACGGAAGTTTCTAAAACAAAAACTACCGATTTACGAATCTTTCTGGCTCAAACTACCATGAGCGTTGGCTTGGTGTCGTAAAATTGATATTATGAGAACTTGGTTTCACCTATTCGCTTGGGGGCCAAGACCCAGGCTTAGAAGCTGCTGGTTATTTAGAAAGAGATATACGCAATTGATAGAGTCTCACATCGATATCGCAACTGAAGATGCACCTTCGCAGTACCTCATTCACACGGACGCGCTACGCAGTGTTATGGTTCATTTGTTGCATGTTCTGTCCATACCCGACAGAGAAATTTCTCTTAGCTTTGTCTCTGACGCAGAAATCCAACAGATCAATGCCCAGTATCGCAATCGCAACCAACCGACGGATGTGCTCTCGTTCCCTCAACAAGAATGGGAGTCCCCTCTTTGTGTGGAGGATGTGATCAATACGATATCGATGCCCTATCCACGACCGTTGGGTGATATCGTGATTTCTTTGGAGCAAGCCGAGCAAAATGCCAAAGAGATTGGACATGGACTCGATCGAGAGACCTGCTTCTTGCTCATTCATGGTCTTCTGCATCTGTGTGGACACGACCATGAACAACCCGAGGAAGAGGTTCTTATGTGTGACCAACAACAAAAAATCCTTGCGTACTTGCAAGAACAGACCCCAGTTCCTTGGCTAAATATGGTAATCCGAAAAGAGGATTCGACATGAACGTCCCATTTTTTACTTTTGTGTTTCAAGAGGTCTATGCCCTTGGAGCTATTTTACTTTGCTTGGTGCTTGCAGCTCTCTTTTCTTCTGCAGAAACTGCGATTACCTGCATGGGAACCCTCAAGACCAAACATTTGGTGGGGACTCACAAGCGAGGCACCTCGTTTCTCAAACTATGGTTGACGTATCCGTCTCGTGTTTTAACCACCATTTTGATCTTTAACAATGGGCTCAATATCTTTGCTTCTGCTTTGACTACCAAATTGGCCCTCCAATATACCGAAGATCAAAGCATCACTGTAGCCACTGCTATTATTACGCTGGTGATACTGGTATTCGGGGAAATTGTCCCGAAAGCCTTTGCTAAAGTGTTTGCAGAAAGAATCATTATTTTTTCTATGGGGTTGGTTCTCAGCTTTTATTACATTGGTTTTCCTGTGGTATGGGTGCTTTCAGAGTTGGCAGATTATGTCATCCGATGGGTGTCAAAGGGAACCAAAGTGGCCCCTTTGATTACTGAAGCTGAGATCGAATTCATGGTGAATGAAGGCGAAAAGGCTGGTGTGATTCAAGATTTAAAGCGAGACATTATCGAGGGGGCCTTTGAGTTTGACGAGACCAAGGTGAAAGAGATTATGACCCCTCGTCCCGACTTGATTGCCATCCCAGAGGATATGTCAGTACCTGAGATTTTGGATATTATCGTACAGTCGGGGCACTCTCGAATCCCTGTGTACAAGGAACAAAAAGACCACATCATTGGTCTGCTTCTGGCTAAGGATTTGCTCGTCTTGTCCCAAAAACGAGAAGGGGAAACTCGAGCTACCGCAAGGGATTTCCTGCGTACCTGCTTGTTTTTACCGGAATCGAAGTCCATCATGGAGGCCTTCAAGGAGCTCAAGCGTACCAAGAGCCACCTGGCTGTCATCATCGATGAGTATGGGGGCACTGCGGGCATTGTTACCATGGAAGATATTCTGGAAGAGTTTGTAGGCGAAATTCAAGATGAGTTTGACAAGGAAGAGGAAGAAATTATTCCCATGGGAGACGATGTCTTCGAGATATCGGGGGCCATTCATATCGAAGAGTTCCTCGATTTCTTTGATTTGACCGAGGAGTCCCTGGGAGAGAGATATGAAGAGGATATCGATACCCTCTCTGGGTGGATCACCCAGTTGGTCGGACAACTGCCTAAAAAAGGCCAAACCGTGCGCATTGGTCCCTTGTATCTCGAAGTGCTATCTACCTCCAACCGACGCATTGAGAGGGTACGGGTACAACGCAAAGACCCGGAAATCACACTTTGACCCCATGGCTGTGATATAATTAAAGACAGAAGTGTAGGTGATTATAGTGGGGCCGAAGCATGCGCCAGACGGGGCATATCATCGTGTTGGACCCAGATCCACGGATACTGCCTCTTGTAAAAACGATTACAGGGAGGCCCTCCCTTTCTTTCCCTTCTGCTCTTGAATTCCAAGCAAAATGGGATGAAATAACTCCATTGGCCTTTTTTATCGATATCAAAGTAGACAATTGCGAGGAGGGATTAAAATCCGTTCCTTTACTGAAGGAGCGATGGCCTTTTTGCCCGACAATTGTTATTGCCGATGACCCTCAGGTGCAAATCCTAAGCGAGGCCTTGGCAAGTGGAGCCGATGATTTCATTTCTAAACCGTTAAAACCAAAAGAGCTCCTTGCGAGGCTGCAGTCTCGACTCGATAATCTTGCAAAGCGACAGTTCAAAGAGGTCGAACCCATTGGGGACCTTGTCGTAGACAAAACCCATCGAACCCTTTCAGGAAAAAAAGAAACCCGACATCTTTCCCCCACAGAGATGAATCTTCTGCTCTGCTTGCACCATGCAAAAGGAACGGTGGTACAGCGAGATACCTTGAAAAGACGGTGTTGGGGGCAGGTGTATGTGAGCGACAATGCGTTAAATCGCAAGCTGCACGAGGTGAGACGCATCGTGAAAGAGCTGAGCCCTCACGTGGAAATCAAAACCCTCTACGGAGTTGGTTTTGTATTGGAGGTCGAAGCTGGAAGGGGAGCTGCTTTTTCAGGAAGCGGATAGATATTGCCTTTCAATCCACTTTCAAGCGTATCCGAAGAAAGATTGAGCGTCGTAGTCTCAGGTCCAACACCTCGACTCAGTAATGTTGCGAGAAGGGTTGCATACTCTTTTTTGAACTGTGTAGCTTTTAGGTTAATAGTGGTGAGACTGGGGGTTGCTTTTCATGCGATCGGCAGCGGCTGTTGCCATCTCTGGGGACAAGGTGTCGAGCTGAAAGGTCTCCGTTGTGACCCCGGTTCCTTTTCCATCTGGAGCCCGTTCGTGGACCTGGGTCTTGCCTCCGAGGCCAGAGGCAGTAGCTACGAGGGACATCAAAATCGCAGTTATTTTAGGGAGATAGAGACTCATGAGGGGATTCCTTACATGGTCCAATGTGGCTATTTATAGCTATACTTTATACTGAGTTTTGTAGGATTTGTCCCTATACAAAGTTTGGAGATCCTTCGCTACGCTCAGGATGACGGAGGGGGTGCGATCTTGAGTGCAAGTTTCCGTCATCCCAAGGTCCCGAAGGGACCGTATGGGATCCCTGCGTTTTTATCGAGATCCCATACGGCTGCTACGCAGCCTTGGGATGACGGAGGGGGGTGTCATCCCTTGTAGAGGTTAGATAATTCATTGCAATGTATCCAATTATGAGGCGCTCTATGGATATGAAAATTTGAATTCTTACGAGTATGCAACAAAATTGAAATTTATTTATGAAAATGGAGTTTGATTTTAACGAGATCGAAGCGGCGAGAGAAATGGTGGAGGATACCGGGATCGAACCGGTCACCTCAACGCTGCCAGCGTTGCACTCTACCAGATGAGCTAATCCCCCCAAATGAGTGTTCCTATGTCGCTTATCCAAGTAGATTTGTCAAGGAAGAGATCCCAAGCTAATTTTTTTTCTGGTACACTTCTAGATAAATTTGAACAAAAAGGAGCTCGGCACGATGGGAGAAAAACCACTCAATCGCATCCTGGGTATCTGCGCCTGTCTCTTGGCTTTACTGGGGCTCGGGCTTTCCGCCTATAGCAGCTTCCATCATCGCGAGGTTCACCGCACGGGACATAGCAACGCCTTTTGTAACCTCGACGCGAAGATCAATTGCGACACAGTAGCGCTAAGTGAATATAGCGAATTCCTTGAGGTTCCTCTTGGAATTTGGGGGATTACCTATTTTACGCTCATGCTTTTCTTCGCCTGCTTGCTGGTTCGCCGTCCAGTTTATCGGTGGCTGCCTCCCTACGGAATCGGAGTTTGGGTTGGCATCGGATGCGCGGCCCTCTTGGCAGCCATCTCTGTATTTCGCCTCCATTCCTACTGTTTGCTTTGCATTGCGATCTATGGGGTCATCGTGTTGCAGGCTTTTCTACTGTGGGGGGTACACAAAAACTTTCGAACGGAGTTTCGTGCT
Source organism: Deltaproteobacteria bacterium (assembly GCA_947475005.1). Taxonomy (GTDB): domain Bacteria; phylum Bdellovibrionota_B; class Oligoflexia; order Oligoflexales; family Bog-1112; genus CANIBL01. The sequence continues at coordinate 26,988 of CANJLI010000016.1, read as the reverse complement.
GGGGGTACCTGGCGGCTTTCTCTTGTGCCTGCTCTGTTGATACTGGTGGCTTTGCCTCTATCTTACCATAAATTTTTGCATGAAGCTCATGCAGAGCCCTTGCTCACGCCAGCATCTGCTCCCGTGACGATTTCTCCACTGGGAAAAGAAAAGAAAGACATCCCCATTTCAAAGACCGCATTTTCCGGATTTGGAGAAGATTACCGCAAGGGGCCTGAACATGCGGAGGTGGTCGTCACGGAATTTGCGGATTTTCAATGCCCAGCGTGCCGCACCATGGGTGACACGTTGCAACAGATCAGCGAAGAGTTTGGCGATCTCGTACAGATTGTCTTCCACAACTACCCCCTCGATATGAGTTGCAATCCTCAGATGAAGACCCCCTTGCATGAATTTGCTTGTACGCTAGCAAAATTAGGGCGTTGTGCAGGACAAAAAGGCAGTTTTTGGGCCTTCCACGACCTGGCTTTTTCCCAGCAATCTCAGCTCAAAGCGTCTGAACCGGAGAAGTGGGCGAAGCAAGTGGGGCTTTCTCCCGCTGAAATCGCAGCTTGTCTTCGAGATGAAAGTGTTTTAGGTAAGATCCGAGAGGATATTCGCTTGGGAGATACAGTAGGAGTTCGCGGAACGCCGAGTGTTTGGATCAATGGCAGAGAATACCGAGGATCCAACCTGGCACAGATGCGACAGGCCATTCAAGAGGCGATGGCAGCACGCTCCCCCATAGCACCACCACCACCATGAAACTTACTTTTGAATCCAATTACCAAGAACGTGTGCTCTTTGTTCGCTTTGACGAGCCTACCCGGTTGCAGAGCCGAGAAGACGTGCTGCAGTGGAAGAGCGAGTGGCTTCTTGCTTTAAAAACCTGGCACTCTCCCTATAAGGCTTTGGTGGATTGTTCCAATCTGACGGTAGCCAACGAGGCCATGCAGACAGAGCTGGCTCGGTTCTTTACCTTGCTAAAAGGTTTGTTTCTGCAAAAAATTGTAGGGGTTGGGTTTTCTGAGGCTCAAGGTCATGGGTGGCTTCCCTTTCCTGTGCTTATAGAGGAGGAAGAAGCGCGTACCCAATTGGGCATTCGGGGGCAACGGGTACGACTTTCCGAGGATTTTCGCTCTACGATTCAGCTCGATAACCATTTCCAGACCCACACGTTGGAGCTTCGTTTCGCAGACCCGGTATCCATCGACTCAGCTGAGAAAATCCAGGTGTTGAAGGATAAGCTTTTGAACAACCTGCGCCTGTGGCACTCCCACTGGAACTTGTTGATTGATTGCAGGAACTTGCAGATCGAGGCGGCACAAGAGGCGGCGTGGACAAACGTCATGCGGTTTTTCAAGGGATTTTTTTTGAAAGAAGTGGTGGGATATAATCTAAAACCAGATCAAAAGCTCCCTTTTCGAGGGTTTCGCTCTCGCCATCGGGCAGCAGCTGTGCTAGAAAACGAAGGTGTTTTTTCTGGGGCGGATGCAAATTGCCAATCAAGAAAAAAGACATAAGTTGTTTTACTGGGAGATGTAACGATGTTACCTGTTGAAATTCACTGTCGCAATGAGAACGTAATTTTGCGTGCTCGTAATTCTGAAATTCTAATTTTGCCTGCTTTTACTCGGGTGTTGCGCACCTTGGCAGAGCCGAAAGCATTTAGTGATTACTTTTTGCAAGAGGCCTTGATCAATCGTCCGGCTCGCAAGCTTTTTGAAGCTTGGCTGCGCAAGGATGCTACGCTATGGCCTCGCCTGTTTCAAAATATTCAACTTCATATCGCATTGCCAGATGCAACAGAGGCAGTTTCTGCAGCCTCTGAAGTTGTTGTAGAGACCGAAGACTCTTCTGCTGAAGGGAAAAAAGCAGCACCGAAGAAGGCTCGCACTGCTAGTACGACCAAATCCCCTGTTGCAAAGAAACCTACTGCTGCTGCTTCTAAGATGGCTTCCAAAACCACTGCGAATTCTTCTACGAAAAAAACCGGAAGAAAAAAAGTATAGGGAGTTGTCTGAGGCTCATCGGGGACACTGGCATCGGGTGTCCCCTTTAGCAACTGCTTCTAGAGCTCGCGTCGGGGACACTGGCATCGGGTGTCCCCTTTAGAAGCTGCATAACCTCTTCTCTCGCAGGCGGTGGATCAATCTCTTGGGTATAGAAGCACAAAACCCGTATCACAGTTTTATTGTACAAGCCTCTGCAGGAAGTGGGAAAACCTACCAGTTGAGTCGTAGGTTTCTCTTCCTGGTGGCCTCGGGTGCAGATCCGGCTCATATTCTTACCCTCACTTTCACGGTAAAAGCTGCGAATGAGATGCGGGCTCGAATTTTAGCTGATGCAGCTGCGCTTTGGACGCAGCCTCTTTTTCAAGAGGATTTTGCACATACGTTAGAGACGTTTTATAGCCCCCATAGAGGCGGAGTCTCTCCTCCACTCAGTCCCATTGAAACTGCACAGAAAATACTGGCCTCCACGCAGCTCCTCAAAATTTCCACCATCGATTCTCTCTTTCACGAATGGGTGCGACGCTTTCCCTGGGAAGCTGGGTGCGGTACTCCGCAAGATCCACAATTGGCTCATCCCTTTCGCATCGGGGAGATGCATGAGATTGAGGCCATTCATCGGGATGCGTGGAATCAACTCTTTCACCCCAAGTGGGCTCCAAAAGAATGCAAGGAACTCTTACAACAGTGGGTCGACCTTACTGGGCAAGGCCCCTTGCAATTGGAGCAACAGCTCCTCGCCATGCATCGCCATCAGACGTTTTTGTGGGAGAGGCAACAACGAGGTGAAGCACCTTTTTTGACTCACACCCAACGAAAAAAAGAATTTCCGGGAGAGTCGGATTTTTGTGACTTCTTGTTGCCTGCTTTGCGACAGCTGGCCTCTCAAACGGCTCAGCCCGATGTTTATCTTGCAGCATTGGAAAAGGGGGATCTTCCTGCAATTCTCTCCAGTCGCATGATCACCCAAAGCGGGGGCGTAAGCGGTACTGTATTTCGAGGTAAGAAACGCGAGGCATTGCAGACCTCCATTTCTCAGATCGAAGAGCACTTGCAGTCTTTTTTGGATCAGAAAAAATACGAAACCCTCGATGTGCTGAATCACATCTTACAACAGTTCTATGAAGCCTGGCAGCGCTGTCGTCATGCACGTAAGCTGCAACAAGGTATTTGTGAATTTTCCGACTTGACCCAAGCTTGTCATCGGATCCATCACAATGAGGAAGCGGCAGGGGCCACTTGGTTGATCCACAAATCTTTGCAGCATCTCCTCATGGATGAGTTTCAAGATACGAGCTATCTGCAATGGTCGATTTTTGAAAAATTGATGGAAGAGTTGCTATCGGGAGCTAATGCAACAGAGGATCGACCCGGTGTTTCTACTGTGTTTGTGGTAGGAGATCGCAAGCAGTCCATTTATGGATTTCGAGAGGCAGATCCTTATGTGCTAACCCTCGCTCGAGAGAAGCTGATTGCATTTCAACATCGAGAACTTTCCCTTGATGAAAGCTTTCGTTCTGTAGATCTAATTTGTGAATATGTAAATCGGGTATTTTGTGGGGAGTTGGATGCGCAGTGCCCGTTGCATCGAAGTGCTGCGATTCCATTGCCAATGCCGAATCAGGGCCGTATTATTTTCAGTGATTTGTTCACAAAATCTACAGAAAATCCCCTTTCTCCGCTGGAGCAAGAAGCTGACTTTGTGGCTCAACAGATCGAAGATGCGTTAGCAAGACAAGATCTCGTAGTGAGCCGCAAGCAAGGTGGTGCTCGCATTTTGACACCGAATGATTGCTGTATTTTATATCGAAATAGTACCCATGCCTCGGTCTTTGCAGAAGCCTTACAAAAGCGAGGCATTGCTTTTCGGCGGGAGGAGAATCAAAATCTTTTTACTCGGCATGAAATTCAAGATCTTGTGGCACTGATTCGTTTTTTAGTGGTGCCGACGGATCTGATCGCCTTGCTGACTTTTCTGCGAAGTCCATTGGGGGGTATTTCGGATGTTGATGCATTGGCATTTTTGTCTGTGGCCCCACAAGCGACCTGTGCCTCTATGTTGGCATGGTACCAAGGTAAGGATCCCTTACGTTTTGAAACTTTGGTGAAGATACAAAAGCAGGCTTTTCTGCTTCCACCTCATCAAACCTTGCGTCAGTGTATTCATTCTTTCCGAGGGTATGAGGCTTATCGTTCTCATTTGCCTGCTCAAGAAGCTCGTCTCGCAGCTAAAAATATTGAGAAATTTATGGAGCTCACTTTTGAACAAGAAAAAAAGTGTGGATCCTCTCTCGTTGGATTGTTGCAAGAAATTGAAAAGTGGCAAAAGTATGGATATGTACACAGTGCAAGTATCCAGTCCCAAGCGGTGATGCTGATGACCATTCACAAATCAAAGGGACTGGAGTTTCCCTTGGTCTGCGTGGTAGAAACTGGGGAGCCGTGGTTTAAAGAGGATCGCTACTGGCTTAAATTGAAGCACCCTCAACCGGGCCTTGCCTATGTGGGGAAAAAAGAGCAGCAGCCTCAGAATTGTGCCTATTTTCAAACTCGCATGGAGACCCAAGCAGATCAGCAACGAGAGGAAGCCATTCGTCTGCTCTATGTGGCCCTTACTCGGGCCAGTCAGTATTTGGTAATTAGCGGTCACGAGCCTCACAGTCGCAGTGAGGGATTCCATGGGGCCTTGCAGCGGGCTTTTCCTCCAGATGCAGTGAGGAAAGGATCGGCTACGATTTGGGAAGTAACGGATGAACGTTGTTTCCTTCCTATAGAATCTGAATCTTTTGCTACAGTTTCAGATTTGCTTCCCTCGGCTCTTCCGCAAAAGGCAAGTCCACTGTTGCCGGATGCCATTAAGATGGTGCGTCCCGAGTCCCCGCCCCAAAGGAGAAAGGGCTCCACAGAAGAGGTGCCTCCTGAGTTGCAGGCCTTGTGTGGCACCTTCATTCATGGGGCCTTAGAGCAAGCAGCTTTGCAAAAAAAATGGGATCCGGAACGAAATTGGATGCGGCTCGTACAACAAACACCCAAAGGGAAAGCTCTGTCTTTATCCTTACAGCATTGGGCAGCCTATTTTAATGCTGCGTGTTTGGAAGTTCGCAACACCTGTTCCCACCCGAGTTGGAAGCAATTGTTTCAAGGGGCAGAGCAAGTGGTACCTGAGATGGAGATTCATTCGCTTGTAGAAAAAGAATGGATCCGAGCAAGACTTGATTTATTCATAGAACACCCCCAGTTTTGTTGGGTGATCGACTATAAAACAACCGATGAACAAGATCCAAAGTCGCATCAGGGGCAATTAGAGATGTACCGTACAGCGGTGGCTCGTTTTCGACCGAAAAAACCGATTCGATGTGGCATTTGGTTTACAAAATCTTGTTCCTTTGTGGAGATTCATGCACATGCTGGTTCTTGAAAGTTTTCCTGTTGGTACATTGGGTTGCAACTGTTCCCTTCTTTATGATTCCGAGACGAAAGAGGCATTGGTAGTCGATCCAGGAAATGACGCTGCTTTTTTGTTGGAAAAGATTAAAAGTAAAAATTTGAAGGTTCGGAAATTAATCCACACCCATGCCCACTTTGACCATATTGGGCAATCCAATACGATCAGGCGTGCCACAAATGCGACTCTGCATTTGCACCAAGGGGATTTGTTTCTGTATGAAGCTTTGGCTGAGCAGGGCTCGTTGTTTGGTATTTCAGTCGATACAGATATCGATGCGGTTGATAGTTGGTTAGAGAATGAGGAACAAATCGGGTTTTCAGGGGAATCCAAGGGCCTGTTGCAAGTGTTGCATACACCGGGACATACACCAGGATCTTGTAGTTTTTACTGTGATGCGCTGGAGTCTCCGGTTCTCTTTTCTGGGGATACTCTGTTTGCCAACTCTATTGGTCGAACGGATTTGCCAGGGGGAGACCAGGGAAAATTACTGAAGTCCATTCACCAGCGAATTTTGCCCTTGCCTGAGGAGACAACTTGCATTCCAGGGCATGGCCCCAATACAACTCTATATAAAGAAAAGAGGAATAATCCTTTTTTACGAGTCCGCTTCTAGATCTAGAGCTCTACAAATTCAATGTCATCTGCGTGAATAGAGCGAGTAGGCTTTATACAATCCTCTCTTAGCAGGGCGGGTAAATTAAAAGGTTCTGGTTTATAGGAGTTGTCTTTTTTCACAATCCAGTTTTCTACCTTTTTTCTCCAATGGGCGTGTTCTATAGTTTTTAAGTCGAACTGATTAATTTCTCGATCCTCTACAATTCCCAATGCTTTCATATATAGAACTTGTCTTTCCTCCTGTGTGTCATACCCTGCTTGTGCGAGGGCTTCAAAGAAATCATGGGGATGGTTCAAAAGCAGACTGCGAAATCCAGCCTCTTGAATTTGTCGCCGATGAAGCTCTCGGACAAAAATTTCTTTAAAGAAAAAATTAACAAAACCGCCTACGTTGATTATGGGGATGGTGGTAAATCGCAAGGCAATTAAAGCGCCTTCCGATAGATTACGTTTCCGATATTCTGCGCGAGTATGTTCAAAATCTACCACATTTACTGGTTTATTGGGGCGCAATGCTTTGCTTTTTAACAGTGAATAAATTTTAAGAGAATGCACCTCATTTTTTCTTTGTTTTTTTCCAATTGCATAGAAACTATTTGCTAAAGGAAAGACTTGGATGTCTCTTTTTTCAAGTGTTCGAATAGACTCTTTCTTCTTTTTTTGAGACTCTTTCCAAAATTGGCGAAAAACTTTATCATGTCCGGTTGCATTTGAAATTAAACTGGAAATCATCGTTCGGCTCAGCAAAAGGTAAGACCCAGCATCTTCTAATTGCTGTTGATCCAGTTGATTGTAGAAAGGGGAGTTTGGATTTCCTTCTAAAGCTTCCATAACCAAATTGAGCGCCATACCGTGTCGAATTAAATAGGTTACTTCCGTTAAGTTAAAAATTCGCTCCATCATTGCAGCAGCAGCTTGTGGAGGCCCATAAAAAGGGATGAAGTTCATACTGCTTTTCATAGTCAAGGTAGAAAGTGCGTATTTTAATGACCATCGGTATGAAGAATACTTTCCGACAAGATCGATGATTTTAACAGGTGGTGTAAATAGTTCGATGTCCCCACTGTCGAAGGAATATTCTCCAGATTCCATCCTAACCAATTTTGCACTTTCTAAAGCCTTTATTATATCTTCAGAATCTTCTTGTTTACTCTCGCCGGCTACCAATAATGGAAGCTTTTCTTTCATTAGTTTAAATTTTTTGTTTCCTTTTGTCATGGCATTCATATCTAAATCGGAGAGGTAAATCACCTCAGGTGAGGGTCCAGACAGATCCAATTTTCGGTCGGGTTTCCATTTCCAGTATTTTTTTTTCCAAAAATCTTTTTTAAAAACAATTGTAGATTTTGTGTTCTCAAGGCCGGTCAAAAATTGACTGAAAGTCTCTTCTTTTTCTTGTTCTTCTTCAGCAGAAGATTGAGTTTTTTTGGCGCGATTTAAGTCTCGAGCCATATGGGATAAGCTTCGACTTTCAAACCCAAAGGCAAAAAGCCAACTTTTCTTTAAAAACTCGCTCGATAAAAGGTTTCGAAAGGTTTTGTCATATATGGCTAGGGCGACTTCTTTTTCTGGATTCGCCGGATGTGGTCCATAGCCAATGACATAATTTCCACCTGGTAAATCTTTCCATCGGGTGATGTTTTCTATAGGCGTCGGTATTTTTTCTATTTCTCTGGCTGTAGGGATTTTTGGCTTTCCCTGCAATTGAAAGCTAAAAATGAAGAGGATCCAACAAAGTCCCTGTATGGGTCGTCGCATCTCTTTCTCCTGTTGAGAGTAAGTGAGGTTCGGTTCTATCTTATAATTGAATAAATTGGCGATCTGCTTCCTTCGTATCGCAAGTAGACGCAAAAGAAAAGAAAGCATTTTGTCTGTCATTTTGTTTATGGTAGAAGCCTTCCATAATTTGTTTGGGGTATATGTATGATTATTGCTTCTGCTGCTCATTTTGAAATCGAACCGTTGTATGCAGAATTTTGTCAGAATCCATCTATTTCTTTCTTCTCTTTTGGCATCGGATGTTTGGAGGCTGCGCGTAGGGAATCGGACTTTCTCTCAATTGCAAAGGACAAAGAAGTGTGGGTAGTTGGTACTTGCGGCAGTTGGAAACCATTTTCGGGTGTGGAATTATTAACAACACATCGAATCTTGTGGCTGCCTCTGTGTGAGCGAGTGGGTCTCGCAGAATCCATCGAAGGCATCGACCCTCCCATTGTGATTACTCCAACCTCTGCGGTGTCGAGCCTAGCGAGTTACACACTCGTATGTGGGCCTACGATTGCAAGTTCGAGTGAAATTGTACCTCACGTTCGAAATAAGTATGAACTCGATGAAATAACTCTCGCAGAAAATATTGAATTCTATGTCTTTGCCAAAAATCTGATACGTGTAGCTAAGAAGGTGAATTTTTTACTCGCCATCACCAATCAGGTAGGCCCAGATGGGCGCCGCCAGTGGAGGGAGAATTTTCGAGAAGCTGCAGATAAATCCGCCCAATTTATCCGCTCCAAACTGGTTTTTGAGTATCCGACAGAAAAAACTTGACTTTTTTCTGCATGGAGCTATTCTGGGGGTTCCTTTGACGCGGGGTGGAGAAGTCTGGTATCTCGTCGGGCTCATAACCCGAAGATCGTAGGTTCAAATCCTGCCCCCGCTACCAAACACTGGTAAATCAGATGTTTATCTTCGATATACTCTTCGAACTCATCGTAAATACAATTTTAGTAATCCCGTCTCGTATTCTTGCAAAGAAGAAGGGGAAGGAATTTTCTTACAAAGATTATTTTTTTTCAGGGATCGTATGGATGTCACTGGGGTGGTCCTTGTATTTTCTGTATTGGTATACAAGGTGAGAGGGTAGCCTCTGTCGCGGTCTCTTCCGTCATGCCAAGCCTTCGTAGAAGGCGTATGGCATCTCCTTTTTATGCGAGGGATAAACAATGATGAATGCTGCCTTTCGAAGATCTGAAGCACTTGTAACATTGGAAAATTATGCTCCAACGATTGTAGCTCATCTGGCCTTACTGCAGTTTTTTCCTGATCATACTGCCTGCAATCATTGGTGTGCTGAGCTTGCTACATTTGAGAAGGTGATTCGTCGATATAACAAGGGTAAAAAGGGCTCTTCTAATTTAAATCCTGATATGATCCAAAAATCTTTGGAAGATGAGATGTTCTGTGCGGATGATGAAGAGCGAATTGAAAGCTATATTCATGCGAAAGGATTACCGCTGAGCGAAGATCCAGATTGGAATTTGGTGCGAAAAGCCATCCACGAGTTCGCCCAACGGTTTCGTTAGAACCCCAGCACTTCTGTCTTGCCCTGCGAATGCTCTGGGATCAAGTGGGTATACTTCTTAGTAACCTGCACCGTAGAGTAGGCTCATACGATACCTCCGAAGTTTGGATTGATTAGGATGGATTCAGAAGTACCTCCTAATCCAGTTTGTTTTTTGATACGGATATAGCCATAATTTTCTAGTTTTCGTAATGTTTCTATGGTTTTTTCTCGTTCTCGCATGCCTTTCCAAGCTTTTCGATAAATTTCTTGCACCTTCATGCCTTCATAGAGTTCTCCATATTGTATTTTTTTCAGTAATAATCGGGCTTCATTCTCTGGGGTAATTCCCATACACAAAATCTTTTGCATGTGTGTCTCAAGCAAATCTGCCCACTGGATAGCAAGTTTTGTCGATTCAACTGATACCTCTAAAGGGGGCCCCTTTCATGCGTATGATCTCAAAAATCAGGGCCAGAGAGGGCATGAGAGAGCGATACTTGCTCAGGGGAATTAAGGGACACCCGAGAATGGCGCTTCCTTAAGAGCTAACCTTTTTCGTTTTATATTTCTTGCACAAGATTTTCTTCATGTCCTGTCTGGGTTTGTTCAGGAAGGCGAAGTTCTTTTTGCGACGTTTAATAGCACGAGGTTCATAACGATCAGGCCGATTTCCGACTATTAAAGATCTCAACGCCTTCAATACTAACAGGTCATCGGATTCTTGATGACCTGTTAGAGCTATGGTAAAGCGCATAACACTCAAAGTTTGCATTGCACAACGAAAACTCAGTTGAGTTGGTAATCGTTTCAGAAGACAAGCCGCCTTTGCCATGGTATGCCTTGTTAAATTGTAAGCCAGCAGATGAGCCAATACTTCTTTTTTTACCATTTCGTGTGAAAGACCTCTCAAGATATCCATACCCAATACGGTTTTTAGGGATCTTAAATTGATTTCAGCCTGCCATCGCTGCTTATATAGGTCGCATATGTCTTTCGCTGTAATTTGAGCACTTAAATGGGTTGTTAAAATGTATTTTACTTTTGGACGAAATCCTCTTGGAGCACACACAAGACGGATAATTCGAACCTGAACGCTGGTAGGAAGAGCCGAAAATTCTTCTTTTGATAAGGCAATGGGACAGTGAGAATTTCTTTGAATTGTGATGATCTGATCCGATTTTTTCTTCGATAGCCTCCAGGAGGATTTGGTGCGTAGTTCTGAAACAATATGTATATTTCGCTCCAAAGCCTTAGCTACAACCCAATAACTTGAGTATAGTGCATCTCCCAGTAAGGTGTTCCCAGGTTGAAAACATTCCCAAAGTTGATTTAGCAAAGTCACTTCTCCAGTTCCTTTGCCTTTCCAAGGTGCAATAACAGCTTTCACAATTCCAGCATGAGAGAGGGAAAATACGGCCAGTAAACGCCCAACTGGAAATCCGATATTACTTTTTTTGCTATTGTGTATTGTAAAATATCTTCTATTGCTTGGGGTATCTGGCATGGAAAAACCTGTTCCATCAACTACAAGTACTTTCCCATGCTTCCAATGCCATATCGTTTGGTCCGTTTGTTCTATTTCATGGTTCAATTTGCTAAACAGCAATTGAAATAACTCTATGGGAAGCCTGGCTTTTGCTTTACAGAGGCTAGACGTGCCAAACGAGCATAGGCGTAGCTTCAGTCGACTCAAGTAGGAGTTGACCTCCATAACAGCCCTCTTGCACGAGGTATCATCGTTGAAAACCTGCGATAAGAAAGCAGACAGAGTTAGAATAGGTGTGAAGATTCTCTGGCGGAATTTTAAATTGAGTTCACCAACGGCTAGCTCGACCATACTGGTGGGAAGTAACTCTAAAACCTCTGCGCTGGATTTATTTGCAAGTTTCTGAAAGTGACAAGATACATTGGAGCAAGTAATATCAGTCACGGGAGCCCTCCGCCATAGTAGTTGTTGCAAACCAATTATGGATCGAAGTGGCTCCTTTGTATTTAACTATCTTATTTTATTAAAGTATCTTCTTAAGGAAGCGCCATTCTCGGGTGTCCCTTAATTCTTGAGGCGATTGGTCTCAAAGGAACTTTTATATACACGCCAAACTCTTCCACAAACTGACAGCCAATGCAGGCATGTACGCGCCCTTGTTTATCATCAAATACAACATGCTCATTAACGGGAAACGCGGGTTGATGCCAAACACTCGGATTTATATGCACTCCTTTTTTACCGTCGAAATAAAAGGCTCGAAAATGCTCTGGACGCACATCATCCGTAGGTTTTGCTAGAAGCATGACAAAAGGCTCTTGATTGCGAGGATAAAAGATTTGTCCACCGTCAGGGTGGTAATTCGCCTCAAAAGTATAAATATAGTCACGAGGTGTAGTGCTGCGATCTTCTCTTGCTTGAAGAGGATCTGTTGTCCACCCTGTTACATAGCCTTTGTTTACCGCATGATTAAACGTGTAAACTATATCACCTTTCCACTCAACAATAAATTCCCCACTTGTAATGCCTCCCTCATTGCCCGTACCTGGCAAAACTGGGCGCCACCCAGGTTGAGGCCAAGTAACAATATCGACTTCTGCTAGGTCAAAATCGTCAACCAAACGCCCATAGCCTGCGAGAGACTCCTCTGTCGCTTCGACAAGAGGAGCTTCAAAAATACCGACTTTCTCTAGACTGATCGGTACAAAATAAGTCGTGCCTTGCACTCCCTGTAAACTCGATTGAGTATGCATTTCACTCTCCCGTTACTAAATTTGTCGCTTGTTGCATACATTGTCGCATACAAATTAATGCAGGTGCAAAAAAAGCAAAAATCGCCGAAGCAATTAGTTGGTTGTCTTTTCAACTAACAGAATAGAAAAGATAGTAATTCGGTAGCTGTCCCCGATCTCATCCGATCTCATAAAGCTGTTAGCTGATTATTTACGTAATTTTGGACATCCGGTCAGTTGCAAATCAGAAATAGACGTACCTGTAAGATCAAGATCCGTTAACTCCGGCAGACCCACCGATGGGATCTCTAAGTGAGAGATTTTTGTGTACGCCAGCTTAAGTTCTTTCAGTTTAGGAAGTCCTATTTTTGGAATAAGTAATTCTGAAATTTCCGTATTGGATAAATTAAGATAGTCGAGATTTGGTAATCCATTTTCTGGCAATTTAAAGTGAGAAATCTTTGTATGAGATACAGACAATTTCTCAAGATTTGGAAAGGTCCAAGTTGGAAACTGAAATTCAGAAATGTTTGTATTTGCAATATCTAAAATTGAAATATTCTCACATTTAAGCTCAGAAAGGGAAATTTCAGAAATTTTGGTGTCTGATATATTCAGCCATGTCAAATGGGGAAATCCACCAGCTGGTAGCTCCAATTTCGAAATATTCGTTTTATTTAAGATCAGCCATTCCATTTTCGAGCTTCTAAAATTTGCCAAAGGTAGTGCAGAAATTTTTGCTCCAGATAGATCCAAATGCTCCAGTTGAGGGAGCCCCTTAGCGGGGATCTGAATTTCCACGACATCTGTGTTAGATAAATCAAGACCTCCTAATAATTCCCCACATTCAGAGTCGATGACAACTTTTTCGAATCCTTTTTTGTTTTGTAAATAAATCCCGCCACCGTCAGTGAGATTTTCGGTGGTTAATCTTGCAACCCCATTATGTGGAACAACAGGCACATTTCGACGAGGGGAGTCTTGCCTGCGAGATGCACACCCGGCTCCTAAGAATCCGATTGCTAATGTAATAACTTGTAATAATTTCATTTTTTTATTTTTTCCTTATTTAAGAGCAGAGGCTACCTATCCAATGAATGAGAGTGACAAATAATGATAACACGAAGGAGCTGCTCGAGAAACAATTTAGGGACACCAGACTAAACCCAAACTACTCGTAGAGAAAGATAGATATCCACATAGGCAGCGGCAGTAAAAATAAAGTGGGGAGATCCTTTGCTACGCTTCAGATACCAATCCAATGTGATAAGCAAAATTGAAAATTGTTCTACAAAGAAACAAGGCTACGGGAATCGAAACGCTCTTGCAAAATCAAGGAGTTGCGAGAATTTTTACGCAAATTTTAACGAAAAACAGGAGGGAATAAGGGGTAGAAAAAAGATTTATTGAAACCAACTAAGAGGCAAACTGGAAAAGAACACTGATTTTTCGAGCAATCTATCTGTATCCGTCATCCCCAGCGCCTGAAGGGCGCGTCGGGGATCCCTCTCGATCGTGGGAGATGCCCATACGGCCGAGGCGGCCTGGGCATGACGGATCTTATGCAGAACGGTTGAAAAAACAGCATTCTTTTCCAGTTTGCCTCTAATGCATTGATGCATAAGTGTTTGCTAGGATTTTGAGAGGAGTTCCCGTGTGGTGGAAAAGCTGGGGAATTAATAACCAACTAATATTTAAAATAAATTATTCTCGTTTACATCACGTCCCATCGAGCATGTTTTGTTTGATAGACTATAATCTATCAAACATTCCAATTTTTATAGATTATAGTCTATCAAACACTTGACTTCTGATAGCTTTAAAGACATCATAAGAACATGAAACAAAAAAAATCACAATTACATGATCAGCGTCGGACTATCGACAGAAAGCTCGCAAAGCTTTCTGCACTGAAAGAAGTCCTGCCTCCACGCATGGGCTGGGCCAAAGCCATTCGCGAATCATTAGGGCTAACAACCCGACAGTTAGCTATGCGTCTTGGTAGTAAGCAGTCTTCAGTAGTGTCGCTAGAAGCAAGAGAAGCAAGAAAAAAAGTGACTCTTGAATCTCTCGAAAAAGTAGCTAATGCGATGGATTGTACTCTTATCTACGCGATAGTTCCTTCTAAGAGATCTCTCGATAGCATTCTCGAAGAACGCTCTATAAAAGCAGCAGAACGTATCATGAAGACAGTCAGGCATTCAATGAAACTAGAAGATCAAAGTGTCGATCAAAAGGAAGACGATCACCAAGTAAAGACACTCGCGATGGAACTGAAAGCTAGTTTTGATCCTCGTCTATGGGAGGATGCATGAGCAAGCTGATATTGGAATATCCTACAGGTGCGACTCCTCTTGATCCAGATGAAATCAATGGACTTATTCCTTCTTATGTGTCTTCTCAGGGGGAACTGAATGCTGCTGAACAAGCAAACATTCTAAAAGCTGTAATTTGGGTAGAAAAAGTAAAGAAAAAGAAAGAAACTTTATCTGAGATTTTTGTTCGTGAACTACATACCCGTATGTTTAAAGATGTTTGGAGGTGGGCTGGCAAGTATCGTTTGTCAGATAAATCGATCGGAATAGATTGGAAGCAGATTCCAGAATCAATTGTAAGATTGTGTAACGATGCTAAGTTCTGGATAGAAAATAAAACATACAATTGGGATGAACTTGGATGCCGATTTCATCATCGGCTTGTACAAATACATCCGTTTGCAAATGGAAATGGACGACACGCTAGACTCATGACAGATATCTTGTTGTCACTCCATGGAGTGGAAAAATTTTCTTGGGGTAGCAAGGAGCATCGCGAAAGTATAGACCAACCTACAGTTCTTAGAAAAACATATATTGAAGCGCTGCAAGAGGCTGATCGAAGGAATTTTTCGAGGCTTATTGAGTTCGTTAGAAGTTAATTTATCGATTGGGAAGGAGTTTGGGGACAGATGCCACTGTCCCCAAATTTCACTGAGGTACTTGGAGCAAAAAATCTAAAATGATTGAGTTTAATTCTTCTGGATTTTCAAAATTCAAAAGATGATCCGTATTTTTCATTTCAATCAGGGTAGCGGACTTTACTTGATCATTAATGGTATGAGCAATTTTCTTTATATCCTGAGAATCCTTGTCTCCATAGACGATTAACGTAGGAATTTTAATATTTTTCAGCTCAGATATTTGGTTTGGAAAAAACAAGCGAATATCAAAACTCTGCCAAGTCAAAATCTTCTGCATGTTTTCTCTGGTAATGGTTTTGATTTCAGCTTTTAATTCCGATTTTGCCATGCTCGTGGCGTAGAAAGGCGTAGAAAGGGTTTGGTTTGTCATTGCATCAGGTTGCGGGGTACTAAAAATCGACTGTTCCCATTCTTTGTATTCCTGTGACCAAGGGTGCCCGCTTAAACCAGAGGCCACTAAAACCAAAGCAGAAACACGATCGGGATATTGGAGTGCAAAATCCACTGCAACCGTGCCTCCAACTGAGTGTCCAATCAATATTGTTTTCTCGATTTTCAAATCATCCATAAGAGCTTTTAAGTCATCCGCAGGCCAGAACGCTGTGATCGGGACCGAAGAATTTCCAGCCCCTCGTTGGTCATAGACAATGGTCAGATATTTTTTGCTGAATGCTTCAACCTGATATTTCCAATCTCGATGATCAGAAAATCCAGCGTGAATACAAACCAATGCAGCGCCCTCACCTGTTTGGTTAAATGATATTTCTCCATTTAGGAGGGGAACTTTCCCATTTTTTTTCATTTTTGATTCTAACCTTTTGCCAATCCTAATTGCTGATATAAACAAACCCAATCAAGAACTTGCCAGTGTGATTGTGCCTTACCACCCGCTACTGTATAGACGGTCATTCCCGGAACCCTTATCATACGATTTGTTGGTAGAATCCCACTTAGCAAGGAGGAATTAAGGGAATTAAGGGACACCCGAGAATGGCGCTTCCTTAAGGATATAATTGCCATCTTTCGCTTAGGGATGAGATCAGAGACACCCGACTGCAATGGCATTCGCCTAAGAAACCTTGTGCAGAATAACATTGGTACAGAGCAGCCTTTCCTCCTATTTATGGGATGAGATCGGGACCACCTACCTAATTATTGGAGCGGGGGGGAATCCCCCCCCGCTCCAATAATTAGGTAGGTGGTCCCGATCTCATCCCCAGAATGATAGATACACAAGGTTTCTTAGTCGAATGCCATTGCAGTCGACTGGACCCGAATACCCGCTTAGATAATGATAGTTTCCGAAAAAACAGAATAGAGGATTTTAGGAAAGCTGAACGACAGTTTTAAGATACAAATCAAGCGGTTACCGCGTTCCTGCTGTATGATGTACGCTTACATCACCCGCTTACAGCAGGATTACAACAAGGCGCATTATTTTGAGTGATTTCACGTTAGATTGACTAGATGCTGAGAAGTCTACCAAGAGTATTAGTTGTTGATTTTACAGGGTTTTAGGTTAATTCGATGTTTTGGGTTTTAACTCTTCCAAGGATGGTGGAGGTGATGGGAATCGAACCCATGTCCAAGTAAAGTATTCATAAAGGCGCTACATGCTTAGCTCGGTGTACGATCCTCTTTTCCGACACGCCCACGAGCAGGCTTGTCAGACCGCAGCCTGATTGTTGTCCCAAGCGGCCCCACAGACGGAGAGACCAACCCAGCAAGCCAGCTGAATGACGGAACCTCGATACACTGGCGCTCTCGAGGTCACGTCGCTACGGATTAGGCAGCGAGAGCGTAGTCAAAGCTAGGAGCCATGGCTACACTGCGATTTGCTGTTGCAAATACAATTGAAACGCATTTTGACTGGGTCACGTTCCCACCCCAGGCATGCTCCTTTACGTGTTCCCTACCTGTCGAAACCAGGGCACCCCCACATAAACAGAAGGGTTTCATTGTACGCTCTCCCTATAAAAAAACAAGGGATTTGGAAGTGGGGAGAGGCTTTTGGCGAGAATTAATCCAGGTCTTCCATAGGGGATGTAGGGGATGTAGGGGATGTAGGGGATGTAGGGGATGTAGAATGTGAGTGATCAGAAAGCCCTGTATCTTCCTCTGGGATAGAAAGCGTACTCGCATCTCTACTGTCCTCATGATGAGATAAGCGAAGTCTCATACCTTCAATAACGTGTACTTTATCTTCTTCCGTCCAGTGTAAAAATTTCCCGTCCTTGCCAAAGAAAGAGAGCGCCTGTACCAACTCACCGTTGGTACGATATTTTTCAGTCGGCCCAACATAAGCGCCATTGAGTGACTCCATAATCTTGATTTTATTCTCTTCTGTAAAACCAAGCATATAGCCATCTTTTGAATAAAAGTGCAGAAGAAGTATTTTCCAATCGGCGATGTTATTTAACATGATATCTAGTACGATTGATTTATTTTTGGATGAAAACCCACTCATCGTACCGAATAACAGTGCGTTCTTTACATTGTCTTTATGTACGAAGATCTGTCTAGCCCGCTGTCTTTCTAAAGGTGATCTGCGAGCTACAGAAAATCCCTCGCCCAGTACATCATATAAATCCGCTCCAACAGCCAAAGCGGGAATAGAAAAAAGAGCACACATAACAATCAGAAGTCGCAACATTGAGTTTTCCTTCGGAATACAGTAAATTTTCATGGAGAATAGGCAAGTGTGAACGCGGAATCAACCTTTTTCAGCGGAAATTTTCAACCAGCTGAAATTTATACTCTATTTACTATCGATCTGTCCAATTTCGAAAATATTTGCCGAAAGCAGGAGAGTAAGGCGGGAATTAATCGAGTTCTTCCATTCCAGTTATCCCCATAAGCGCCATGAAAGCCCCAATAAAAGTCATGAAAGCATCTGCTGGGAGTTCTTTTTCTAAAAGATTTTGAAAAGCCTGTACTTTTTCCTCTTCTGTCCATTCGCTAAACTTCCCTTCATGGTCAAAGAACGACAGAGCAATCACCAGACGGCTATCAGTGTGTGTACGTCCCTGTGATTGATTCTCATTCAAAACTTCGGAGCCCCAGCCCATGTGTGCGATATCCATCGTTTTCAAAATTTCCATTTTGTTGCGCTCTGAGAAGTGCTGCATAGGACCATTTTCTGAATAAAATTCCAAGAGCTTTGCTTTCCAGCGACTGAAAGAAGACGTCATCCGGCTTATGAATTCTTCTTTGTTTTCTGTTGAAAACTTACTTAAAGTCGAGCCGGTTAGGGCTTGATCCAGATGGTCGAGGTAGACTTGTGTTTCCTCTGATCTTGGAATTTTCTGAGGAAAGCTATACCTCAACTCTTCCATTGCCCTCACGTTGTCTTCTTTTTTATCAAATAGTTTATAGAGAGCTCGTTCCAATAGCGTATTTTCTCCTTTAAAAGTAAAAGCCTGCTCGAGTCCAATTATAATTATGATTTGATTTTCTTCTGGAAAGTTCAGCATAAAGAAGCCATTTTTGGAATAAAAATCCAAAAGACGAATTTTCCAAGGTGCGATATCGTACCGCATGATCTCTAGTACAAGTGCTTTGTTTTTCTTTGAAAACTGACTCATCCTGCCCTTTGTCAATTCTTTATATAGGTCGGTTCTATAGGTAGAGACCTGTTCAACCAGCTTTATTTTTGTATATAGTCTGGTAGCTATAGCAATCCCCCCATTGTCCGTAAAGAAATCCGCCCCAATAGCCAAAGCAGAAATCGAAAATAGAGCGCAGATAATCATCAGAAGTCGCAACATTCAGTTTTCCTTCACAAAACAATAAATTTTCATGGAGAATAGGGGGGCGTGAGCGCGGAATCAAGTTTTTACTATAAATTTTAACCGGCTGAAATTTATGACATACTTTTTACCGATCTGTCCAATTTCGAAAATATTTGCCGAAAGCATTTTATAAAGGTAACTACCCAGGCAATGTCGTTAAGTTAAGGTGTAGTTCATGGCGCGTATGTATTTTGTTGATTTTTAAGGAAAAAGGCAAGGGTGTCTGTTTTACTTGGAGCGCTTAAACAACCGAGGAAAACAGACAAAGATGAAAATACAACAAATCGGACAATTTTTAAAAGACTTATCCAGCCTATGTTTGAAAATAGATGAGAAGTGGGTCCAGCGGAGTAGAAAGCTCAACACGTTGCAGCTGCTGCATATACTCGTGCGGCTTGTATGGAGCGAACGTCCTGGCGGGGTGCAAACCGCGCTAGTTCACCTCATGCACGCCGCAGGAGACGCCTTCAAAGTATCCAGTTCGGCGGTATCCCAGGCTCGCAAAAGATTTGATTGGAAATTGATACGAGAGATCTTTCGTTTCAGCCTCAGTCAACATGATACGCACGATAAGAAGTATCTATGGAAGTCTAGAAGGATATTTGCCGTAGATGGCTCTCGAATTACGCTGCCACATGCTTTTCAATCCAAAAAATATAAGAGCCCTTCTAAGAAAAGCCATTACCCCCAAGGCTTATTGACCATGCTGTATCAACTAAAACTAGAGATTCCTCATCAGGCCTTTTTGCTTCGCCATTTAGATGAGAGGCGAGCAGCTCGCCATCATTTACGTTACCTGCAAGAAGGGGACATTTTGACCCTCGACCGGGGTTTTTTTCTGCAGAAATGATGGGGGCCTTCTTGGAGAAGAAGGTTGATTTTGTTATGCGGGTCCCTAGCTGTAAACTCAAAGAATTTGAAGAATTCATGCAAAGCACTGAACTTGATAGCCTTTGTTATATTAATCGAGAGAAAAAGGGCTGGTGTGGTTACGTACGAGTGGTCCGCTATACCATTGAAGACAATGACTACGTTTTGGTAACGAGTTTGCTTGACTCTAGCTCGTTTACCCGTGAGTCGTTAAAGGAGTTGTATCATCAACGATGGGGCATCGAAGAATTTTTCAAAACCTTGAAACAAGACTTCCAGTTTGAGTTTTTTCATTCCAAAACGAAAAACGGAATCATGCAAGAGCTCTACACGTCTTTATTCCTTTGCTCTATAAGCCGTTGGTTCGAAGTTCATACAAAAATGCCAAGCCCTAAACGGACCAAACCCAATACCCTGACAAAAAATTCAACCTCTAGAAAAAAAACAACGCGTAAGTACAACCGGCGGCACACGATCTCTACGGTCGTTCTCCTTCTGCCAGAGCTACTTTCAGGAAATGTCCATTTTTCCCTGATTGATTGCCTTCAACGTTATATAAAACGAGGAATATACAAAGCCTATGGAGGAAGGAGTTTTCCTCGGGTTAGCTATAAACCTAGCGCTAAATGGCGGAAAACAAGAAGGTCGGCGAAATACTGATGAAACACTTGAGGGGAGACTACTTCTGGCTTAACTTAACGACATTGACTGCGCAGCTGGTTTCCCTTAAAAAAAGTAACTAGTTGATTTTTCAACAAAAAGGAAGAGGCCAAACTTTACCTTGCCACTGAGGGCGGATCGTTTTACTTTTCACCTTCACGATAACTAAATTCGTCATGCCAACCCGAGATTTTTTCTATGAGAATACCTACTGAGATTGACTTTCCTCGTATGGAAGAAGCTGTATTAGCGGCATGGAACCGGGAAGATATCTTTGCCAAACAGAATGCTTGGCGCAAGGACGCCCCGACATTTTCTTTCTATGATGGCCCTCCCTTTGCCAACGGCCTGCCACATTACGGGCATTTATTGGCAAATACGACGAAGGACGCCGTACCTCGGTATTGGATCATGCGTGGCTATCAAGTTGAGCGCCGGTTTGGCTGGGATTGCCACGGATTGCCCGTGGAATTTGAGATTGAAAAGCGAGAGGGCCTAAAAGGGCGCCCTGACATCGAACGCATGGGGATCGCTACTTTCAACGAAATGTGCCGAGAGAGTGTGATGCACTACACCCAGGAATGGCAAAAAACCATCGCTCGCATGGGTCGATGGGTGGACTGGGACCATCAATACCGCACCATGGACCGGGACTTTATGGAGTCCGTTTGGTGGGTGTTTGCTGAATTGTATAAAAAAGGCCTTATTTATCAAGGGTTCAAGGTCGTACCCTACTCGCCTCGTACAGCGTCTGTGGTGTCCAACTTTGAAGCCAACCAAAATTACCAGCAGCTCCAAGATCCTGCTGTAACCGTCAAATTTGCTCTGCAAGAGGAAGATGCCCATCTTCTGGCTTGGACCACCACACCCTGGACATTACCGTCGAACCTTGCCTTGGCTGTGCACGAAAAAGTGGAATACGTCAAAGTACGTGACCACGAAACCCAAGAACTCTGGATCTTAGCTACCCATGCCTTACCTCGGTTGTATACCAAAGAGACCCAAGGCTACGACATCGTCTCAACCTTCTTGGGCAAAGAGCTAGTAGGCAAGACCTATCAGCCGTTGTTTCCCTATTTCCACAACCACCCCAAGGCCTTTGTAGTGCTGCATGGAGATTTCGTCACCATAGAGGACGGAACCGGCATCGTGCATCAAGCCCCTGCCTTTGGAGAAGATGACTTCGCAACCTGTCAGACCCACGGGATTTCTCCCGTAGATCCCTTAGATGAAAACGGAGTTTTCACAAGTCAGGTGCCTGACTTTGCAGGTCTTTCCTTTAAGGAAGCTGACAAGTCGATTTGCAAATTTTTAAAAGAAAAAAACACACTGGTCCGTCACGAGACCCTCGTGCATAGCTATCCCTTCGATGAGCGCACCAACACCCCATTGATGTACCGAGCGGTACCGTCTTGGTACGTATCTGTGGAGAAATTATCCGACCGACTGGTGGCAAACAACCAACTCGTCAACTGGGTACCCGCTCACATTCGCGATGGTCGAATGGGTACGTGGCTAAAGAATGCGAGAGATTGGGCCATCAGTCGCAACCGATTCTGGGGGACTCCCCTTCCTGTCTGGATTTGTGCGCAAGACTCCTCCCATATCGAAGTCTTTGGCAGCATCACGTCCTTAGAAGCTCGATCCTCCAAAACGCTGCCCGATATCCACCTGCACAGTTTGCAAGACGTACACTTTACTTGCACCCAATGTACAGGTCGCATGGAGCCTGTATCTTTCGTCTTCGACTGTTGGTTTGAATCTGGGTCTATGCCGTATGCCCAAAAACATTACCCTTTTGAAAACGAAGATGCCTTCACAAAAGGATTTCCTGCAGATTTTATTGCAGAGGGATTGGACCAAACCCGAGGGTGGTTCTATACCTTGCAAGTGTTAGCCTGTGCACTCTTTGATAAGCCAGCCTTTCGCAACGTCGTGGTGAACGGCGTCATTTTGGATGAAAACAAGAAAAAAATGTCAAAACGACATCGCAACTACACCCCACCGGAAACCCTCTGGGGCACCTATGGAGCCGACAGTGTACGGTTGTATATGCTCAATTCACCGCTTCTCAAAGCAGACGATCTGGTCTTCTCCGACAAAGATGTGAAAGATATCATCCGCTCTATGCTCTTGCCGCTTTGGAATGCCTATAGCTTCTTAGCAACCTATGCCACAGCTGATGGATGGAAACCCACGGTACAGCAGGCCCAAGGAAATATTCCCGAAACCGATCACACATTGGATCGATGGATTCTCTCCAATGTACAGACACTGCTAGCTGAAATCGAAACGCACATGGATGCCTACAGACTGTATGCAGTGGTACCTTGTCTCGCTTCGTTTATTGAAAATTTGACAAACTGGTACATTCGATTAACGAGACGACGCTTTTGGGGTGCCTCCGATCAAAGTGGCATCAGTGAAGAGCAACAAAAAGCGTACAGTACGCTCTACTATGTACTCGTCACTTTTTCCAAAACCATGGCGCCTTTTGCTCCGTTTCTTTCAGAGCACTTGTACCAAAGCCTCACAGAAGGTTTTGGGGACAATGTTCCCTCTTCCGTACACTTGTGCGACTTTCCAACCCCCAATCGAGAAAGTCGAGACACCAAGCTCGAGACTCAAATCCAATTGATGCAATCGATTGTAAACTTGGGACGGGGCTTGCGACAAAAGCATCAACTGAAAACCAGGCAAGTCCTCTCCGCTCTGCATATCATTGCAGTAGATGAGACCCAAGCCCAACTGATGCAAGATATCGTCGGATTGGTGCAAACCGAATTGAATGTGAAACGGGTAGAAATCTCCACCGATGAAACCGAATACGTCGATTTGGAAATCAAACCCAACTTGCTGATTCTCGGGAAAAAACTAGGCAAAGACCTGGGAGCTCTACGACAGAAACTCTCTGAACTCAATGCCAGCCAAAAAGAGTTGCGGGCATTTTTAACACAACTTCGAAAAGACACAACGTACCCATTCCTCGAGCATCAATTGGTAGAGACAGAATTCCTGATCGAGCGCAGACCAAAGGCGGAAAAAGCGGTTGCCTCCGACGGTACTCTCACTTTATTATTTGATATGGACCTTTCTGAAGAGCTGGTAAGTGAAGGACACGCACGAGAGATCATCAGTCGCATTCAAAATTTGCGCAAGGAATCTCAATTACAGGTCTCCGATCGCATTCGGTTGGAAATCTTGGTACCCCACAAGTTAGCAGAAGCTATAGAGACCCATCGAGAGATGATTATGGAAGAGACCTTGTGCGTACAATTGCATCTGATGCGTGCACACGGGGAGTGTACGTACAAGTACACCCAAAGCTACAACATAGAAGGAGTGTCTTGTGTGTTGGCATTGGAATCCATATCGAGCAAGCCCTAAGAGAGCACCACGAGCGCTCCTCTGGCTCCTGGTACTCTTTTGCCCGTTTTGGGCATCCTGCTACTCCGTTCGTGTTGCCGTGGAGTATACAAAGTCCTACGTCTCCCGACAGCCTGTAGAAAAGGTGCTCCAAGATCCAACCATAGCAGAGCCCACCAAGGCAAAGCTCCGATCGGTGGATAAAATCATTGCCTATGCCCAAGAGCAAGGACTTCACACGAAGGGGGCCTATAGGTACTTCATTGCAGACAAGAAGGACGTCGTCTCCTACCTCCTAGAGGTTGCCTATGCAGACCGACTTGAAGCGGTGACCTGGTGGTTTCCCATCGTAGGCTCTGTGCCCTATAAAGGGTTCTTTTCCAAAGCCCTCCGAGATGAAGCCGCCAGCGAGTACCAAAAAGAAGGCTATGATGTTTACACCACAGGGGTAGGCGCCTTTTCGAGTCTAGGGTGGTTGGAGGATCCCATCTATGAGCCCATGCTCCACGATTCCTTTTCTTCGCTATGCAATTTATTTTTCCATGAATTGACACACCGCACCCTCTGGGTACCGGACCAGGTGCCCTTCAATGAGGCCTTGGCCACATACGTGGGGGATGTGTTGACGAGGCAATATCTGAGCTCGCTGCATATGGAAAAAGAAAAAACCGAGTATCTTCAAGAGGGTGACGATCAAAGACTATTTTTCACCTGGCTTTCTCGCTTGAACGAGCGCTTAAAAGCGCTCTACGCAACACCGGAATTATCTCCAGAAAAACGACTTGCAGAGAAGAAGAAGGTGTTTGACCTTTTTGTCTCGAAAGAGAAGCCTCCCTTTAAATTGATTGACTTTGTGGGCAAAAAAGAATGGAATAACGCGCGAGTGTTAGCCAATCATTTATATTCCCCCGATTTGGAACGGTTCTCTCGCGCTCATCATTGTTTGTCGGATCCTCACGTTGGTTTTTTTCTGAATGCCTTATCGCAAGAGGTCAAGAAATCAACGGATCCTTTTGAGGCCTTGGATCTGTTATGCAGGCCAAAAACAGAGGTTACCCATGAGCCAAAGCACCCTACCTAGCGCTGACAAGCTGATTAAACTGTTAGAGCTGCGGGACTTTAAAACCCTACGTAAAACTTTTAAAGAAGCTGAACAAGCTGATATTGGAGAGTTTTTATCTGAAGCCCCCCTCGATATCTGCGTGGCACTCTTGCGACTGGTGCCTCGTAACCGTCGCTCGGACCTATTTTCCTATATCGAAGAGGAGCGACAGGTTGAGCTTGTGGAAGAGCTGCCTGATGAAATCGTAACCTCTTTTGTCAACGAGATGGAGCCGGATAACCGCACTAAGCTCTTGGAAAACGTGACGACGGAAACCAGGGACCAGATCCTGCAACGCCTCGACCCCGAAGAAGAGAGCATTGCCCGTCAACTGCTGAGCTATCCAGAAGATTCCGTGGGACGATTGATGACCCCGGATTTTCTAGCTCTGGACCCTTACATGACTGTAGCAGAGGCCTTAGAGTCTATCCGGTGGAAGACCTCCATTCCCCCAGAGTTTTTGCACTACTTGTTTGTGACCAATACCAAAGGGGAGTTGATGGGGGAAGTAAGTCTCGCCTCCCTTATCCTCTCAGACCCTGCCAATCTCCCAATTTCCCAGGTGATGAAGCAAACCCATGTGACCCTCACGCCTTTCCAGGAGAGTGGGGAAGCGGTGGAGTTGTTTCGAAAGTATGACCGCAACTACATGCCCGTGGTGAATGACAAGGGTGTCTTGGTGGGGATCGTGACTGCAGATGACGTTTTCGATGTGGCAGAAGAAGAAGCTACCGAAGACATCCAACAATTCGGGGGGCAAGCCGTCCTCGAATATTCGTACTTTCAAACACCTATTCTTACCATGGTACGCAAACGGGTGGGTTGGCTCGCAGTGCTATTTCTCAGCGGATTCCTCTCCGGCCATGCCATTCGAAACTATGAGGACACTTTCTCGCAGTGGAGTTTCCTCATGTTCTTCTTGCCTATGATTATTGCAGCAGGGGGTAACTCCGGTACCCAATCCGCCTCCTTGGTGATTCGAGGGATGGCTTTGAATGAGATCAGTACCCAAGACGCTTGGCGTGTATTCTGTAGAGAGATGGCTGTAGGTCTTTTGCTGGGCCTTTGCCTAGCTTCTATCGGTTACTTTCTACCCAGCATTTGGGGCCTCGATCCCCGCATTGGGATTGTGATCTCCATGTCCTTGGTCTGTGTCGTGATCTTTGGGGTGCTCTCTGGCTCCATGCTACCCTTTCTGTTTCGAGCATTGAAATTAGACCCAGCTGTCGTTTCCTCCCCTTTTATTTCGACCCTGGTGGATTTATCGGGGATTCTCATTTTGTTTAATATCTTCCTTCTGATGATGAAATTCGTACCTTTCCAGTAACGGGGCCCCCATGTGGATCGATGATTGCGTGCTAGCGCAGTGTGCACAACCTTTCTTTCTCACCACATGGATCCCTGATTTTGTAAAGGTGGTCTTAGGCAGCAGCAACCGACCTGAAACCGAAGTACAAGTCGAATCCTGCAGGCGAGATGGGGTTGAAATTCTCAAGCGCTACGGAGGCGGAGGCACTGTGGTGCTCTACCCCGGATGTGTGGTGGTCTCCGTTGGGATATGGGTGGCACATCTCTATCGCAACGATCACTATTTTCAGGGAATCAATCGGGGGATGATTTCGTGCTTAGAAGCAGGCTTTCCAGGACTTTCTGGCAAGCTCTCCCAGCAGGGCATTAGCGATCTTACCTACGAGGAACGCAAGGTCTGTGGCTCCTCTCTCTTTCGCAGCAAACAGTACCTGCTCTTTCAAGCCTCTCTGCTCGTGGACGAGGGCTTGACCTTGATCGATACGTACTTGCAACACCCCAGCAAAGAACCTGACTACCGAGAGGGCCGACGTCACGGGGACTTCGTCACGTTCCTAGGTGCACAAACTCCCATGACACCCCCGCAGGTACAGACCCATCTTGCCACCCAGCTGCCTCATTTTTTGCAAGCAGAGCTGGGGGAAGAACTAGTAGCTCCCGATCTCGGACATGTGCCGTATTTGCTGCGCAAGGGGGGATGAGATTGGGGATACCTACGAATGGTGCTTCCTTAAGAGCCTGTATAGTTAAAAAATTATGCTTTACCGGATACGGCCGAGCATGATTTTCAACATTGCTATATAGATCATAGCTTCCTGATTATTTACCTCTCGTTCAAAATCTTTAGCAAGTCGTCGCTGTCGACTGATCCATGCAAAAC
>CANJLI010000015.1 GCA_947475005.1 Deltaproteobacteria bacterium | reverse complement strand
TGGGATGACGGTTTTCCAAGGATTTAGGCAAATAGAGGGATCCCATACGGTCCCTTCGGGACCTTGGGATGACGGTTTTCCAAGGATTTAGGCAAATAGAGGGATCCCATACGGTCCCTTCGGGACCTTATGGGATGACGGTTTTCCAAGGATTTAGGCAAATAGAGGGATCCCATACGGTCCCTTCGGGACCTTGGGATGACGGTTTTCCAAGGATTTAGGCAAATAGTACGCTTAAGGAAGCGCCATTCGGTAACTGTCCCCGATCTCATCTTCAGACAGCTTCTTACAGCTCTACCTGCACATCGCTATACACGAGAGCCTCCGGTCGGTGGGAAATAAAGAGCATGGTGCAGGTCCCCTTGAGGGTCGCAAGAGAAGCTACAATCTCCTTCTCCGTATCCACATCTAAATTAGCTGTGAACTCATCCAAGACCAAGAGAACCGGGTGGCGCAAGAGCGCACGTGCAAGAGCCAGTCTCTGCTTTTGCCCTGCAGAAAGCCCCTCCCCATTCTCCTGAATTAGATAATCGAGCCCTTGGGGTACACTCTCTATAAAAGAAAGCAAACTCGCCCGTTGCAGCGCATCTCGGTACTCTTCCTTCGTATACCTATGGGCTGCACCGTAATTCAAATTGTCCGCAATACTCCCTGCGATCAAGAAAGGCTCTGCCCCCACAAAGCCCACAAAGTCCGTGTGGGCCTCCAAATATTTCGCTGCAGGCATGCCATCTATCGTAACCGACCCAGCATCTGGGGGAATAATGCCCAAAATGAGGCCCAGCAGGGTGGACTTTCCACTCCCGCTCTTACCCACCAGTCCCAGTTGTTGCCCCGCAGGGATCTCGCGAGAAAAGTGTTCAAACAAGGCCTTCGGTTGACCCTTGTAGCGAAAAGAAAGATCTCGAACCTCGATGGCAGGGGGAGAAATCGGGCGCTTTTGCGGGACATGCGCAACGGAAGTCGGTGCACGTCGATACCCACCGATGGCACGAATCTCTCGGGTACTCCGTGTAGCCTTGTGCAACTCCCCTGGCTCAAAGGTAGCCAAGTAACCCGCAGCTAAGCGAGCGTTAGGACGCAGCACGGCAGCTGCTCCTAAAAATGCAGCCGCTTGAGAGAGCGTCTGGATCAAGCGTAAGAACAGATACAAAAAGGCCACCAGCTGATGAGGTGGTGTATGTAGGACCCAAATATTCACCAGCAAAATCCCCACCAGCAAGCAAACACCCAACATTTGCGGGACAAAGACACCCGCTGCGGCAAGAATTTGTGCCCGAATGGCATGAGAGGCATAGTTTAAAATATTGCTTGATAAGTGTGTAAATTCCTGGGGATGGGTACGTAGCACTCGCACCAGCAACCAGTTACGCGCCACACGCTCTACACCGGTGAGGAGCCCCTCTTGCTCTCGAGGCACCTGATCCGCGTAAGGACGGATTCGAGCATTGAGTACCAGCAACAAACCCGCGAGAAGTATAAGACCCACCACGCTGATACAAGCCGAGTAGAAGGAGATGGAAAAAAGGGTGAGGGTCAATACGCCAGCCACCAAAAGCAAAGGAACAGCCTGGGCCATTTGATAAAAGAATTGAGAGGTGCGAGGAAAAATCTCCCCCAATCGCGTATGAGTTGCTGCAGCTGATACATATCGATTGTGATGACTGTACAGGAGATCATGTAAGGCGATTAGACGCAGCCTTGCACTGATAGACTCTTGGGCAATGCTAGCTGATTGACTCACCAACAATTGAAAGGCCCCCCGTCCCACGCCGATCACCACGAGAAGGACCAGCAGTCCTTCCAAGGAAGTAGAACGTGGTAAAAGGGAAAAAATCCCGGGATCCACCTGAATCGGAATGCCGATGCTTTTCAAAAACAGTTGGATGAAAACGGAGAGCTGGACCTCGACTACGGACAGGCCAAGTCCAGCTGTGGCACTTACCAGCAACCAGACAGCGGATCTTCTACCAATCATAGGTCGAATTTGGGAACGAATGCTTGTATGCACGGGGGATGCTCTTTCTCGTTGTTTCAAGATTTTAAAGTCAAGAATTCTATAATCTCATGCATTTTTTGTGACTTACAGTGACCTCCGGCACGAAGATGCCATTCCACCGAAGATCCTTTTGCCTTAGCAACATCTCGCAAATGGGCAGCACCTTCTTGAAAGCCAAACTCATCCTGTTCCTCTGCCGAAATATACAAATCCCCAATGGGGCCACGATGAGCTTTCAGCAAAGGGAAGGGGTCAAACGGCATGAAGAGGTCTTGTTTACCACCGTAGGAATCGCTTACACCTTGTAACATCATGGTAACAGGGAACCAACCGGCTCCGGTTCGTTTGCGATAGGCGGAAATTTCCTCCTTGCTAGACCAAGGATGGATCGAGGCGATGGCAGGACAGAGAAGCGCACTTTTTGTGAAGTAACTCGTATCTGCCATCTGCAGGTGGAACAGATTCCAAGCACCCATAGAAACGCCCATGGCAGCACGAGCTTTGGGGATGAAGTGGAGGTTATCCGCTTCGATCTGAGGAAATACGTCTTTCATCAGTTTTTGCAACCGTCCCGGCAAGGCCAAGTTGGTGCGTTTGCCAAGGCTATATCCGATAATTGCGGGTTTTCTCCCTGGCAAGTGTTTCCCAAAATATTCGTTGATGTAGCTAAGCATCTTGCCTTTGCCCATATCATCTGGACTCGCATTCAGCCCATGAAAGAAATAGATGACATATTCCGTCTCATCGCCAGGGTCTTGGGTCACACAGATTTTTTGATTGTCGATGGAGAAATCATTGCGATCGTAGCAGGTAGTTTGATAAGCAGCGTGCAACAAATGGGGAAATAGAAATGTAGCCAGCGCGTACACTGCCCTTTTCATGCGCATACGGGAACTCCTTTTGTTTTTTTGGGACGACTTTCCAAATCATACACCAAAAAAACAAATGGTCCCATTCCTCTGTATAAGGCATGCAAGGGCGCCTTACACTAACTACGAAGGTTGAGAGAGGGATTGGGTCCACCTACCTTTTAGAATAGAGACACCCGGAGAGAGGGATTGGGTCCACCTACCTTTTAGAATAGAGACACCAACCAAAGGTTGGTGTCTCTATTCTAAAAGGTAGGTGGACCCAATCCCTAGAAAGCATTCCTCTATGTCGGCCCCAGAAGGGCGCCTTAGGTGGACCCAATCCCTAGAAAGCATTCCTCTATGTCGGCCCCAGAAGGGCGCCTTACACGACGAAGTTGACTACCTTCCCTCGTACAAAGATCTCTTTGCGAATTACCTGCCCCTCTAGGTACCTGGCGAGCTGCGTCTTGGCCTGCGCCACAACTTCCTCTTGGGTACAAGATTCGTCTACGGACAAGGTATCGCGCAGTTTGCCATTCGTCATGAGGGAGTAAATCACTTGAGTCTCTGCCACACAAGCAGGGTCATAGGTAGGCCAAGAGACTCGGTATACACTTTCCGTATGGCCAAAGTGGGACCATAGCTCCTCTACCATATGCGGCGCATAGGGAGCGAGGAGCAAGAGGAAGCGCTCAGCATCCGCTCGTGCAATCTCTGTTTCTTTGTAGGCCTGGTTGAGACACTCCATCATGGCAGAAATTGCTGTATTGAACTTGAAGGCTTCCGTATCTACGGTGACCTTCTGAATGGTTTGGTGCAGCAACTTCGTAAAAGAAGGAGAGGTTTGGTTCCCAATCTTACTTTGTAGCTGTCCCTCTTCATTGAGGATCAAACGCCAGAAACGTCGCAAGAATCGATGAATACCCGAGACCCCGTTGGTTTGCCACGGTTTCACCTGATGGAAAGGCCCGAGGAAGAGCTCGAACATGCGCAGAGAATCAGCCCCCCATTCGGCAATAATATCCTCCGGATTGATCACGTTCCCGCGGCTCTTTGACATCTTCTCCCCGTTGGGGCCCAGCACCATCCCCGGGTGAAGCAAGCGGGTAAAGGGCTCCTTGCAGGAGACGTGCCCGAGGTCATAGAGAACTTTGTGCCAAAAACGTGCGTAGAGCAGGTGAAGGTTTGCATGTTCTGCTCCCCCCACGTAGAGGTCCACGGGGAGCCAAGCTTTTTCCTGTTCCTTGCTACAAAATTGGTCATAATTCTTTGGGTCCAAGTAGCGAAAGTAATACCAGCAAGAGCCAGCCCACTGGGGCATGATGTTGGTTTCACGTTTACACGGCTTGCCATCCCGAACCTGATTCACCCACTCGTGGGCTTTGGAAAGCGGAGACGCCTCCCCACCGGAAGGCTTGTAATCTTCGAGGTCCGGCAGACGCACCGGAAGTTCGGACTCGTCGCAGAGGACTATGTTACCAGCCTCATCATGCAGGAGAGGAAAGGGTTCTCCCCAGTAACGTTGACGAGAGAAGATCCAGTCTCGCAAGCGAAAGTGCACGGTACGCTTGCCAACGCCCTTTTCTTCCGCCCATTCTGCAATGCGGGTTTTGGCTTCTGGACAAGAAAGACCATCGATAAAGTCGGAGTTCACCATCCTGCCTTCGGGACACAGGAGTACGGCTTCTTCGATGGAAGGGTCCGTCGGTTTTGCCTGTGGATTTGCAATCACCTGACGAATGGGAATCTCGTACTTGGTAGCAAACACATGGTCTCGTGTATCATGAGCGGGCACGCCGATCACCGCACCGGTGCCGTAGCTCATCAGCACATAGTCAGCAATGTAGATCGGCACTGCCTCCCCGTTGATGGGATTGATGGCATAGGACCCGGTAAAGACGCCCGTCTTGTCTTTGCCTTCTGCGGTGCGCTCCATATCGGATCGCTCGAGGGCTTCGGTGACGTAGTCTTCCACCGCATCTTCGTAGTCCACGGTGGTAAGCACGGCGACGAGAGGATGATTCGGTGCGATCACACAAAAGGTAATGCCATAAATCGTATGGTGTGCCGTAGTGAAGGCCTCAAAGCTCTCGCTACGACCCTGTACCGCAAGGCGCAAGGTCAGCCCCTCGCTGCGCCCGATCCAGTTGCGCTGCATCTGCTTGGTGGACTCAGGCCAATCCAAGTCTTCGAGATCATCCAAGAGACGATCGGCATAGGCTGTGATTTTGAGGACCCACTGGTGGATCGGCTTCTTGATTACGGGATGACCCCCTACCTCCGAGAGTCCATCGATGACTTCTTCGTTTGCCAGCACGGTACCCAAAGCAGGGCACCAGTTCACCGCCTCGTTGGATTCGTAGGCGAGGCCCTTCTTGTAGAGCTCGAGGAAGAGCCACTGGGTCCATCGGTAATAGTCAGGATCTGCACTGCTGATCTCCCGATCCCAATCGATGGCAAGACCCAAGCGCTGCATCTGAGCCTTGTAGGTAGCGATGTTCTTTTCCGTGGTGATCTTGGGATGGGTTCCGGTTTTCACGGCATATTGCTCTGCAGGGAGTCCAAAGGCATCCCATCCCATGGGGTGCAACACGTTGAACCCTTGCATGGCTTTAAATCGGGTGATGATGTCTGTGGCGGTATAGCCCTCTACGTGCCCCACATGGAGCCCGCTACCGGAGGGGTAGGGGAACATATCCAAGACGTAGTATTTGGGACGGTCAGAGACGGAAGGGGTGGAAAAAGTTTGGTTTTCTGCCCAATATTTCTGCCATTTTGGCTCGATGCGTGCGAATTCGTATTCTTTCAGGATATCCGTCATGATGGCGATGCAACCTCTTCTGGGGATGGAACAACAGCGAAGCCCGCTTGGGGCAGGGAAAGCTCGTTGTAGCACAGCTTCGGCGCTTCGCCTATCTGGGATTTAAGGGGGTTGGGGAGCCATCTACAGCTGAAGTTTTTCCATCTTGAGGTAGCTCACAAAAAAATCCAGAATGAGGATCGAGACCAGGGCCATGACCACGGAGTGGGTGGTGGCTTTTCCTACACCTTTGGCACCTCCCTTGGCATGGAATCCAGTGAAGCAAGCTATGGAGGAGAAAAGGGCACCAAAAAGCATGGCTTTCTCGAGGCCTTCTATCAAATGGGCAGGGCGAGTGATCCACGTGATCTTATCCACAAAGACACCGGGGTCGATTTCAAAAAACAGGCGCCCAAAACAGTAGGAGGAAACGATACCACAGATCACAAAGACCCCTGCCAGCAGAGGCATCATAAGGATGCTTGCCAAGACCCGGGGGGCACATAAGTAAGCGATGGGATTTACAGCCATGACGCGCATGGCGTCGATTTGTTCGTTCACCCGCATGGTGGCAATCTCTGCTGCCATGGAGGAACCAGCACGACCGGTAACGAGAAAGGCACCTACTACGGGAGCCAGTTCCTTGGAGAGAGAAAAGGCTGCTGCGGCACCCAACATAGACTCTGTGCCGAATAGTTTGAAAATTTTACCGAATTCGATGCCAAAAACCGCACCGATCATTACCGAAGCCAAGAGGATGGTAGAGAGACTCTTGTTTCCAACAAATTCTAATTGTTGGAGTAGGAGCCGCCATTGCAAGCGAGGGTATACCATGCATCGGAAGATAGAGGCTGTGAAGAGAATATAGGCGCCGAACCCTGTGAGGGTGCTGGTAAGAAAGGAGGTAACTATGTTTTCTTTGCGGGACACGTCATTCCTTTTTGGTAGTGGGCTTTGACTCACGGGCTTGCCACGCTTGTGCCTCTGGGGTGTAGACCACGGGCTGGTCGGAGAGCGCAGCTACGCGGATATGCTGCCCGGGAACAATCTCCGCCCACTCTCCGTCCACAAGTACCATAAGACTCGTACCGCGCAAAAGGGTACGAACTTGATCCGCACTGTCTTTCGGTGCGGCGAAAATAGGGGTCTTATCTTCTTTTACATACCGCACCACACGACGAGCATCTTCTGGACCTACGACGGCAGAGGTACGCCCAGCACCTTCAGCCGCAATAGCTGGAGCGGGAGCGGGAGCGGCGACGACAGCAGGGGCAGGGGTGGCGACGACAGCAGGGGCAGGGGTGGGCTCCTCCTTTTTCGCAGTGGTGTCTCCCTCTGGAGCGGGGGCTGGCTCTTCTACGGGAGCTGGCACCGGCGCCAGCTCCTCAGGGGGAGGTGACTCTGCAGGGGTTTCATCGGCAAGCTTTACAGCTTGGGCACCCAGATCATCTGGCAGGGCCTCCGCGGTATTATTTTCGCCGATTTCACTCGCTGGTTCCCCTGTTTTATGATGAAACAAACTACATCCGCCTATGAGGCCAGACAGGCAAATAAAAATGGGCAAATGACGCATTGAGTGCTCTCCCTTCGGGTTGGTTGCAGTGCACATCGGACTACACGTAATATATCCATTATTATACACGGCATTGTGTCGGAGCGTAGTAACCTGAAACCCATACTTCAGGCAGGGGGGACCCTCGATGATCGATATTTTTAACTATATTGGGACAACAGTCGGGGGGATAAGTGCAGTGACAGGAATCATATATGGAATGACAAGCTGGAAATTTTCCACCCAAAACTGGAAACTGAATCAGCAAGTATGGGACAACCTCGAGAGATTTGCCGCAGAAAAACCAAGCTACCAGTCCGGAGATCGAGATGTGATTGATTTCTGGCATCACATGTCGCTAGAGGACAAGCTCACCCCTCAACTGGAGATCATTCGAGAGAAGATGACGATGCCAACTTCTCCTGAATTTTTGGAGTCCAACAAACTATCAGAAGACTGGATCAAAGCCGTTCGCATTCTTGATTATACGGAGAGTGCCGAACGACTCAAAGACGATCGTTGGAAAGCCCTCGTGGGGTTTTTAACTTTTGCGACGATCGGGATTCTCACTATGATTTCGATGGGTACTTTTTCTTCCACGGCTGCGCCGTAGTTTTTAGAGCGTATGATCCTTACAAATAAACACCCACGGTAGTTACCAATCCTAAGAAATCCTTCCAGGTAAAGCTTTGTGCTTCTTTCAGTCGTTTCAAAAGCGTCGGTTTCTTTTTGGCCCACACAGCCCCTTCATAATCGCGAACTTTGAGTAGGCGTTTGCCCACTTCTTTTGCCCGTCGGTCCAATCCTCCATCCCGACAACGCAAACGCTCGGTAGAGAGCTGGCTATATAGGAAGGCTGCTGCCTCAAATTTTCCAGCAGAGAGGAGCACCACGATCAGGTCATGCTGTCTGCTTTCATGAACGATTTGCTCGATGTCGGCACCATGGGCAATGAGGATTTGCATGGCTTCCCGATTTTGCAAATAGCCCGCTCGCACCAACAGCGTATCTACTTGACTCGACTTGTAGTCAATATTTTCTTTTTTACTAAATGGAGATTTCGAAAGGGCCTTCTTGAATGCCGCACCATGAAACGGAGTGTCTCTAAGCATTTTACCAAGCTGCCGACTCGCTTCGTCCATTGCTCCCCTCCCACAGTTGGGTTCTGAAAAACACACATACATGCCCATGCGTGATCATACTCTTTCAAAAGTATGGAATCGAGTCCCTATATTTCTTTCTGCCTGGTTCGGCAAAAAATGTGCCCCACCTTAGACAACTTCTTGCCCCCCGACAGGAAAACCCAAGAGAAGCTGGTGACGCAAAAACCCCTTCAAAATAATCGGGCTTTCCCTTCCAGGCTGGGTCACCATCGAAAGATCTTTCATAGCAACAGAAAGGTAGTTACGGGTTTTGCCCTGACGATACCCCTCTGCATCGACAGATGCCTCCCAGAGAACAAGATGCTCCCGCTCGTACTGCGTGCGACAAAATCCCTCGTATAGTCGAGCTGCCAACTCTCGCAAAATTTTAGCTCGAACGGCTACCACTTCTTGCGGCAGATGATCCGGCATCCGGGCTGCAAAAGTGTTGGGCCGTGACGAGTAGGGGAACACGTGAAGGTTGTGGATGCCACAGTCTTCAATGAAGGCAACGGTAGCAGCAAACTGAGCCTCCGTCTCCCCAGGAAATCCAGGAATTACATCGGCACTGATCTGCGCCTGTGGAAATAAGGCCAGAAATTTCTGCACCGTGGCACGGTACTCTGCAGCTGTGTACGTGCGTCGCATGCGCTTCAGGATCCCGTCTTCTCCCGACTGCAGGGGCAGGTGAAAGTGATCACACACCCGATCACGATACCGATCCAACACCTCCAGCAGTGTGTCACTCACCTCGCTGGGCTCCAGAGAGGAGATGCGCAAACGGGGAAGCTGCGTACGCAGAAATACCTGCTCTACCAACTCGGCAAAAGTGGAGGGGACCTCAAGATCCTCTCCGTAGTCTCCGATGTGGATACCCGTGAGCACGATCTCAGGAACTCCACTTTGGGCGAGCTCCATGATCTGGTGGAGGGCCTGCTCGAAGGGAACGCTACGGCTTGCCCCTCGAGCATAGGGGATCTGACAGTATGTACAAAAGCCGTTGCACCCGTCTTGGATTTTCACAAAAGCCCGAGTTTGAGTCGCTTCAGGACGATCGAAAAAGACAAGGGACGATTTGAACTGCTGGTTGGTCGGAGTGGTGGCAAAGTTCTTGACAGCTGGCATCAGAGAGTCACCTCGTTGTCGAGCGGCCAAATGTTCGACCACCGTAGGGACCACGAGATTTTTTTGTTCGTTGGGAATGACACAGTCGATTTCAGAGCGTTGCGCCAATGCATCGGAGGCAATCTGGGCATAGCAACCTGTGACCACACGCAAAGCGGTAGGGTTTTCCCGTTGATAACGGCGCAGGAGGTAGAGAGCTTCCTTCTCCGCTTGTTGGGTAACACTGCAGGTATTTATGACTGTGACATCAGCGTGAAGGGGTGAATCGAGGACTTCAAAGCCTTGATCCGAGAATTGCTTATGCAAGACTTGGGCATCGAAGGCATTGACTTTGCAACCAAGGGTTTTGATGAAGACCCGCATCGGGGACCCCCTTTTATGCTACGTCTCCATGGGTCCAGTACTCCTCATTGCGGAGCTGGATCTCGTAGGCCTCAGAAGCTGGATCTCGTTCCTCGTCATGTCCTTCGTCGACCAGTGCAAACAGATCGTCGTTGAAATTGACGGATTCTAGGCTTCCAGCATGAAGCGACAGGCTGAAGAATGCCGCGAGGTCGAAGACCACCGCAATACAAAAAATGGCACGCATGAATTCCCCCTCAAAAAAAGGAACACGATGTGAAAGCGACCCCCTCATGGGATCCCATTGGTACTGCCGAATCGTTTGACTAGAGTATTCTCAAAATCGCCCGCCGCGCAAACAGAAAGTAGGGTGTACATGGCTTGAGGGGGGTTTGCAAGATTTTTTTTGCCTACGGCGTTTTTTTTTACAACATACTGAAAGCATAAATTTTTTCAAAGCACTATCTGGGCCTTTCTATAAAAAAAAGCCCCTCCTTGAGGGGCTTTGAGGGGCTTTTCGCTGGATTAAGGGGTAGACATCCACTTCTGTAAGAAGTCTGCTGGGGCGAGATCCCCGGCCCATTTCTTCTCCCAGGCATCCACAAGGGCTAGTTGCTCCTTATCCTTTGGCTCTTGCAGCTTCTTCTTGTCCCCTGGCGGTACGACCACTGTATGCTCCCAGAAAGCCTCGTCGTTATGGTAGAGACCAAGATTTTCCTTAGAAGCGCCCTTTGTATAGGCAGGGGTCACTTCAATACCAGGCAAGAAAGCCAAGGCTAGTAGGGCAAAGGAGGAGACCTTCTCGCCTTTATTATAGGCATCTTTCGCTTCCGCACGCTTCTTATCCATTCCCTTAAAGGTCTTTATCGTACCAAAGGCTTGAGTGAAAGGTACGATTTTGTCGTTTACACTGTGAAGTGCAAGCAGCTTACCATGGCGGATCTTGTTGGGCTTAAACTTAGCAAGCAACAAGTCATTCCAATTCAGCAACCCACTATATAGATAGGGGTGTAAAAAGTGCATATCCCGTCGGAAGATCAACAAAGCAACATCCTTCAACTCAGCTGCATCATTTCCAATCGGTGCATCGGTATAAACGGCAAAATCCTCAAGTAGGTGACGCACGCCTGGCAATTCTTGTTTGAGGGGGTTGTGAACATTCTTTACCACTTGCTCCACCAAAACCCGGAACTCACCAACCATAAGACTAAAGGGACCCGCATTGTTAACCAGCTGACTAAACATAGGAGGATATTGCATAATCGTCTTACTATAATCCTCTCCAAAGTTCTCGTGGGCTTTAATGGCAGTATGTAGAGCTTCAACCAGTCTCTTTTCAGGGACTTTCTGACTTAGATCCTCGAACACTTTTTGAAATATCTCCCATTCCACACCAGAATAGGCTACCGCAAGTAAGGCCACTAAGCCTCCTCGAGACGAACCAAAAATTTTCGACACAGGAGCCTGCATCATTTTGTTCAAAAATGAAGGATAATCAGGATTTTCAGCAATCATTGCTATAGTAATACTGCGATCAGTCAGCTCCTTACGCAGACTCTTTTCTTCATCATCAAAAGGGATTGGACCACTTTTGAAAGTCCCGCGGCCCTCTTCATTAGATACCGCTTCCACCACACAGTTATGGGCTGCAAGGGAACTATACACATCTTCTTCCCAAGGCTTGTCTTGCTCTTTTAGCTCTGGCGTTAGCAAGAGATTGTCTGGCTTACATGCTTGCCCAGCACTTGCATGCTTCTCACAGGTCCCCATGCTGTAGTCAGGTGCAATCACCACATGGCTCTCCAACATTGGCTGTGTAAAATCCAGTTTATTGATAGCCAGTCCCATGTCTCCACCAGCTAGGTGAAGAAGAAGAGGGAGTTCCTTCTTCTGACTCGTTTTTTGTGGCAAGAAAACCAAAGCCGTACGCTTAGTAGCCTCTTTCATTTGGTCCTGATATTCCATATGGAACACATCAGAACCATGGACCTGCATGTCATTACCCTTAGAATCTTTCAGATGGGTAAAAGAGGAAATTCCACCGCAACGCATTTTTTTGCGATTTTTAGCTAGATCCTTCTTTAGATCATCCATCAACCCATCATACTGTTTTGTCTTTGACGTAAACAGCATAGAAGGCGTTGAAAGTAGGTTTGTCAGCTCATCTTTATTTTTCACCGCTTTAGCTTCAAAACCAAGGTACTCGACGAGCTGGGCCCACTTTTTATTCAGATGCGCCTCTTGCGCCTCATCCTTCTGAGGGACAACCTCGCCATTCTTACTCTGATGTCCGATGATCTTGCTTTTGAGCGAACGATAGTCGCCACAAGCACTCGACAAAAGGCCCAAGGTCACAACGATAGATAAAGATCGATTGATATATGTTCTCATGGTGTAATCCTTTCTCGTTTAAAACTTAGCGTACATGTAGAGGGTCATGGTCAACTCATTGTTGGCAATGGTATTCTTACCCGCTACTGGAGAGAAGTAATCCACATCAAAGGCAAGTGGAACTCCATATCCTAAGCCACTTACAGAACCACCACCCCCAACACCTTGTACAACACCAAACGGTTTGGACTCAGTCCCATCGATATAGGTCGATCGTTGGGTATGGTGCTGGTAGTACGTATTCATCGCGAATGCCTTCAGGGCAGGTGTCAAAGCACCAAATCCGTAGTTGGCCTTTAAAAGTTCTTTGCTATCAAAGCCTCGTTTCTCATACTTCTGGGTGTTGTCCCCATCAGAGGGTGTAGCCTCGTTGAGCATGTACGGGTTCACAAGACTCGCTCGTTTCTGTGTCGTCGAGGTAAGTGCGTATTCATGCTGACTTTGGGCAGAGAGCCACAGACCAAAAACAGGGCTGTAGTCAAAGTTAAGACGAAGACCTCCGTCATAGATTCCACCCCCTGTAGTACGTCGAATGGAGTTGTCGCTAAAATCTCCAGTTGGAGTACGAAGTCCAAGACCGGAAGAAACAAGCATGGAATTTGTACGATAGAAATTGTAGAGCAATCCAACTTCGATATCCCCAAGTCCCAATCGACCATTGGTAGGTGTAGAACCACGCATCACCGTGTCATGCAAGTGACCTTTGATGGAGCGGTTGGAGCCAAGTCTCTCGCCGGTAGGCAACGGAAACCCTGTAAGGGCTGAACCGTGAGACTGTATATATTGTCTAAAGTCAGCCTTAGTAGCCTTGGGAGATATGGCTTTAAAATCTTCATATCCTTTGTCTACCGCTTTATCCAGGGCTTCGTTGTACGTAGTTTCGTATTTTTTAGAACTCGCAAACTGCTGGGAATCCATACTGGCTTCGTTGTGTACAAAAGTAGGTACCAACATACGAAAGCTCAATCGATCCGTAATCCCGTACTCTGCAACGAAAGCATTCACATGCACGTTGGTACGCAGACCGATGTCTTCTTTTTTACCGTCTGCATCATAGTAGTCACCCCCGAAGATGAACTTATCTACGACCCGTACCCGCAACACTTTTTTAGGCAAGGTGTTACCTTCTGGTACAGCCGCATGGGCAAATCTGTCGACTGCAGCCGGTGGGGTAGCAGTTGTGGTGGCCTCATTTTCCTTTGCTCCTGCCACATATGGCATGGACGTAGTGAGAGCTCCCAATAAGAGGAGATAGCTGGTTTTCATAAAAACCCCTTCTTTTTAAGATCGTGTTAAAACTTCTGCGAAAACGGAAACGTCAGTCCAGTACGGGTCTTGTTTTTTCCATTGTTTGACACCGCATACAGAGGATGCAGTTAAGCGACGTAAGGTGGGAAGTCGCTTGGCAGACGGGTTGTCGTCTGAAATTCACAACGGAACTGGCTTTGGTGCCCCCTTGGGGCGGACCCTACAACAGAAGGACCCCCCTAGCGGAGATCGCTTCATGTAGGGGGAGTATATCGGGGTAGGATGAAAAATCCAGAGAAAAGTCATATTCACCTGAATATATTGACTTTTTATCCGGAAAAGAGCCAAGAAATCCATGGGTTTCGTTTATCGCTTCCCTTCGCGGCAGAGTTTCTTTATGGTGGAGGGAACTCTGGCTCTATGAGGAATTTTTATGCTTTTTACTCATCTTTCTACCTATAAAAACATTATTTGGGACTGGAACGGCACCCTCTTAAACGATGTAGATATCACCCTAGACTGCCTAAATACTGGGCTTTCTTCCATGGAGTTGCCCCCGTTGACCCTAGAGGAGATGCGTCGAAAGTTCCATTTTCCCGTGGAATCCTTCTACCGGTCGCTTGATTTTCCTCAAAAAGAAGGATCCTACGACTATCTGCACCAGGTCTATCACAAGATATATACAGACAAACTGGCTGGGGCCTCTCTTTTTGAAGGTAGACATGCCTTGCTTGGGATGTTGCAAAAACAAGGGGTTGCCCAGTATGTGCTCTCTGCTGCTCCTCAAAAGTCGTTAGAGAAATTGCTCCATCATTTTGAGGTAGCTCCTTTCTTTACCGGCGTCTATGGACTGGCTCACAGCCGCGCTGATAGCAAAGTAGAAAACGGACATCATCTGTTGGAAACTCATAAACTTGACCCGAAAGAGACAATCTTGGTGGGGGATACGGACCATGATCTTGAGGTGGGCCAGCAGTTAAATGTAGATGTGCTTTTGCTGGGA
Organism: Deltaproteobacteria bacterium; assembly: GCA_947475005.1. GTDB lineage: Bacteria > Bdellovibrionota_B > Oligoflexia > Oligoflexales > Bog-1112 > CANIBL01. The sequence goes on along the minus strand of CANJLI010000015.1, from coordinate 30,017 downwards.
GATGGGCACCAGCACCCAGATCATTTGAATCGGATTCACCATACGGTTATGGTTGGAGTTTGATCTTTTCTTTTGTGGAACCAGCTGCGCAATTTTCCCAAGAAAACCTCGATTCCACACCTTAGAATAGTTACCTCCATCCAATATTCAACCTTCCATGGTAAAATCTAAGATATAGTTTTTAGCCATATATCAGTGGAGGTGAATTTTGTGTGATGTAATAAGGATTAGTCGAATCAAAGGGATCTTTTCTTTTCTTCTGACCACCTATTGCCTCCTGCTGGCTGTGGGATGCAAAATCAAGATAATTGGAAAGGAAAAGGGGGACGCCCCTTCCGAAACTCAAGGCCTCATCTTTTATCATGCAACATCGGATAAAAATGTAGAAAGCATTCAAAAAGATGGATTTCTTCTCTCAAAAGGTGGAACAGGCGCGGGTAAAAACGATGAAGAGTTCAAAAATAGCTCCATAAACAAGATTCATCTTACTGAATCTTATACAACCGCTTTGCATTATGCCTACTTTATACAATGCCGACAAAAAGAAACCCCAGTCATTATTTCTGTAAAATTCACTGGGCCTGAGTATAAAAAATTCCAACAAGACCCTTATGATTCCGATGCTGTTATACTCACAGAAGACATTAAACCAAGCCAAATCCTTTTGGTAACAAAGGATCTAAAAACCAAAGACAGTGATTGTAAAACTTTGTTTAGAGATGACCAGCGTAATACTCAATTCTTTATCTTGCAAAATGAGCCTATAGCCAACAACACAACCCCGGCTCCATTTAAAAATTGTGAAACCACCTTCCAAGGCAAGACATTTGGACCCAACCAGGAATTTTGTGCCGTAAAAAATCGCTATTTCACACTAAGAAATAAGAATATCAAAGGAGAAACAGCTCCCTTCGCTGACTGTGTAGCAAACTTTAAAGGCAAGGTGTATGGAGAACACGATGAACTATGCGCCGTAACAAAGAAATACTCAGAGTTCGGAACGGAAATTTTGGCTGATGGAAGCGAAGTGACCTGCCCAAATTGTGAGAAAAAATTCTCTGGCAACCCCTTCGGGCCCCATGGAGAATTTTGTGCGACTTTGAACTATCAAAGCCTCAAAGAAACCGGAATTTATGAGAAAGTTTCTGCAAGCGAGTGTGAAGAGAAATTTTCAGGCATACCCTATGGGCCACAAAACGAGTTTTGTGCAGTCATGAATAATTAAGGGACACCCGAGAATGGCGCTTCCTTAAGCGTACTATTTGCCTAAATCCTTGGAAAACCGTCATCCCAAGGTCCCGCAGGGATCGTATGGGATCCCTGCGTTTTTATCGAGATCCCATACGGCTGCTACGCAGCCTTGGGATGACGGATGGGTTGCCATCTTGAACGTAAGTGAAAGATGACAATTATCCCCTTCTTAAGGAAGCGCCATTCGGTAGCTGTCCCCGATCTCATCACAGAATGCCAGACACATAAGATTCCTTAGCCGAACGCCATTGCAGTCGGGTGTCCCTTAATTATACCATGGACTGGCTCATAGCCCTGCCGATAGCAAAGTAGCCAATGGGCATCGTCTGTTGGAAATCCATCAACTTGATCCCAAAGAGACGATTTTGGTGGGGGATACGGACCATGATCTCGAGGTGGGCCAGCAGTTGAATATCGATGTGCTTTTACTGGGAGATGGACACCAACATCCGGATCATTTGAACCGCATTCACCATACGGTTATGGTGGGTGTTTAGGTATAAAACAGAGTTTGAGCCTGCTCAAAAAAACGGACAGCATTGGGATGACGGACTGGCAAGGCTTCCTTAGGCGAATGCCATTGCAGTCGGGCGGCCCTTTAATTGCATGATTCAATCAGCCGTTATTATAGTGAATTTTAGTTCGCCATTGACTGTTCGCCGTTAAAGGCGAGAAACTCCGCCATCTAACCTGGATGGTACGCCCATCCCATAATCATGGAGAATTTTATGCGTAATTTTCATGCAATCGCTCTGCTCTTTCTTGCTGTTATTCCCGGACAGGGTCGGGCAGCTGAAGGTGGGGGGCATAGAACAACAAGAGAGCTGCAGGCATTTTTGGAAAATCCAACTGCCTTCGACACACTCAACCTCACCTCCCGCAATGTCGGCGACTGCCCCAAAGGCGAAAGAGCCAGAGTGCTGGCAGAGGCCCTTACGGTAAATGCAACCCTCACCACACTTAACCTTTACAACACCTTCCTTGAACCTGAAGAAGCCAGAGTGCTGGCAGAGGCCCTTAAGGTAAATGCAACCCTCACCATACTTGTACTCTCCCAGAACGAGATCAAAGATGAGGGAGTCAGCGCATTGGCAGAGGCCCTTAAGGTAAATGCAACCCTCACCACACTTACCCTCAATCACAACCGGATGGGAAACGCGGGAGCCATAGCGTTGGCAGAGGCCCTTAAGGTAAATGCAACCCTCACCACACTTACCCTCGAGGAAAACTTCTGGACAAGCGTCGACGGCAACGGTTTATTTACGATTAACCAAGGGATTGGAGCTGCAGGAACCACAGCGCTGGCAGAGGCCCTTAAGGTAAATAGATTCCTCACTACACTTGACCTCAAGAACCATAGGATCTTACAGGAGGGAGGCGACATAGCGTTGACAGCCATTTCACAGCGCCTGGAAAGGAATAAAAGGAATAAACCTTTTAATTTACGGACTTGCTGGGTAATATTGCTTTGCGGTTACAAGCAAGGGGAATCTACAGTGTTGCCAACGTTGCCACCCGAGATTTGGGAGATAATACTTCGCGGCGACGGTGAGACCCCGTAAACTTGAACATGCCTAATTACCCCATAGGCTTATGGTTGGGGTGTGATGGTTTCTTTTCTGCTTTTCAAGTAAAAGAAACCATCACACCGTAGGTCCCCACTTACATACCTGGGCGAAGGCCTCTTGCACAATGCGCTGCTGCTCTACCTGGTGAGACTTGGCAGAGCCTTCGGCCGTAGAACCTGAGGCTTTGCGCCCGATGTAGGTAAGCTCTTTTCCATCCATTAGCTCTTGCAATCTCGGAGCAATGAAACTCCAGAACCCCATATTTTGTGGCTCCTCTTGTACCCAGATCCACGATGTTGCTTTAGGATACTGTGCCACGATCTCTTGCATTCGCTCTTTAGGAAATGGATAGAGCTGCTCCACGCGCACGATAGCCACAGTGTCTGCACAATCAGGAGATAGAGATCGGGCTTCGTAAAGTTCGTAGTAGATTTTTCCTGTGCAAAATAAAACCCGTTCTACAGATTTCTTTTTGACAATCTCTACCTCGTCCAAAACTTCACAAAAGGATCCCTTCACAAAGGCATCCCACTTCGACACCACACTGGGATGTCGAAGCCAACTCTTTGGAGTCATGAGAATCAAGGGTTTGCGGAAGGTGCGTATCATCTGCCGTCGCAGAAGATGAAACAACTGTGCAGGGGTGGTCACATCGCAAACTTGGATATTGAGATTGCCACACAGTTGAAGAAAACGCTCAGGCCTTGCACTAGAATGCTCCGGTCCCATGCCCTCATATCCATGAGGCAACAACAAGACCAATCCACTATTCTGGTTCCACTTGGCCTCACTGGCCACGAGAAACTGATCAATGATGACTTGAGCCCCGTTTACAAAATCCCCAAACTGAGCCTCCCATAGCACCAGTGCATTTGCATCTGCGAGAGAATAGCCAAACTCAAATCCCAAACAGCCTTGCTCAGACAAGGGACTGTTAATGATTTCTACGCTGGCCTTGGCTTCAATGTGGTTGAGCGGGTCATACATTCGATTGGTATGAACATCAAACCATACCCCATGTCGACTGCTAAATGTCCCTCGCTTACAATCTTGCCCCGACAACCGAATTCGATTCCCATCCTGAGCCAAAGAACCAAATGCCATCAGTTCTGCAAAGGCCCAATCAAGATTCCCCTCCCCTTGCGCCATCTCTTTGCGAGATTGTAGCAACTTCTCAATTTTAGGATGGGGTACAAAATCAGAAGGAAAAGTAATCAACTTCTCAGCTAAGGATTGCAAGCGTTTCTTTGGCACTGCCGTTTCGATTTGACGAAACATCTCTTCCCTGGATACAGGATGTTTTTTGAAGATCGCATCAAAGATCGAAGGATAGATCGGATCGGCGACTTTCCCTGCTTTGACCTTTTCATGAGCCTCTTGTAGCGCCTCTTTCACCCTATTTTCCATCTGCATCACCTGGGATTCGGTGAGGGTTCCTTTGGCAATCTGATCGCCGGTATAAAGTGTAAATGCCGTAGGCATTGTCTTAATCTGTTGGTACATCACCGGTTGGGTGAAGGCTGGTTCATCGGCTTCATTGTGCCCATGACGTCGATACCCGATGAGATCGATCACCACATCCCGTTTAAACTTTTGCCTAAACTTCACACTCAAAATTGCCACCCATGCCACCGCCTCTGGGTCGTTGGCATTTACATGAAACACCGGTGCATGAACAACTTTAGCAATATCGGAACTATAGTGACACGAACGAGCATCCCTTGGATTGGTTGTAAATCCAATCTGGTTGTTGGTAATGATATGAATCGTGCCCTGGGTTCCATATCCTTCCAACTGAGACAAATTCAGTGTTTCAGGCACGATGCCTTGCCCAATAAAAGCAGCATCTCCATGGAGCAACACCGGCACAATCGCACTAGGGTTTCCTTGGAGCTCCTGTCGGCACCGAACAAATCCCTCTACCACTGGATTAACAAACTCCAAGTGACTTGGGTTGGGAGAAAGATACAATCGCATTTGCTTTTGCCCAAAGGTTTGCACCTCTTTGGCAAACCCTTTGTGATATTTTACATCCCCATCGATATCGAATGGATTAAATCCACTACCTACAAATTCTTGAATCAATAGCTCGTAGGGCTTCTCCATAATGTTGCATAGTACGTTGAGGCGCCCTCGGTGGGCCATCCCCATGCACACTTCCTCTGCACCATGGAGAGAAGCTTGATCGATGAGGATATCAAGAAGTGGCAACAGCGTATCCAGACCCTCAAGAGAAAATCGCTTCTGTCCCAAAAATCGAGTTTGTAGAAAACGCTCAAGACCTTCAGCTTGTGCCAATTTCTCTGCAATACGTACACGCAAAGGCGCAGCAAGCACAGGTCGATTGGTGCAGGATTCCATTTCTTCCTGCAACCACGTGATAGCCTCGATGTGATTAATATCTCGAAAATCTGCCCCAATGGAACCACAGTACGTCGCTTGCAACTTGCTGTAAATATCTTGGAAGGCCATGGGAGATTGAGAAAAAAAGTTAGAGGTATGAAAAAGTTGCTCAGGTGCTACTTCTGCCAATCCGTGGGCTTCGGGTTGTAGAGCAGCCGGTACCGGTTGAGCTGCTTCTAAAGGATTGAGCTGTGCGTAGAGATGTCCCAATCGACGGTAGGCGTTGATGAACGCTTCGACCTTTGCATGTTCCAATCCTGTAGAAGAGCCTTCCTCCAACCGATTGGAAACGGGCCCCGATTGGAGTGCCAGCTGATATCCTGCAAAAAATGCCTGCCACGAAGGATCCACGCGAGTGGGATCTTGTAAAAATTCTTGGTATAAAGCTTCCACGTACGTCGTATTGGAACCGTGGGCGAAACTAAAGCGATCTGTCATGTCCGATTTCCTTGTACCTAACTATGCAAACTCCGCTGATCCACGGCCAAAGCCGCTTCTTTCCAAATCTCTGCAAGGGTGGGATGGGCATGCACCGCACGGGCCACATCCTCCGCACTGGCCCCGAACTCGAAAGCCAGGGCAATCTCGGCAATCATCTCGGAAGCCAAAGGCCCCACCAAGTGAGCACCCAGTAAGCGATCGGTGTCTTTGTGTGCCAGCAATTTGGCAACCCCTTCTGCATCTCCCATGGCCTTAGCACGACCATTGGCTTTGAAGTAAAACTTGCCAGCTCGGTAGGGAATGCCTTCTTTCTTCAGCTGCTCTTCACTCTTACCTACCGTTGCCACTTCGGGCCAGGTGTAGACGACACTTGGCACAGCCTCGTAGTTCACATGACCTTTTTTCCCCGCAATAAGCTCTGCTGCCGCAACGCCTTCTTCTTCTGCCTTGTGTGCCAACATAGGCCCTGCAATCACATCTCCGATGGCAAAAATACCTGGGACAGAGGTAGCAAAATGAGTATCCACGGGAATGCGTCCTGCGCTGTCCACCGCAATGCCCACTTTCTCCAAATTGAGTCCCTGGGTATATGCACGACGCCCCACTGCAACCAAAAGTTTATCCCCCTCCAACTCGAGGGTTTCCGTTGTCGTCTTGCACCGAGCTCGCACTTTCTTTCCCTTGACCACGGCCTCTTCCAACTTGGTGGCCATGTGAAAGGTGATGCCCTGTTTGATCAACTGTTTCTGCAAGAACGAAGCGGTCTGTGTATCCGTTGCACCCAAAATTCCATCTAAGGCTTCCACCACCGTAACCTTGGCTCCGAGGCGTCTCCATACGCTTCCCAGTTCCAACCCGATCACACCTCCACCGATCACGATGAGGTGTTCAGGAATTTTCTCGAACTGTAACGCATCAGTGGAATCTACGATGTGGGTATGATCAAAACGCGCGATGGGAATCTCGATGGGACGACTGCCTGTAGCAATAAGAATATTGCGAGCTTGGTAGCGAACGCGATCCCCTGAAGCCGGTTGCACTTCTACAACACCTGCTTGCACCAAAGAACCGGTCCCTCGAATCCACTCCACCTTGTTTTTTTGAAAAAGAAACGAAATGCCCCCGGTCATGCCTTGCACGACTTCGTCTTTTCGCTGAAGCATTTTTTTCAGATCAAGCTTTACCTCACTACAGGTGATGCCATGTGCCTCAAAATCATGCTGAGCATGCCAAAAATGATGGCTCGACTCCAAGAGTGCCTTCGAGGGAATGCATCCCACATTGAGACACGTACCACCTAAGGCAGGAGCCATTTCGATACAAGCGGTTTTAAGTCCCAATTGGGCTGCACGAATGGCTGCAACGTACCCACCAGGGCCGCCCCCAATCACTAGGAGGTCATATTGTTTTTCACTCACCTTATATCTCCAACACCAAGCGGGCTGGATCTTCCAGCGCTTCTTTGATTTTGATTAAAAACCCAACGGCTTCCTTACCATCGATGATGCGATGGTCATAGGACAGGGCCACATACATCATGGGACGTGCCTCAATTTTTCCATCGGGCATCACCATGGGGCGCAGCTGGGTTTTATGCATCCCGAGGATGGCACTCTGCGGAGGATTGAGTATCGGGGTAGAAAGCAGAGAGCCAAAGACACCCCCGTTGGAAATCGTAAAAGTACCTCCGGTTAAATCGTCCAGTGAAATCTTGTTGTCTCGGGCCTTCACCGCAAAAGCTGCAATATCTTGCTCGATTTGAGCAATGGATTTGAGATCCACATCACGCAAGATGGGGACCATCAAGCCTTTTTCTGTGGAAACTGCAACCCCGATGTCGCAGTAGTTGTGGTAGCAAAGATCATTGCCCTCGATGTAGGCATTCACCGCAGGTACGGCTTTTAGTGCGATGACACTCGCCTTTACAAAAAATCCCATGAACCCAAGCTTGAGACCGTAGGTTTTTTGGAAGAGGTCTTGGTAATTTTTTCTTAAGGCTAGAATCTGGGTCATATCCACTTCGTTAAAAGTGGTGAGAATGGCCGCAGTTTGCTGGGCATGGATCAAGCGCTCTGCGATACGGCGCCGCAACATGGTCATGGGTTTTCGCTCTTCAATACGCGAGCGTTTCCCGCCAAAAACAGGCGCTGCATCCGGCGGGACTATGGAAGAGCTCTGCGTTGTCGCTGGAGGCGGCGAAGAAACTGCCGCCATGGCATCTGCCTTGGTAACGCGCCCCCCTTTACCCGATCCCGCTATGTTGGATAGATCCAACTGATGCTCGGCGGCTACTCTGCGCACCGCAGGGCCCGGTTCCAATCCCTGTGGAGCTGGCGAAGACACGGCAGCTGCGGCTGCTACGGCAACTTTGGGGGCTGGGGCTCCCTGGGTGGCTGCGGCGGTATCGATGGTTGCCAGCACCTGACCGACTTTCACCACAGTACCCGCTTGTACCGCAATATGTAGAATTCCCGAGGCAGGGGAGGGGATTTCCATGGTGGCTTTGTCGGTTTCTAATGCCAACAGCACCTCATCCGCAACGACGGTGGCCCCCTCCGATTTGTGCCAGGACTCGATCATCCCCTCTTGCACCGACTCTCCCACAGCGGGAACGCGAACTTCCACTTTCATTTTAACGCCTTATCAAAAACGAATTCAAACCCTTAGAAGCTGTAATGCAGCTGGGGTCTTCAAATAGCTCCCTATTTTTGCCTTGTAAAAAGGACCTAGCCAAGTAGAAGTACAAACCAATGCAACAGCGAGATCGGCGACTTATGCTGACTAAGGCCCACAGAAGCTGCTCGGAGAGCCCAGCTGCGTCACAGCTTCTTTTTCCTCTTTTCATATTATACATTCTGCGCTATACGGTTGGGAGATCATGTGCAGGAGCGTATGGTGGTAGGCAGAGCCTAGGTGATGATGTCCCGCAAATTCCGCCAGGGTCGGAAGGCAGCAACGGTAGTGGATACATCAGGTGCCTGGTGACTTTGTCTATCATCATGCGCTTTTGTTTTTTCTGCCAGAAGTTGTTCGAAGACCCCATCTGCGTTCTGCTCAGACGGGAAGGATCCAGTGGATCCTTCCCTACGAAATCACTGCAGCCTTGCGGCATTGTGATTTCGACTTCGCGACGGTCCTCATTTACCATCAAAGTAAACTCCGGTCCTCGCTCCTTGGCGCCTAGCAGCTGAAGTCTTCGAACAACTTCTATCATGGAGAGAGGAAGAAAATGTATCAACCACTCGCCCGAAAATACAGACCCCAGACTTTTGCGGAGCTGGTGGGACAAGAAACCACCACTGAAATATTAACTCGCGCCATCCAACTACAACGCGAACCCCATGCATTAATTTTATCTGGCATTCGCGGGGTGGGCAAAACCACCTTCGCACGTCTCTATGCCAAAGCCCTCAATTGTGAAAAAGGACCAACGCCGACTCCGTGCTCCACCTGCGAAAGCTGTCGGATGATCGCTCGGGGCTCTCACGAAGACGTGGTGGAAATCGACGGGGCCTCGAACAACGGAGTCGACGAAGTGCGTCGACTGCAAGAAACCTTGCACTATGTTCCCCAGCGCTCTGCTTTTAAAATCTATATTCTCGACGAAGTGCACATGCTTTCCGTGAGCGCTTTTAATGCATTGCTCAAATCCCTAGAAGAACCTCCGCCTCATGTCGTCTTTATTTTCGCAACGACTGAGCTGAGCAAAATTCCAGATACGGTACTTGGGCGCTGCCAAATTTTTCATCTCAAGAAAATCGATACTGCCACCATGAGCCAGCGGTTGCAGTCCATCTTGCAACAAGAAAATATTCCCTACGACACCGACAGCGTGTTTGATATTGCACGAGGAGGACGAGGCTCTTTGCGAGATGCTTTAACACTTCTCGATCAAACCATCGCCTTGGGAGATGGCACCATCACCCGTGCCGCAGTAGCTGAACTTCTGCCCCATGTATCCCTGCAATTCTACTTTTCGATCTTGCAAGCCCTGCAAGAAAAAAATGGGCGTGCTTGTATTGAGATTTTGCAAAAGTTGGATGCCACCACAGATGCCTACACCAATGTCATTGAGGAATTGCTGCGTCAAATTCGAAATGCATCGCTCTTGCAACATCTCTCCGGGGTTTCCACAGCTGAACTGCTACGACAGTTAATGTGCAACGAGCAGGAGCTACAGTACCTGCAAAGTTGGAGTGCGAAAGCTGCACCTTTTGAAGTGAACCGCTTGTTTCGTACGTTTATGAAATGCCGAGAAGAACTCGACGGATCCGAAATGGACCGCTACGTGGTGGAAAACTACTGCCTTGAATGGTGCCTCGACCCAGGCTTTCCGTCCATTGAAACTCTCTTAGAATCCCCCGTTGCCTCCACGGAACCGGTTGCAGCTGCACCGTTACCTCGAACAGCGCCTGTGGTGAATACAGTTGTTCCGCCCTCTCCTGCAGTTGAACCTGTAACTGCGCCTCCTGTTGTGAGCCGCCCCCATGCACCCGGTACATTTCCTTCTACATGGCAAATACTGATCGAGGCATGGAAAAAGTATCAACCGCTTCAAGCTCGCAAGCTAGAAGAAGTCTACGTGTTGGAATACTCTCCAACGAAGATCTCCGTTGCAGTAGATCCAACCAGTATGATTGCTGGCGCTTTGTTGCAAAAGGAAACCCAAAAGAAAATCGAAGACCAGTTCCGAGAGCTTTTTCGTTTTATGGGCACCTTCACTGCCTCTTTGCATACCGCATCAGAACCGCCAAGTGACTCCTTGCTCCATCAAAAAGAAAAAGAGCAAGCTCAGTTCCGCACAGAGGTTGAACATCAAGCGCGCACCCATCCTTTTACCCGAGAAATCGAAACGCGATTGGGTGGAAAAATTCTTCGGGTTGACTTGCAGTAGGCCATAGAAAAAACTTCTAAAAAAATAGCTTGCTACCTTAAAAAACATTCCATACAAATAGAGATAAGAACATATTTTCATTATCTTTTTTTGTGGAGTCTTTGTGAGAAAGAATCGTCCCTGGCGTTTCCTCCTGGCATCTACTGTTGTTTGCTGCAGCTCTTTTGCATTTGCAGCATCACCCGTTACCCAACCCACTCCAGATGAAGTGATTCGCAATGCAGCCCGCGAGTCTGTTCGCGGAATGAATGAAGAGTTTAACTTCCGTCCAGGTGGGCACGGTGGTGGTTGGGGACGCCATGGTGGTTGGGGACACGGCGGCTGGCGCCGTGGTGGTTGGGGACACGGTGGACCTCGAAGAGGCTGGTGGATCTTTACAACCTGAGTTGCCTACAGGGAGCCTCGGAGCTCCCTTTTTTTTAGAAGCTGCCCTCACTCGCTCTAAAAAATAACTTGTCTCCTTTAAACACATTCCATACAAATATAGTAAGAAATCTTTTCATTTATTTTTGTGGAGTCTTTGTGAGACAGAATCGTCATTGGCGTTTCCTCCTGGCATCTACGATTTGCTGCAGCTCTTTTGCATTAGCTGCAACCATCCCCACCCCAAACGAAATCATTCGTGATGCGGCAAGAGAGTCTGCTGCCCTCAACCTCAATCTAGATGGTAGACACGGTGGCGGACATCACGGTGGCGGACATCACGATGGTGGACATCACGATGGTGGACATCACGGTGGCGGACATCACGATGGTGGACATCACGGTGGCGGACATCACGGCGGCGGACATCACGGTGGCGGACATCACGGTGGCGGACATCACGGTGGCGGACATCACGGCGGCGGACATCACGGTGGTGGACATCACGGTGGTGGATGGGGCGGATGGGGCGGATGGGGCGGTGGTGGACATCACGGCGGTGGACATGGCGGTGGATGGCGCAGAGGCGGATGGGGCGGCAGCGGCGGCGGTGCTTGGGGAATTTCTACAACCTAATACCCGGAAAGGGGACACCCCGTTGGAGTGTCCCCAATTCCCTTCGGGGACACTCCAACGGGGTGTCCCCAATAACACGCTAGTCCGTCATCCCATACGGCTGCTACGCAGCCTTGGGATGACGATTACTTCACATTTACATCAATCATTGCATACGCAAACTTCCCGCTCAGTCGCCCTCGTGCAGTAACCACAATGGTTTGTACGCCTGACTTCATATCCGTACTTGTAGTGAGAAGGCTTCGACGGTTGGCAATGGTGCCGCTTGAGATGAACCACCCGATGCGATAGTCTTCTGCATTTCGTCCAGTAATCTTTGCTTGCAACTCCAGATCTTGCCCAGAAACACTCTGGCCTTCTTCCAGATTGGTAATGGAGACCCCATGATTTTGCCACTCATATGCAGGATGAGAAGGATTAAAAAATACCACACTGCCAAAAATAGGTTCTCGTTTTCCCGACGTAGTGAGTACCAATCCATAGTCGAGTGTCGTATACCCAGGATCTGCAGAAATACCGGCAGCAGAAATGGGTGTGTCCATAGAGTAAGCCCCACTAATCTGATGCAGATCCAAAGCCCCTTTCGAGAGTACAACTTCAGTAGTGGGCAACACAGGGGGTTGCAAAGGTTGACTCATACGTGAATCCGTATAGGTTGCAAAGGAGACGGTTTGCCCTTTGGGTGTCAATGCATAAAAAGTGAAAGTGATATCTTGCAAAAGTGGAGCCAATGTTGGCGTTGCCGATACCCCAATGGCACGCAGATTTAGGATCTCCTCCTGAGGATCCATTTTGTCTCGAGAGCATTGGAAGGAAGCGATCGCAACCCACAATAGACAAAACAGAGATACACCTGTGGTTCTCATAGTACAGCTCGCAATTCAATATAGGGGATAAAAGCAAGGCCCTGCACCGGTTGAGTCTGGCTATAATCATAGTTATACGCAATGTTACTGACATTCTGTCCCAAGATGTAATTCTCGAGACCAAAACGAAGCTTGAAGGTCCATCGGTCATACAAAATATCTCGATTGGCAAACACAGACAAACTGCGCGTAATGGGAAGACGATCCGAATTTTTAGCTGTCGCCGGATATCGGGGACTGTACTTGTCCAAGTTAGAATTGTAGACCGAGCTGCTTACCGGCGTGTAGGTATTTCCCGATTGCAATAAATAACGGCCTCCAAAGGACCAATCTGTAGAAATACGATAATCACCTACGAGGTGAAAGATGTGAGTTTGATCATACGGACTTGGGTAAAAAGGACCTGCATCAAAATCTCGGACTCGATTGATGGACCACGTATACGAAATCCATCCAAACAACCGACTGGTAAGATTGCGACGTACGAAAAGTTCGAACCCACGAGAAAATCCACTTCCGTCATTGTTATATCCCGTATATGCATCTGCTTCTACCGTACGAAGAAATCGTTTATAGAAAATCTGCACGTCGGTTTCCCATTGTTCACTCCATTTGGTTTCTACCCCCAGCACATAGTGAATCGATTGCTTGTATTTCAAGTGGGGGTTGCCAAAAACGCGATCCCATTGCACAGGCTGTGGCAATTGTGAGTACTGTCCCACGGCGCCTTTTAGCACATACTTTGGGCTTAATTCCCAACGCAGATTAAGACGAGGGTCAATCCCATTTTTTTCTGTGGCTTGTGCGTGAAATCCTCGTAGGCCAGGGGCTACAACCAAATCTCCCAACCTCCATTCTGCCCCTACCCACGCAGCTTCTTTGTGCGTGTATAAGGTTATTGCCTGGGTTAACTTAGGAGCTGTTTCAATGTCATAAAAAGGATCATTCAAAGGGGGGCGAGGCACATTCAGGTTTAAGACAACCCGAGACCAGGTTCCGTCTACCCCAGTAAATATTTTAAGATTGCGATCCTTGCGATACGTAAATTCCAATGGAAAATTGAAACTATTTACACCCACATTAATCGAGTTGCCTAGAAAATCAGCTGACTGTCGGTATTGTAACCAGTTAGGCGTGGTATTGACGGACCACTTGCCATTGATAGTTTTTCTTCGATTTACAGATAAGTTGGTTTCTACAGTTAAGTAGTCCACGTTGGATTGTCCACTTTCATCCTGGGATGCAGTACTTGGAAAAGCGGCTTTTACCCCATCATAGGCATAAATAAACAAAACCTTATATTGCCCATCATCGGTCTTCTTCAGATACTCGAGATTACCATCTCCAAAAAAGGGGACTACTGTAATATCCCCTTTTCCCTTGTTGGCTTTTTTCAATACAGGTGGAATGATATATTCGATAAAGCTTTTGCGATAAGAGGCAGAGACCAGTTGATCCTCTCCGATGGGATGAGCATGATACAAAGATCCAAAAAAAGGCACATTGAGGCGCGCCTCGGAGACGGATCGAGCGGGAATATCTTTCTTCGTATTGAGGGCTAACACACCTCCTGTGGCATCTCCATATTGAGGCCCAAATCCTCCATTGGAAAAATTCACATCCTCCACCAAATTATCTGGCAAAATGGAAAGGCCACCCACAAGACCGCCCAATGGATGAAAAACCAAGGGCAATGCTACCTGATCGACATAGTATAAAGAATCTGCAGGCCCTGATCCTCGTACAATCCAACGCCCATCAAACCCAAAAGACCGTTGGACCCCAGGAAGATACACCGGCACTTGAGCGGGATCTTCATTGGGTACAATTTTTTTAATTTCTTTGATGGAAATCCTTTTTTGAGAAACTTCCACCCGAGGGTTTCCTGTTACAGTCACCGTTTCATCGCGATCCAATGTGGGAATCAAATAGACAAATTGGGCAGGCTCATCCAGAATTGGAACCGTTTCTGTGGCATATCCACCCTGACGAATGGTACAAGTCGCAGCCTTTGAACCTGTGATTGCGCAGGTTCCCGTAGCATCGGTGTAGCAGATTGTAGAACCTACTTTCACCTCTGCATGAGACAGGGGAGCTCCTGTTCCTTTTTCTAATACGACGATGGTGTGCGCCCTCGCATGAGGGGCACTGAAAAGCATAAAGCCGACAGCCAAAAGATATTTTTGTATCATAGGAAAATCCTGCCGTACTTGTGCTAGGAAACTCCGATAGGATATCCAATGGAGGTCTAATTTGAAATATAAAAAAAATGATGTTTTGATAAAAACAAGTGGTTATCTATTTATTTCTATTCTGTTCCATTTATTTTTTCTATGGAACCTATCTGAAGCCTCGCGTGTTCCGGCTGCTCCGGAAGAGAAGATCTTCGTAACGATCCTACCGGTGGAAGTCCCAGCTCCCATCCCTCCGAAACCGAAAGCACCCCCAAAGATACCCAAAAAAACCGCACATCGTGTTGCCACGCAACAGCACACGAAACAAGCAAAGCCCCACACACAGCCTGTGCAAGGCCTCAGCAAGGATAGCTTCGTTAAGGATGGTACTCCTACTGTCCAAGCTCCAGTAGGAAACACGCTACTAACGGGTGATGAGGGAATTCGAAAATCGAGTGTGGGGGACTTACAGGGAGACTTGTCCCAGCGGGCCCGTCGGATTTCTTTGGTCAAGCCTGAATATACAGAAGCGGCTCTACAAGCAGGTCTTGAGGGGCAATTTGTGGCTGATGTTTACATCGATGAGAAGGGACAGGTTGGAGAAGTGTCTTTGCAGAAGAAAGCAGGCTATGGCATGGATGCCAAGCTACTCCATGCTGCGAAGAACGCTCGATATGAACCTCGCAAAGATGCCATGGGACGCTCTATAGGGGGATGGGACAGGATTGTATTTCAGCTGGTCTTGCCTTAGAGGCAAACAGGAAAAGAATGCTGCTTTTTCGGGCAATTTATTTGTATCCGTCATCCCCAGCGCCTGAAGGGCGCGTCGGGGATCCCCCTCGATCGCGGGAGATGCCCATACGGCCGAGGCGGCCTGGGCATGACGGGGAGATTATGATTTGGGACCTTGGGATGACGGAGATTAGGGAGGGACCTTGGGATGACGGAAATTAGGGAGGGACTACTCAAAAATCTTTTGAAAAAATCCCCCACTTTGCTTTTTAAGCTTCTCACCCGAAAGTTCAGCAAACTGTTCCAACAGGTCCCGCTGTTCCTTCGTCAACTTTTTGGGAACTTGAATATCAAGTTCCACATACAAATCCCCTCGTCCCACCCCACGTAGACGAGGAATGCCTGCGCCTGCAACGAGAACACGATGGCCATACGCTACACCGGCAGGAACAGAGACCGTGATTTCTCCTTCGAGGCTTTCCACCGTGAGCTCACATCCCAATGCCGCTTGTGCAAAGGAGATCGGCTCTCGAATCACGATGTCCCACTCTTCCCTGGCAAATCTCTGATTCTCCTCCACATGCAAGAACACATAAAGATCTCCACGGCCGGCGCCACCAGTCCCCGCTTCTCCTTCCTCGCTCACACGCAGTTTCACGCCACCATCGACACCAGCTGGGATTTTCACCGATAGCTTTTTGGTTTCGAGGGTAACTCCATTGCCTTTGCATGTTTTGCAAGGATTGACGAGACAGGATCCCTCCCCCTCGCACTCAGGACAAGGACTCGCAACACTGAAGAAGCCCTGGCTGCGCCGCACCTGCCCCGCGCCTCCGCAACCTTTACAGGTGGTCCGCTTGGATCCCGGTGCAGCACCGCTTCCCTTACATGGGGTACAGGACACATGGCGCTGGTACTCAATCTCTTTGCTTACCCCAAACACGGCCTCTTTAAAGGTCAACTGCATGTCGTAGCGAAGATCCGCACCTTGACGGCCTCGGCTTCGACCCTGTCCGCCCCCGCTAAATCCAAAAAAGTCTTCAAAGATCGATCCAAAGCTCTGAAAGATATCGTGCATATCTTGAGGACCTTGGTAGCCTTGTCCTTGAAGCCCCGCATGCCCGAATTGGTCATAAATCTGCCGCTTGCGGTCATCGGTCAACACCTCGTAGGCTTCGGACGCCTCCTTGAACTTGGTTTCCGCCTCTGCATTACCCGGATTGCGATCCGGATGGTGCTGCATAGCAGACTTGCGATAGGCAGCCTTGATCTCCGTCTTGGAAGCCGAGCGGGTGATCGTCAATATTTCGTAATAATCGCGTTTACTCATGGGGTTGTCCTACCATTCTATACAAAGGAATCGGTATATGTAGCATTTTCTGACTGGCTTGCAAGCAGAGAAGGCATCTTACTGTTTTATATAAGAAATTCAGATCCCAGAAGCTGTCTGAAGTCTCCATCTGCTAGGCGCCAAGGAGCGGAGGACCGGAGTTTACTCCCTTGGTAAATGAGGACCGTCGCGAAGTCGAAATCACAATGCCGCAAGGCTGCAGTGATTTCGTAGGGAAGGATCCACTGGATCCTTCCCGTCTGAGCAGAACGCGGGCAACAACGCAGATGGAGACTTCAGACAGCTTCTTAGCTGATTTTTATTTTATTGCATGGTATGCAAGGAAACCATTCTAGCAGATTGTGAGTCATAGTCATATGGATCCTACTCTTCTCCCATTATATGAAGCTTTACAAGCCGGGCATCTTTGCTTGGTGCCCACAGATACCCTTCTGGGCCTGAGTCTACATCCCCTGCGGCCCGAGGCTTGGCAAGCATTGGAAGCATTGAAAGAACGGGAAAGCAAGAAGCCCTGTGTACACTTGGTTGCAAGTCTCCAACAGGCCCTTGCTTACTGGCAACCCCTCCCCGGTCCCTGGGCAGAATGGGCCATCTCCTGTTGGCAAGCGGGAGCCACACTCATTTGGAAACTGCAGCCCCATATTGAGGCTCCGTTTCGCTCGCCTGAAGGCACACTGGCTCTGAGAGTGCCCTATGGGCAACCCAACTTGCTCCCGCTCCTTAGGGCATTACAGGTTCCCATGCCTACGACCAGCCTAAACCAAAGCGGCACCCCTCCAATTACAGATTGGAAGGCCGCTATGGATTTTATACAAAACACCTCGGTCTTTGTCCCAGATGCAGGACTTTTTGCGATGCCAGATCCTGCAGCACCTGCCTCAACCCTCCTACAGATCCACGAGGATGGCACAGCCTCTCTCCTGCGCGAGGGGAAATTAACCCGTGCTCAACTTTGCACATGGAAAGGAATGAAACTCCATGCACCCCAGTAACAAATCCCCTCTTTCCCTTATACTGGCAAGCTCCTCGCCTCGTAGACAAGAGTATCTCCGTAACATGGGTCTCGCTTTTCGCATTGTGGTTCCCTTGGTCGAAGAAATCCAAAAGCCCGGGGAGCCAGTCCTCGATTATGTCTTGCGCAATGCCAAGGAAAAAGCCCAATGGGTCGCTGCCCACGAAGTCGAAGCCGGTCATCAACAGATTGCCGTACTGGGCGCCGATACCATTGTATTACTAGGGGATAGGGTCTTGGAAAAGCCCGTTGACGAAAAGGATGCGTACAACATGCTACGCGCCCTTTCGGGGACAACCCATTCGGTAAAAACAGCCATGGTCCTCCATATTGTACAAGGGACCGAGACACGTGAGCGATCTGAGATCTTCTCCACAGAGGTCCAATTTCGACCTCTCTCCGATCGAGACATCTACGACTATATTGCAACCGGTTCCCCCATGGATAAATCGGGAGCCTATGGAATCCAAGAGGAACGAGCTGGCTCTTTTGCCACCCAAATCCACGGATCCTATTCGAGCATTCGAGGCTTACCCATGGCGCATCTTCATATGTGGCTTGCAGAAGAAGGCATTGTATAGCTTACCAGCCCTGCGGGGACACCCGATGCGAGTTGTCCCCTTCCATATCCATCCGTCATCCCAAGGCTGCGCAGCAGCCGTATGGGATCTCGATAAAAACGCAGGGATCCCATACGGTCCCTTCGGGACCTTGGGATGACGGATTTCCAAGGAGTTAGGCAAATCGTACGCTTAAGGAAGCGCCATTCGGGACACCCGATGCGAGTGTCCCCTTCCATATCGAATGCCCTGTGGGGACACCCGAGAATGCCGCTTCCTTAAGGAAGGAATTGTCATCTGTTGCTTACATTCAAGATGGCAACCCATCCGTCATCCCAAGGCTGCGCAGCAGCCGTATGGGATCTCGATAAAAACGCAGGGATCCCATACGGTCCCTTCGGGACCTTGGGATGACGGATTTCCAAGGAGTTAGGCAAATCCTACGCTTAAGGAAGCGCCATTCGGGACACCCGATGCGAGTGTCCCCCAAAAACCACCACACCCCCCTCCTACCAAAAAATCCTAAATCGAGAGTTGTAGCGTATAATTGAAGAAATGATTCGAAGTAAATTATTTCTTCAATGCATCCATCCCTCCTTGTTTAGAAAGGTAGAAAATGTTGCGTGTACGCGTTTACATCGGCTTGATTTCCACTTTTTCCCCCCTATTCCTATCAGCAGAATCCGGCAAAGACTTTATGCTCCTGCCAGAGAATCTAGGTCGAGGCAACACTGGCATTTCTCGCCCCCGCTCCGAATCTGCCATGTATTTCAATCCAGCAGGTTTGCAAAGTGCTGAACCAGAAGTTGCAGTGCAAGAAACTTCGGATCCTAAAGATGCAAAAAGCGTAGAAAAAAAATCAACTCGCACCTATCGGGTCATCGTATTGGATCCCGCACTAGAAGCTTCCACACAACTGATCAAAGTAGCCCAAAAAGCCAAAGGCACGAGTGCAGAAGAAGCGGCTGACATCATTAATGACAATATGGGAAAACCTCTTCATGCAGGTGTCAGCAATTCCATCGGTTTCACGCTTCATTCCGTTGGATTCCAATTTTTCCAATCCGGATTTGCAGATGGTTTAATCCATAAAGATCCCCATCAAGGTGCAATTGATACAGTGGATTTAAGTTTAGACAAAAATATTGGGATTATTACAGGGTATAGTCATTCATTTCTTCAAAATCGGCTTTCCCTTGGCTCTAGTCTATACCTGTTACAACGAACCAGCTTTCAAACTACGACGAACATAGCGGATCTTGATTTCAAGGACAAATTTAAAACAAAAGACCTGGAGTCCACTGGCCAAGGGATTGGCATGCATGTGGGAGCTACCTACAAATTTGAAAACAGCCTCGATTCCAGAGTCGGTGCCGTCATTCGAAACCTAGGCACTACTACTTTTTCTGAAAAGAAAAAACAAGACTCCAACCTGTACCCCATGAAGCAAGAGATCACAATCGGCTACTCCCATGTTCACAACACAATGATCGGTGCATTTATTCCCCATGTAGATTTAATCGATCTCACTGGCAACCGATATACCAATACCCTATATAAGCTTCACCTGGGACTCGAATACGTAATTAAACAAACCATTGGCTTCACAGGCGGAATCAACGAAGGCTACAAGACGGGTAGCCTATACCTAGATTTCCAGCATTTTCGATTTGATGCCGGTGCATATTCAGCAGAAATGGGGAATTTTATAGGCGACAAACAAGATTTTCGTGTGTTCTTTCGAATTAGCGGAATTATTTAACAAGGAGATCTCTTATGAAGTATGCATATAAATATGTTCTTTTTTTATCTCTCTTTTTTACAACAGACTGTGGCAACAATCTGTATAAGAAAAAAGGAGCCGGACAAGGTAATTCTCTTCAAAAAGCTGCCAGCCTACTGGAAGAGCATAATTATGAAGAAGCGACTGAGGTGTTAATGGCCCTTCTGCCAACTAACTTCCGGGACTTACTCAACAATAAGCTCAATGAGGCAATAGAACTCCCCTCGCTTGCAAGAGAGAGAAATTCGAAAGAACTAACCCTTGACACCCCAACGACAGCTGATCCCAACGCGGCCTTCATCGCCGAACTTAACGGTTTGCTTGCTGCAATCAACCGTTATGACCTTTATTCTATACTAGAGATTTTGGGTATGCTTTCCATTTCATTGTCAAATATGAATATTGCAACACTTGTCTCTGACCTTTCTGCCACACCCAATATGCCTTTCTCTTACATGTTAGCTATTTTCACTGACTATGCACCAGACACCGAAAGAAACGGTTGGCTTGCCTCTATTCTTACGGATATCGTAGAATTCCATAATAGATACCATAGTAGATTCTATTCTAATGGCTTTCTTTTAAATAATGCAGCTATCAATTTACAAAAATTTGCCACTACAATTAATGCACTGGGTATAACACCTGACAATGATGAATGCCAAAAAAACGTACTAGAAGCATCTAATACGGAAATCTACTACGCATACCTTGCATTTAAATCAGGCGTAACCCTGCTCACCACGCTAAACACCGCCTCACGGTCTGGGCTACTCGATACTGCCATTGCCAAAATTAAAGAACACATTACAAATATTGAAAGCCAAGTCATTCTTGATATTCGTTCCATTGACATTCGAAGTGATCATATCGATCTAGTCAATTTTCCAACCACCACACAAGTCAAAGCCTTTGTTGCAAAAAAAGTATGCAAAAATATTTCGGAAGCAACAGGGGACTTTTATTTAGTAGATGCGACGATCAGCAATCCACTCGAATATTTTCAGTATAAGAATGCTGCAGATCGAGCCGACGTTGCAACCGCTGCAAGCGGCCTTACCCCGCAAGATGCGAGTATTTTGAATCAGACTACATTCAATAATCTCAGCAGGCTTTACTGGCAAGAGACTCAATTTCTAGGCCAGGCAACTGATTCGCCAACCATTGTAAAAGCAGACAACAGCACCCATTACGACTACGAGCTATTTCTAGATACAACAGCCCCCACTCATACATTGATTGGAGAAATTCGATTGATCAAATCAGGAGCCAATACCCTGCTCGCTCTATTTAAAAATGGAGTCATTGTATCCGATTCCACGATTCTCTACAGGGATGTCAGCCCGCAAACTGTCGCCGGATTACTCACTCTCGAAGACTTGGCTCAATAAAATCCCCCCGATTCCGATACACACGGAAGAGGGGTGGGGTATGAACGAAAAAAAACCAATTAGAATCATCGAATCACTTGAATCTATTCCGGTTTCCAAGCGAGCCGTGTCTAGGCGCCCCCTCTATCTGGGCGATAAGATCCCCGTTCAGGTGGAATGGAAAAATCATCGTATTTGTGTTGATCTTTTCGACATTTCCCCTCGCGGGACCTCTTTCTTGTATGAAGGGGGCGAAATTTCGAACAAAGAGACAATCTCCATCGTATTTCATCCAGCCACAGAGATGGAATATCGAATTCCTGGGACCATCTCCCACAAAACCCCGCAAAAAACCAATGGAAAATCAGAAGTTAGATATGGAGTGCAATTCCAGTCACCCCTCTCTACTTCTCTCAATACTTTCCTCTCCGAGCAAAAAGACACGTGTTTTGTCTACAAAAGCCAGGAGAGGCCCCATGTTGTAGGGGCAGATCCATTTTTCTTTGAAGAAACTCTGTTTTTTACCGTACACGGTGTTTTCGCAACCGGGCTTCTTCTTGAGATTTCTACCGATTGCAATTCCATCTTGCCCCATTCCACTCTTTCCCTTTCCATTCAAATACCAGGCCGCTCTGAGTTTTTGGTGAAAGGAACGGTGCTGCCTCATTTTTGCTTTCAAAAAAACAGACACTATTTTGTGCTTGCATATGATCAGCCCTCTATGGAATTTTTGCATGCCATGAGTGAAAACATCATTCTCTTTGCAGCAGAAGCAACGCCACAGGTACTACGACAGCATGGATTTCAAGTGGGAAAACTTGATCACGCCTTTCATCTTAGTAATTCAAAAATACCTGCAGATCATAAAAAAAATTCAAATTTTTTCTGCGCGTTATTAGATACCGAAACACCATCAAGACACATACCTTCCGGAGAGAATACGCGTTATCTCCTTTGTAAAGTAGGCCCTCATGTCGTTGGCTCTCTTGGGGTTCATTTTGTACAACCAGGTGAGGGGTCACAATTACGTTCAGATAGACGACGAGAATCGATGCCGAATTGGATTACAGACAAGCAATATATTGAAATCTTAGATTTTTATATGAATGGCCAGGCAAAATTGATAGACTTCTTTTTTGAGCTTTTAAAGCAAGTGATACACTTCGGCACCCAATCCCAGTCTCATGCGCTTTTGCTCGAATGTGCACCCTCTTTTAGAGAGGGATTGGCCCATATTGGGTTTGAAGAGATACACGCTACTGAAATTCATTTGATGGCATTACCCCTAAAAAAATTTCTTCAAAAAGATCCAAAAATGGGGGCAGATATGATGTGGAATCAAATGAATCGAGAGTGGAGAATGCAGGCGGCAAAGCGAAAAGTGTCCCCATAAGAAGCCAACTGGAGGGAAATCTCATGCAACGATATTTTACAATTTTAGTTCTGAGTGTAGTGTTTGGATGGCTTGTTGGATGTACGCATAGTACTCCTTATCATTCTGTAGAAGGCACAGATTGGTTACGGAAAGGCGGGCGCACCAAACACGATGGAAAACAATCTGAGATGGATAACCAGCTTGATTTTCGAGAGCTGCAACAATATAGAAATTATCCAGAAGTCAAAAAGTGGATCGAGTATTTTACCCATACCGGTAGAAAATCCTTTGCTGGATATGTAGAGCGAGGGCAAGTCTATCGACCGTTAATCGAATCGATTTTGGAACAAAGTGAATTGCCAAAAAGTTTGTATTATCTAGCCATGATCGAAAGTGGATTTGTCATACATGCAGCCTCTAATAAACAAGCGGTAGGATTTTGGCAATTTATTCCAGCCTCCACAGAACGATTTGGATTGCAGCTCAATTCCCATGTAGATGAACGATTGGATCCCATTCGATCCACCTGGGCGGCCACTCGGTATTTGAAAGATTTACACAACGTCTTTCAATCCTGGTTTTTGGCTTTTTCAGCCTACAATACGGGAGAACGCCGCATTCTCTCTGCGATTATGAGAAAAGGAACGCGCAACTATTGGGAACTCGCCCGAGGGAGTGCCTTTGTGGATGAAACCCTAAACTATGTACCTAAGTTTATTGCAGCTGCGATTATCGGAGAGAGTCTCGCAGACTATGGCTTTGATATTACGCAACGCCCTGTGTACCCACAGTTGCAAGCCTTCTTATTTCCTCCTGCCCTCTCTTTGCGATCCATTTCAGAAGGAAGCGGTCTGTCGGTGCAACAGCTCAAGGCCATCAACCCTCACATTCTTGGCGCTACGTTGCCTCACTCCCAAGCCAACTATCCCATCTGGTTGCCAACTTCGGTTACTGTGGACATGGATCTCATCCTGGAACGTCAACGACAAGAGAAGGCTATAGCTGCAAAAGCCACTCACGTGGCACCTAAGATTGCGCTTACGGCTCAACAACGATCTGTGCAGAAAAACCCTCACCCTAAACACCATCGAAAATCAAAATCCGTACTTGTAACCGAGAAAAAGAAGAAGCATCACAAGAAATCCTCTCACGCCCAACAAAGAGCCTATGCTGAACAGTAAGATTGTAACTGAAATCGACATTCAAGCCCTTGCTCCTGCACTTTCCCCTACCCAGCACAAGTATCAGGCAGGGGCTGTTACCGCATGGACGGGTTCTGCTGGAATGATGGGGGCTGCAAGCTTGTCCTGCGAGGCCGCCCTGCGCAGCGGAGCTGGATATGTACGATGGCTCTACGCCCAGGATGAGGCCCCGCTTTCCACATGTAATCTGCCGGTGGAAGTGGTGCACCAAGGATTTAGGCATACCAACCGAAAGGAGATGCTGCCGATATGGACCAGCGGTGCCAGCTGCCTCATGGGCTGCGGGCTGGGGCGTACAGCGGCTGTGGAGGCAGGCTTGCGCGAGTGGGTGCCACAACTCCAGGTTCCCCTGGTCCTCGATGGGGATGGGTTGTTTTTCTTTGCCAAAGCGCCATTTGTCTTGCCGACCGGCACTATTTTTACGCCCCACTTAGGAGAATTGGCGCGGCTCTTGCAAAAACCCCATCTCACACAAAACCAAGTCGAGTCGATTTTGCCTGAGGCTATGGCTTTTGCGCAGCAGCATCGCATCTGCTTGGTACTCAAGGGATGCCCCACCTATATCCTTGATCCCACTACAACAACCGCCTTCCGCTGTGACGGAGGCTCTCCAGGGATGGCCACAGCAGGTACCGGAGATGTACTAGCGGGGCTTCTCGCGGGGCTGTTGGCGCAGGGCATCTCGCCCATCCACGCTGCCATTTCCGGGGTCTTTTTGCATCAAAGAGCGGGGGAATACGCCGCGAGGGAAAAGACACCGCGCTGCATGATCGCCTCAGACCTACTGGCCCAGTTTCCCTCGGCTTTTCGTTCCACAGGCTGGTAAACTCTACTCCTTTTGTCCCTTGCAGAATGCACTGGGGTTGCGTACAACGGGACATACTTTGCAACGATACCCACGTATCACGATATAGATAAATAGAAGGGACCTTATGTCTGAAATTTTGCATGCCTCCAGAAATCGGGATCATGTTGCCATGCACAAGGGTCTATGGATCCTCTTGTTGCTCAGCGCCCTTTCCATGATTGCTGTAAGCGGCTATTTGGTATTTCATTACTACGATGCATACTTTCCAACACAATTGGATCAGGCTTCCTTTTGCAACCGTTCGAGTTTTTGGAACTGCGATCTTGCCGTCTTTTCGCCTCTCTCTAATTTTTACAACATCCCCATTTCTGCAGGGGGCATTCTGCTCGGTCTGTGGGTATTGGCAAGCGTGTTACTGGGAAAACGCACGTGGCTACAAACTCTCTACAGTTTGGTCTGGATCAATGCGCTCGCATGTATTGGGTTGTTAATCTATTCCCTGTTTTATTTAAACGGCCTGTGTCCAGGATGTACGATCTACTATGTGTTGTCGTGGGGGGTGTTGGCTTTATTGTGGTTTGCTGGCATTACGTTAGCATGGCCCAGCTTGTTTCCCACTGTAGTGCTAGGGTGCAGCGCACTTGCTGTAGCAGCAGGGTTTCATCTGTACAACAAAGAGCGTTTTTCGAAGCAGTCGGAGACCAGCCGCATATTTGTAGAAAAAATCAAAGCGGCCCCTTCGTTTCCTGAAGATGCGATTGAAACCGGTTATTACCTAGCAGGTTCCAAAGAAACCTTCAGCAAGATGCCTCTACGCATTTTGTTGTTTTCTGATTTTCAATGTCCAGTTTGTCGGATTTTTTCAGAGATGATCCCGAGAATTTTGAAAAGATACCAAGGTAAAATTGCGATCCAATATATATTCTATCCCTTAGATTCTCATTGCAATCCTCACATGCAACATCTAGGACATCCCCAAGCGTGTGCCGCCTCCTACATTGCCTACTGCAGTCCCTCTAAATTTAATGAGGTACACGACAGGTTGTATCAATCTCAAGCAGAATATACAGATTCCTTCTTTGATCAACTCGCACTCTCTTCTCATATCGAAGACTGCTATCGCAGCGAAGCAACCAAGGCTGCGATTTCAGACATGATTACCAAATCCGCGCCTTATACCATCGAAGCCACGCCTACCTTGATCATTAATGGCAAAAAGTTAGACGGAGTATTGCCTCTGTCTTATTTGTTTGAGATTTTTGATTCTCTGATTGAGTAATTTTTCGTTCTTTCCTGGAAACCAATTGCGCAGTTTGGGTTGCGGAGCTGGTTTCCAGGAAAGAACGAAAACTCTCTCACATCACCTCGGTACCCAAAAAGAGCCCTTGGTAGTATTCCAGTTCTTTCATACTCCCAAGGATGTCGTCGAGGGCTCGGTGGCTCGACTCGGGCTTTTTGTATTTTTTCTTCGGGTACCAGTGGGTCACCATCACCTTAAAGCTACTCACATCCAACATACGATAGTGAAGAAACGCATCGAGAGCCGGCATGTACCGACGGATAAACCGCCGGTCTTGCCAAATGCTATTTCCTGCTAAAATCCCTTTTCCAGGTTTCATATGGGTTTTTAAGATCTCCAAAATCTGGGCCTCTACCTCCTCCACTTGCACCGCGGAAGCAAGAACTTTCTCCCAGAGCCCCGATTTTCCATGTTGGTTCTGATTCCAAGCATCCATTTGGGCAAATCGCTCCGGCGGAGCTTGAAGCACCCATTCATGCCCCTCCATTTTGGGGTGCAGCTTTTCGTCCGTCACCAATAAAGCCACCTCCAAAATCTGGTCTTCCTCTGGCTCCAGCCCTGTCATTTCCAAGTCCATCCATACCAATGGTTCTTTCATCCTTACCTGCTCCTATGGTTCCAGCGAGTCGTATCTCGTTGCTATTTGTTTCTCTTTTTCTTATGTTTGAGGCTCTATTCGTTCATCGCCATGCGTAAAAATGGTAGTCAAAAAGGAGCTGTTATGAAGGTGTCCCATTCAACCCCTAGTCGGTGGTTGACCTTGAGTTTGTGCTGGTTCTCTTCCACCTTGCTACTTGCCGATGCGCCCGCAGCCAAGGCACCTGTATACAAGGTCTACGACCAAGAGACTACACTGGAAGCCGTTCAGCTCAAGAATCGCTCCGCATTTTTCGAACTAGAGCAAAAGAAGTACCAGCTTATTGAGAACGAAGCTACCAATGCTTACCTCAATGCCTTCTGGGCCAAAAAAGCCAAAGAAAAAAGTGAGGCTGTGGAGAAATATCGCGAAGCCTATTTCAACCAGCACGTAAAAATTTCGGACAAAGAAATAAAAGCCACACTGGAAAAGTTTAAGGATCATCCCCAACTCAGTAAGCTTCCCCCGAAAGAGCAAGAAAATCAAGTACGCGAATATTTGAAAGACCGAGAAGCCCGTGCCCTAATGCAAACCATTATTGACACCGGGATCAAAAATGGAGAACTGGTAATCTCCATGCAAAAACCGGAGGAACCCCTCCATGATTTTAATCTCTCTGACAAGGACCATATGCGCTATGGCCCTCTTGCCAGCGATACCAAACCAACCAAATGCGAGGGTGCCAAGTGCCCCATCCAGATCTATGAATATAGTGACTTCGAATGCCCCTTCTGCTCTCGCATTATGCCAGATGTGAAGAAAGTTCTCCAAGAATACAAAGGCCAAATTGTTTGGATTACAAGAGACTTCCCTCTCAGCTTCCACCAACGCGCAAAACCTGCAGCCATTGCAGCAAAATGTGCGTCCTACCAAGGTAAATATTGGGACATGTACACAGAGTTGTTTAACAACCAACACAACCTGAGCGACGCAGATTTTGAAAAGTATGCCAAGAACATCAAGTTGGATATGACAGAATTTGCTGCCTGCCAAAAAGCCCCTCAGAAGGCAGAGGAGCGGATTGCTGAAAACTTGAAGACCGCTGCAGAACATGATGTCACAGGAACACCTACAATCTTTATGAATGGCCATCGATTCCCAGGTGCGATTGCCTACGAAGAATTGAAGAAGGCCATCGACAAAGAACTTACGAAGAAGAAATAGCAATGTAATCAGACAGATACGTCAGTTAACTCAAAAAAAAGCCTTCCCTGCCGATACAGAGGAAGGCTTTTTTTTTATGAGGGAGTGAACTGTAATGGGAAGAAAAGAACAACGCAGAGTGATCCGGGTAGACCTCGATACACCGCTTCCAGTTACCATTTCTTCGATCGGCTCGACGGTGCGCTACGAGCTCCAAACCAAGGATATTTCTTCCAGCGGATTTTTTCTGGACTTTGACAAACCAAGTCGATTTCCATTTACCGAAGCGAGTATTTTGGAAGTTTGGTTGAAAATCGATGGGGGAGAGCCTATCTTTTTCAACGGAAAATTGGCTCGTATTGTGCGTCCCACAGCCGAAGATCCCACACCAGCTCATACGGGCATTGCCATTCGAATCATTCAAATTGAATCGGAGTCTGAGAAACGCTTGGCAGCTTTCCTTCAAAGCAAAATGGATGCAGCCCCACAGGCACTGCCTAAGAGTGCTTGATCTTTTCTTCCCTTTTTAGGGAATTCGTAGTGAAATGTAAACATGGACGCCGCCCCTGTCATCCCAAGGTCCCGAAGGGACCGTATGGGATCCCTGCGTTTTTATCGAGATCCCATACGGTCCCTTCGGGACCTTGGGATGACGGAAATTACACCGAGGGACCTAGCGAGGGACGCTATTGTCATCATAAGGAATAAAAATGCGCACAGCACCTATACTCGGCATTGAAACCTACCTAGCCTCCCCCACAAAACGATGGGGGACTTGCGGGTTGGTCTGCAACCAAGCCAGCACCTTTGGCCCTGCTTACCGCAGCACAGCAAAGGCCTTGCAGGAAGTGCTGGGCTCCGAGCTACGCCTCTTGTTTACTCCCCAACATGGATACTTTGGTACCGAACAAGACAACATGATCGAGTCTGCTCATGGTACACATGAAGAAACTGGGTTGCCCATTTTCAGCTTGTACTCCCACACGCGACAGCCCCCGCAAGAGGCCCTACAAGGGATCGATACGATTCTCTTTGACCTGCCCATCGTGGGATGTCGTGTCTACACGTACAAATATACCTTAGCTGAATGCCTGCGTGCAGCCAAACAAGGTGGCAAAAAACTCGTGGTCTTCGATCGACCCAACCCCGTCGGGGGGCGCTATATCGAAGGCCCTTCTCTGACGCCCACCCGTTTTTCTTTTGTGGGACAATTCTCCATCCCCATGCGTCACGGGTTATCCATGGGAGAGTTTGCTCGCTTCTGCAACCAGGAGATTCAAGCTGACCTGGAGGTGATCCCCTTACAGGGTTGGGATTTTAAACCTTTTCATTCCTCCATGCCCTGGACCTGGACGTCCCCCAATCTCCCTACCTTGGAATCCGTAGCACTCTACCCAGGCCTTGTACTACTCGAAGGTGTCAACCTCTCCGAGGGACGAGGGACCACAATGCCTTTTCAACTCGCAGGAGCTCCGTACATACCCAGTGCCACAGCCTATGTGGAACAACTTCGTCAATATTTCCCCAGTAAAGGTCTGGTGATGCGTCCCATGGAATTTCTCCCTACTTTTAACAAATGGAAAGGGCAAGCCTGTCGAGGTGTCCAATTCCATGTTGTACAACCTGAGGTAGAGTTTCCAGCTTTTGCGTTGGGGCTCTGCGTGCTCAAGGCAGCCATCGATCTCGCGGGTGATGCGGTAGAGTGGAAACAACCTCCCTACGAGTATGAGTATGTGCATGCGCCTTTGGATTTGATCGTAGGCTTGGAAGACAGCCCAAAAAAAGTAGCTACCCTAAACTTGGATGATCCGATCTGGACCCAAGGGCAATCTACTTACCTGCATCAGGTGGAATCAGCTTTATTGTATCCTAGAGAGCTGAAGCCCTTGTATATTTCTTCTTTTTAAGAACTACCTAGGTAGTTGTTTTTCTTTTTTCTTTTTTCTTTTTTCTTTTTTCTTTTTTCAGGGAAACCAGCTGCGCAGTTTTCCCTGACCCTTCCTTGCCACGCAAGGGGAGAACGGGGATCCATTTCCAAGATGACACGTCAAGGCCGGCGCTCGCTCGGGGCCTCCCACCCTCTCTCAATCGCAGAGCCAACCCTCGTCAGAGAACCCAGAATGTCCGCTGCGCTTTCGACCCGGGTAG